>JBEBKA010000052.1:0-17112 GCA_040079595.1 Gallionella sp.
GCACAAGCGATGCTGGTGCGTTGGATCGGCGATGCGGGAATCAATCCGCCTGTTGCCGAATTGCCCCACTTCGCACTGCCCGATACAGCGGAGATGCTGACTACACGGTTATCCGATCACCCGCATCTTGACCTGATGGAAAAGCAAGTCGCGCTTGCAGAAACCGATGTGGCACTGGAGCAAAAAAATCGCAGCCCTGACTGGAATGTTGAGCTGAGTTACAACCAGCGCGGTGCAGCTTTCCCCAATATGGTGTCACTGCAATTTGGTATGGATTTACCGATCTTTCCCGACCGTAGGCAGAACCAAAGTCTTGCCAGCAAAAACGCACTGTTAGAAAAAACACGTGCGCAGCGTGATGACAATGCACGCACAATGCGAGCTGATATTGCCAGTTACTACGCCAACTGGCGCGGCTTTCAGCAGCGTACCGAAAATTTTGAAAAGTCTGTAATGCCTACTGCACAAGCGCGTATCGACGCGGCACTCGCGGCTTACCGTTCAGGACAAGGAAGTTTTTCGGCAATCTTGGAAATGCAACGCGCATTACTGGAGTTGCAATTGCAACGCTTGTCGCTATCGGTAGATGCGACCCGTGCGCAAGTGCAGTTACATTATTTTGAATAAGGAATAAATCATGAATATCCGAATAGCTGCATTGATTATTTCCCTCGCTTATCTGGTTGGTTGTGATCAGAAGACCCCTGCAACGTCTGCTGCCAAACAGGAGTCGCGCAAGATTCTTTATTACCGCAATCCGATGGGTTTGCCAGACACGTCGCCTACCCCTAAACAAGATTCAATGGGCATGGCATACCTTCCCGTTTATGCGGATGAACAACAATCTGCCGCCAATGAAGTGAGTGGCACAGTTAACTTCAGTATCGAAAAAATGCAAAAGCTCGGCGTAAAAACCGAAGTCGTGGCACGGCGTAAATTAAGCACACCCATACATGCCGCCGGAATCGTTGAAGCCGATGAACGCGGGCAATACAACATCGTGCCTAAATTCGAGGGTTGGATAGAAAAACTCTACGTCAACACCACCGGACAACAGGTTGCAGCCGGGCAAGCACTGGCGGAAATTTACAGCCCCGATTTGATTGCAGCACAACGCGAATATCTGATTGCACAAAGCTTGGAGGCGCGTGCAGAAACGATGCAGGGAAGCGATAAAGCTTTAACCGAAGCCGCGCTACAACGGCTGCGCAATTGGGGTATCAGCGATGCACAACTTCATCAGCTCGCGCAGAACGGAGAGCGTCGCACGCTTGCCATCACCGCACCCGCGAGCGGCACAGTCATCGAAAAACCGTCCGTCGCGGGAATGCGATTTATGCCGGGTGAGGTGCTGTTCAAAATAGCCAATCTCAACCATGTTTGGCTAAACGCGGATGTGTTTGAGCAAGACCTAGGCAAAATTAAACTGGGTACGTCAGCGCGTATCAACATTGCAACTTATCCCGACAAGCAGTTTTCCGGCAAGGTTGATTTCATTTATCCGACGCTGAATCCGGAAACCCGCACCGGAAAAATTCGCATTGAATTGTCCAATCCTAACGGCTTACTCAAGCCCGCGATGTTTGCCAATGTTGAACTGATTCCGTCAGCACAGCAAGCCGTGCTTGCTGTACCCGATTCGGCAATCATTGACAGCGGTACGCGCCAAATCGTTTTTTTTGCAAAAGGCGATGGGAAGTTCGAGCCGCGCACGGTTAAGCTCGGCACGCATGGAGACGGCTATGTGGAAGTGTTAAGTGGTGTAACAGACGGTGAAGCGGTGGTAACACAGGCTAATTTCCTGATTGATGCGGAGAGTAATCTCAAGGCGGCACTTGGTGGATTTGCGCCTGTTCACGGCACTGAAGCAGTGCAGGATAACGCTCAAGAAACTGCGCCTGTTACGTCCTCTCATAACCAACACGAGGGACATTGATATGCTTTCAAACATAATCGAATGGTCGGCGCGCAACCGTTTTCTGGTGTTGCTCGCCACCCTGTTCATCACGCTGGCAGGCATCTACGCGCTGGTAAAAACGCCGTTGGATGCCTTGCCAGATCTGTCCGACGTGCAGGTGATCGTCTATACCGAATACTCTGGACAAGCACCGCAGGTGGTCGAGGATCAAGTCACTTATCCGCTCACCACCGCGATGTTGTCCGTGCCCAAGTCCAAGGTAGTGCGGGGCTTCTCGTTCTTCGGCGCGTCGTTCGTGTATGTGATTTTCGAGGACGGCACAGATATTTATTGGGCACGTTCACGCGTGCTGGAATATCTAAATAGCATCGCAGGACGCTTGCCGAAAAATGTCTCACCACAGTTAGGGCCGGATGCAACGGGTGTGGGTTGGGTGTATCAGTACGCCGTGCTCAGCGAAAAACATAACCTCGCCGAACTGCGCACTATGCAGGATTGGTATCTGCGCTATCAACTCACCAAGGCGCACGGCGTGGCCGAAGTCGCCTCAATTGGCGGCTTCGTACAGCAGTATCAGGTGACGGTCGATCCGCTGAAGCTGCGCTCCTACGGCATTCCGCTAAGCAAAGTTTCGCAGGTGATACGCGATTCCAATCGTGATGTCGGTGGACGCGTGGTGGAAATGGCCGAAACCGAATACATGGTGCGCAGCAAAGGCTATCTGCACGGCAAGACCGACATCGAAAATCTGGTGGTGAAAGCCGAACGTGGCACACCCGTGTTGCTGCGCGACATCGCACGTGTCGAGCTGGGGCCGGATGAAAGACGCGGTTTAACTGAACTCAACGGCGAAGGTGAAGTGGTGTCAGGCATCGTTATGGCGCGCTATGGGCAGAATGCGTTGGAGGTAATTGAAAACATCAAGACCAAGATCGCCGAGATCACGCCAGGATTACCCGATGGTGTTTCGATACAAAGTGTGTACGACCGCTCCGAACTGATCCAGCGTGCCATCGCCACATTAAAGAAAACATTGTTCGAAGAAGGCTTGATTGTCGCACTAGTGTGCATGGTGTTCCTGATGCATGCAAGAAGTGCACTGGTCGCCATCGTGATGCTGCCCATCGGCGTGCTGATCGCGTTCATCGCCATGCGTTTCCTGAACCTCAATTCCAACATCATGAGTTTGGGTGGTATCGCCATCGCCATCGGCGCAATGGTAGATGCGGCGATTGTGATGATAGAGAACGCGCACAAGCATTTGGAGCGGCTCAAAGAAGGTGAGTCGCGCACGGATGCAATGATTACGGCATGTAAGGAAGTTGGCCCTGCATTGTTCTTCTCGCTACTTATCATCACCGTATCGTTCCTACCCGTGTTCACGCTGGAAGCACAAGAAGGTCGATTGTTCGCACCCCTCGCGTTCACCAAAACCTTTTCGATGGCGGGCGCAGCATTACTGTCTGTTACCTTAGTCCCCGTGCTGATGATGCTATTCATCCGAGGCAATATCATGCCCGAACAAGAAAATCCGCTGAACCGACTTTTAATTTGGGTTTATCGTCCCCTGATTACAGCCGTTTTGCGCTGGGAAAAAGCAACGCTTGTGATCACGGTTGCCGTGTTGACCCTGACGATATTTCCCGCCTCACATTTGGGTAGCGAATTCATGCCAACCTTGAACGAAGGCACGCTACTTTATATGCCCGCATCCTTGCCCGGCATGTCCGTGACCAAAGCGGCAGAGTTGCTGCAAACACAGAACAAAATCATCAAGAGTTTTCCCGAAGTCGCCTCGGTGTATGGCAAAGCTGGACGGGCGCAGACCGCCACCGACCCCGCGCCATTGGAAATGTTTGAAACGACAATCAACCTCAAGCCGCAGGAGGAATGGCGTAGCGGCATGACCACCGACAAGCTGATCGCCGAGATGGACAAGGCCTTGCAATTCCCCGGGGTGGCAAACTCGTGGACGATGCCGATCAAGGCACGCATCGACATGCTTTCCACCGGCATCCGCACACCAATCGGTGTCAAAGTGTTCGGTAAAAATCTGGAGGAAATGGAACGCCTCGCCAAACAGATTGAGGCGGTGGTGAAAAAAATTCCAGGCACAAGCAGTGCTTACGCCGAACGTATCACGGGCGGTTTTTATCTCAACATCGAACCTGACCGATTGGCACTGGCGCGCTACGGACTGACGGTAGGTGAGGTACAGGATGTGATCGCAACCGCGCTGGGTGGAGAGAATGTCACTACCACTGTGGAAGGGTTGGAGCGCTTCGGCGTGAATGTGCGCTATCCGCGCGAACTGCGCAGCACTCCCGAACAAATCGCACGTGAAGTATTGGTTGCCACATCAAGTGGCGCGATGATCCCGCTTGGGCAACTTGCCAAGGTCGGCATCAGCAAGGGCGCGCCTTCTATACGCACCGAGAACGCACTACTCTCCGCTTACATCTATGTAGATACACGCGAATCTGATCTCGGCGGTTTCGTTAAACGCGCGCAGGCAGCCGTAGCCGAACAAGTCAAGTTTCCATCTGGCTATTATGCGACCTGGAGCGGTCAATTCGAGTACATGGAACGCGCCGCCGCCAAGATGAAAATCGTGATCCCAATCACATTGCTACTCATCTTTCTGTTGCTGTATCTAAATTTCAAACGCGTTACGGAATCACTGGTAATTATGCTGTCCGTGCCATTCGCCTTGGTCGGCGGCGTATGGTTGTTATGGCTGCTTGATTACAACTTGAGTGTCGCGGTGGCAGTGGGTTTTATCGCACTAGCAGGCGTGGCGGCGGAGACGGGCGTAGTGATGCTGATCTATTTGGAACATGCCTGGCAAGAAGTTCAAGTACGCTGTGCAGACGAAGGTCGCAAACCAACAACATCCGATCTACATACCGCCATCATGCATGGCGCAGTGGAACGCGTGCGCCCCAAGATGATGACCGTGGTGGCAATCATGGCTGGGCTAGTACCAATTTTGTGGAGCAGCGGCACAGGATCAGAAGTGATGCGCCGCATCGCCGCACCGATGGTCGGCGGGATGATCTCATCGGCAGTGTTAACGCTGCTGGTGATTCCCGTGATTTACGCGCTGCTTAAACAACGCAGATTATCTCATCCCTCAAAAGAATGAACATGTTCATTCACACCAAATTGACTTGAATCAAGAAAGGAGGTTTCTCAAAGGAGTACGATTTATCCGCTGAACATAGCAAATTTATTAACCAAACTTTAGGAGTTCATAATGAAACTGACATCCACATTACTTGCCGCCTCTTTACTGGCATTGTCTGTAACTACTTCATCTGCATTTGCGGTCGAGGAACATCATGCCGATGACAAAGCGGTAAAAGCTGAAGCCCCCAAAACTGAAGCTGGCGAAGTAAAAAAACCAGCCAAGAAAAAAGTAAAGAAGCATAACCACATGGAAGAAAAAACGGGTATGCCAATGTCCGAGCCATCATCCGATACGAACAAACAGGAGATGATGAAAGACATGTCCAAGCATGACCATACGAAAGATAGACATTAAGTGACATCTTGGTGTGTGGCTGGGCATCAAGCTTTGCCTCACACCTGTTTGCGTTCTTGAAATTTTCAGCTGAAGCAAAACAGAGGTGGTTACTGACGCTAGAGAGGTAAATGCCATGACAAGCAAAACGACCGATCCAGTTTGCAACATGCAAGTCAGCATAGGGGACAAAACGCTGCATGTGGATTACGTGGGCGAGCAATATTACTTTTGTTCGCAGCACTGCCAAGAAAAATTCAATGTAAATCCTGCTGCTTATATCAAGCCGCAGGCAGTGATGCCTGAGCAATCCAGCTTGATGTACACCTGCCCGATGCATCCAGAAGTTCAGCTACCCGCCCCAGGTAACTGCCCGAAATGTGGCATGACACTTGAGCCAATAAATCCCATCACAACAAAATCAAGTGCCACCGAATACACTTGCCCCATGCATCCCGAAGTGGTGCGCAATGAACCAGGCAGTTGCCCGAAATGCGGAATGGCATTAGAGCCGCGCAACGCGCAGTCGGAAGACCATACCGAATTGAGCGACATGACGCGCCGCTTAAAGTTAAGTGCGGTACTTGCCGCACCCGTATTTATCATGGCGATGATGTCTGATCTTGCCCCGCAACTGTTGCCAAATTTTGTTTCAATGACTGCCTTGCAATGGCTGGAATTTACGTTAGCGACACCCGCAGTGTTATGGGGCGGGTGGCCGATCTTTCAACGTGGCTGGATGTCGTTGGTCAATCGCAGCCTGAACATGTTTACCTTGATCTCGCTCGGTGTCGGCGTGGCATGGACATACAGCGTGGTGGCGATGCTGCTGCCAAGTATTTTCCCGCCCGCGATGCGCAGCATAATGGGTACAGTCCCCGTGTATTTCGAGGCAGCGGCAGTCATCATGGCACTGGTGCTGCTTGGGCAAGTGATGGAATTACGCGCACGCAGTCAGACCAGCGCGGCTATCAAATTGTTGCTGGGTCTGTCACCCAAGACGGCTCGCATCCTGCGTGACGATGGCCTCGAAGAAGACATCCCGCTGGAACAGGTGCAACCGAAAGATGTTCTGCGCGTGCGTCCAGGCGAGAAGGTGCCGGTGGATGGCGTGGTACTGGAAGGTACCAGTTCACTGGACGAATCCATGGTCACGGGAGAATCCATCCCGGTGGAAAAAACTACTGGTGCACGATTGATCGGTGCAACGGTGAACGGCACGGGTAGTTTATTGATGCGCGCCGAGCGCGTCGGTGCAGATACTTTATTGGCGCAGATCGTGCACATGGTGAGCGAGGCACAACGTTCGCGTGCGCCGATCCAGCGGCTAGCCGATGTCACTGCCGGATATTTCGTACCGGCAGTGGTGTTGGCTGCGCTCGCTACGCTGGCGGTATGGGGCATCTGGGGGCCGGAGCCGCGCTTGGCGCACGCCATCGTCAACGCGGTGGCAGTGTTGATTATCGCCTGCCCGTGCGCACTGGGATTGGCCACGCCGATGTCCATAATGGTCGGCACTGGGCGCGGCGCAACACTCGGTGTACTAATCAAGAATGCTGAAGCACTGGAAACCATGGAGAAGGTGAACACACTGGTGGTGGATAAGACAGGCACACTGACCGAAGGCAAGCCGAAACTAACCTCGGTCATCCCGCTGAGTGGTTTCAATGCAGATGACGTGCTGCGGCTGGGAGCCAGCCTGGAACGCGCGAGTGAACATCCGTTGGCTGCAGCAATTGTAAATGGCGCTCAAGCAAAAGGAATTACACTCGCAACGGTGAGTGGATTCTTTTCGATTACCGGTAAAGGCGTTACCGGAATGGTCGAAGGTCGTGTCGTTGCACTGGGCAACCTAAAACTGTTCGAAGAGCTGAACATTAAAGCCGGTGAACTACCCGCACGTGCCGAAACCTTACGCAGCGATGGTCAAACCGTAATGTTGCTAGCCATCGACGGCAAGGCAGCAGGGCTAATCGGTGTAGCCGATCCTGTCAAAGCCTCCACGGCGGAAGCGATCCGTGCCCTGCATGAGGAAGGTGTGCAGGTCATCATGCTCACGGGCGACAACCGCATCACGGCGGAGGCGGTGGCCAGCGAATTGGGCATAGATCGGGTCGAGGCGGAAGTGCTGCCTGAGCAAAAAGCCGCTATCGTCAGGCAACTGCAAGCACAGGGACGCATCGTGGCGATGGCCGGCGATGGTATCAACGACGCACCGGCACTGGCCCAAGCTCAAGTGGGCATTGCGATGGGGACCGGCACCGATGTGGCAATGGAAAGCGCAGGCATCACGCTAATCAAGGGCGACCTGCGCGGCATCGTGCGTGCGCTGCGTCTCAGTCGTGCCACCATGCGCAACATCCGCCAGAACCTGTTTTTTGCCTTCATCTACAACGTGCTCGGCATTCCGATTGCAGCGGGCGTGCTGTACCCGTTCTTCGGTTTGCTGCTCTCACCGATCATCGCGGCGGCAGCGATGAGCTTCAGCTCGGTGTCGGTGATTGTTAATGCGCTACGGCTTAATCGCGTGAAAATTTGAATCGGCATGATGCGGACTGATGCAAGCAGACGCTAGGAGTAGAAAATGAAATTTGTGCCCAGCCTACCGCCACCTATAACTGTGCCGAAAGAAAGTATGGCAGTGAAAGCATTGGTCCGTGTTAAGGCGGCCAAGCCTGTTCAGACGCGTAGCTTGCAGCCTCTGGTAATTCAGCCTCACGCGCTACGGGTTGCATCGCCAGCCATTTCCGAACTGCAGGAAATGCGTCACGACAAACATTATCTCGGGGAACGGCGGACCTACTGCCGTCGCACTGAACACTTTCTCATCTTGGTCGAATTGCGCTCAAGAGAAGATCGACGACGGCATCAACAAAGACAGGAAGATGTGACTGAGCATGTCGATGAGGAAATCTAGACCTACAAATACAGGGATTATTAACGTTGTTGCTATTGGTGTAGGCATGAACCATTTTTTAAAGGGAAACGAAATGAATCAAGATGAGCATACCGAGCATGACGCACATTGCACTCCAAGGGGATTCAACTGGATTCTTGCGATATTTTTGGCAATTGCTGCTTTTTATCTGTTTACCGAACACCTCGCTCACCTGCTGGGCGCATTACCATTTTTGCTACTGCTGGCCTGTCCGTTGATGCACCTATTCATGCATCATGGGCATGGTACCCACGGCAGCCATGATAAAAATAACGAAAGGAGCGAAAAATGAACTCCGCTGACAATGCTTATGGAATGTGGTCGCTGGTCATTATCAACTCGGTATTTTTTATATTTTTCGCCTTCAGTTTTTTTAAACCGCAGTCATCACGCGACTGGCGCACACTTGGTCTGTACTCAGCTTTCATTGTGGCATTGTTTACCGAGATGTATGGTTTCCCGCTGACGATTTACTTTCTGTCCGGCTGGTTAACAGAGAAGTTTCCTGGCGTGGATTTTCTATCACATGATGCGGGACATTTGTTGGAAGTCATGTTCGGTTGGCGTGCCAATCCGCATTTTGGTCCATTTCATATCTTCAGCAATCTGTTTATTTTGGGCGGATTTTGGCTGCTGGCCTCGTCTTGGAAGGTGCTATATCAGGCGGTGCGGCAAAACAAGTTGGCAACTACCGGGCCTTATGCACGCATCCGACATCCCCAATACGCAGCTTTTGCGCTGGTGATGTTCGGCTTCCTATTGCAATGGCCAACGTTAATCACACTATTCATGTTTCCTCTACTGCTATGGGTGTATGTGCGCTTGGCGCTTACTGAAGAGCGTGATGCAGAAGAACACTTTGGCGAACAGTGGCGAGAGTATGCGGCACACACACCAAGATTTATTCCGCAACGTGATCAAGGTGCTTCATGAGTAATACAATTATTCTTGAATCAACAATTACATGCTCAGAGTGTGTGCACAAACAGGCTGAAATAATGCCGACTGACGCTTGTCATTGGTTCTACGAATGTTAAGCATGTGGTGCTTTGCTCAAATCAAAGATGGTGGATTGTTGTGTTTTTTGCTCGTATGGCTCAATCCCATGCCCGCCCAATTAGCATGGAGAAAGTCCATGTTTTTCGTCGTAGCAGCAAGAATTACTTATTGATTACAGCCACGATTCATCAGCTTGCTACACATAATTGTTCCAATAGCACCCCTGATTTTGAGGGGTACTTTTTCATCAACCTGAAAGGAATTAACCATGAAAAAATTAGTTAAAGATCCGGTTTGTCACATGGAAGTCCCACCTGAATCATTTGCCATTGAGTATGAAGGTATTCCGCATGCCTTCTGTTCTGAGCAGTGTAAAGAAAGATTTCTGGCAAATCCGCATTTATATATTGGATTTCCCGGACACAAAGCACCCGCGCAGCAAGGGATAAAGGTCATTAAGAGCCGTCGCCTCGTGTTATCGCCCCCACTGGATGCAATGCAAACGGAACAAGTAAAACGTGCGTTGCTCGAAATGATGGGGATACATGAGATTATTATTGCGGGCGATAAAATCGAAATCCAGTATGACCTGATACAAGTCACTGCCGAGCAGATTGCAGACAGGCTAGGATTGATTGGAATCAAACTCGGAGGTGGCTGGATTGATCGCCTCAAATTGGCGTTTATCAATGACTTGGAAGAAACAGAAGTTGGCAGTCTTGAAGTACATCTTGGCAAACATTGTGACTGAGAAAATTGGTACTGGTGACGCAATGAAACTTGGTGCGGGAAGGTAATAATCAATACGCTCAGGCCTAACTTCCACTTCAATGAATTTCACGAAACTTGATGTGCTTGCTCATCCGTAAAATTACTGCCGCACCATAAAGCCACACCGAGTGACTAAAGCCCGTTTCTTTCTTGGCGTGTTCAGAAATAAACATGCTATATTGAAAGCAACTGTAGAGAAATCCATACAGTCTGCCGGATCACAAATAATATTTTTTCAAAGGAGAATTTGCGATGAACTTGGTAAAAATTGTGTTATCTACAAACTTTACTTTTTGCTGCTCTGCAGAGTCGAATATCGGGATATATTCCACCTGCAACACTTGGCAAAAAAGCAACGTAGTTCCCGGTGAAATATAATCTCTACTGATGCCTAAGGTCACCAACACCATATTTTTAAAGTCGCCTTTGGGGGTCCGTAAATCCCCCGCCTTCAGGCGGTAGGGGTTGACTTTCGTTCCAATACCGAAAAGCTCGGATAATAGCTTTCGGTTTTGACTTTGAATTGAGTCGCCCTTGTAGCGACAAAATCGGCTTGAGCCGTAATACGAAGCCCTCGCCTTTAGGCGAGGGTCGTTCACACCGACTAACTACCCCATAAAATTATTCAACGACGGCTGTTGGCGGTAATATGCGAGAACGTATAGCAACAGCGTGCCACAAGCAGAAATTGAATTTCCATTTAACCGGATGTTAAAAAATTCAATGAGTTTATCGATCCGTTAGAATTTACTGGCTTGTTGTTGGTAGCGAAAAACCAAGCCCGAACAATCCGGGCGATTGTGCAAACTTACCACCCCGCCTAAACGAATCGCGGCTTCGCGGGCAATCACTAAACCGAGACCGCTTCCTTCTCCTTGAGTATCGGGCATTCGGTAAAACGCATCAAATACGCGCTCGTGTTCCGAAAGTGGAATGCCAAGCCCATTATCAACAATCTCAACCACAGCAGTGCCATTGTTTGCCAACAGCCTAATCGTCACTTCACCGCCTTCAGCAGTGTATTTCAGAGCGTTCTCCAAACCATTCTTAAGAATCAACCACAATGTATCAAAGGATGCGCGAAGGGGCAGCGACGCAATTTCCTCCAGTCCCAAATCAATGTTTTTGGCTTCAGCCATCGGTGCATATTCGGCAATCAGGGTGCGTGCGATTGCCGCCAGACTGACCACATTTTCCTCATTGGTTTCGATTTGTGTTCCAGCCAATGTGAGTAATTGTTCGGTTAATTGTTTGGTACGCTCAATGCCCGCTTGCAGTGCCACGCCGCGTTCTTGAGCAATCCTCAACGAAGCTGCCTGTTGTAAATTTTGCGCCTGTAGCGATAGCGCGGTGAGCGGGCTGCGCAGTTCATGCGCCGCATCGGCGATAAAACGCTTTTGTTGCGCAATGAGCTGGTTGGTGCGTTCCAACAAACGATTGATGGCGTGGATAAATGGCGTAATTTCGCCGGGAATATCACCGTCCTGAAGCGGCTGTACTCGATCTGCCATTTGCGCATCCAAGCTGATGGCGAGCGAATTTATCGGCACAAGTTCTTTACGGATAATGCGCACAATTAGCCATCCCAATATCGGTAACAACAGCAGCAAGGGAATCAAAGTATGCAGAGCGTTATTGATCGCGATTTCGTTACGTGCCGTGGTGGGTTGAAACACTACCGTGCGCTCTCCTAATCTGGAAACCTGTACAAATACGCGTAAACCCTCGCTTTCCGAATCCAGTGTATGCAAGCCTGGCGATATATTGTCATCCAGCCAATTGGGGCGATTGTCATTCGGCAGATGAATCACTGCGACACGCGACTCAGGGTCACTCAGTACGCCATCATCTGGCATACCTTGCGCTTCAATCTTTAATAGTGGCGAAGGTGTTGTGCCGCCAACCGACAGCACCGCAATCTGGCGCAGCATATCGTCTTGAAACTCTTTGGCTTCGGAATAAGCCAACCAAAAGGCGATTGCTGCGGCAATCAAACCGGCCAATAGAATGGTGCCGCCTAATTCCAGTGATAATCGCCGTTGCAAAGATCGTTTCATATCGGTTTATCCATCATCCACCCCGCACCGCGCATGTTTTTGATGATGTCTGCGCCAAGTTTTTTGCGCAACGCGGAAATTAAATAATCCACCGCGTTGCTTTCCACTTCCTCATTCCAGCCGTAAATACGATCTTCCAGTTCGGAACGAGAGAGTATCGTTCCTGGACGCAACAACAATGCATGCAATAAGGAAAACTCTCTCGCTCCCAGTGTCTCAACAACACTACCACAACGTGCTTCATGGGTTGCAGGATCGAGGCTTACTTTACCATTGGTGAGTAGCGGCGCAGCCTGGCCGCCTTGACGACGTATCACCGCGCGCAACCTTGCCAACAACTCGTTCACATCGAAAGGCTTGACCAGAAAGTCATCTGCGCCCAAATCCAACCCTTTAATTCGCGCTTCCACACCGTATCGTGCGGTGATAACAATGACAGGCACAGGATTACCGCTCTGGCGTAAGCGTTGCAACACCTCCAATCCATCGCGCTTGGGTAAACCCAAATCGAGCAACACCGCTTGATGCTCGGCTTGTTGCAGCACGCTATTGGCGGTTGTTCCATCCCGTACCCAATCCACGGCATAAGCGGCATCCTTGAGTGCAACAGATATTGCCTCACCTATCATCTGGTCATCCTCAACAAGCAGGATGCGCATTATTGGTCTCGCAATTCTTGAAGTTTCATTTTCTCACCCACCCATTTCGGATTAAACCAGAAAATAATGTTCGATAGCTGCGCAGTAAAATCCCCATCAAAGTCGGAAGTAGACGACGCTCTATGCGAAAAATTACCCAGGCACTAATTAGCCCTACCAAAGCCCCTCCGATGATGTCCAACGTGAAATGTACGCCAAGGTAAATACGCGCCCAAGCCACAGGAATACCCGATAATAGTAGAAATCCACCCACCCGTTGCTGATGCTTGTGTAACAAAAAATTAAACGCCATAGCCCAAATTAGAGTCAGATGATCGCTCGGAAACGAGCTGTCTTGAACATGCGCAATCAGGGTTTTTCCGATGCCCATTTCAAATGGCCGGGGGTGATACCAGACTACACTGATCAACTGATTGATAAGCAACGCTAGCACTCCAGCTAAAGTAGCCGCGACCATGACCTGCCGTGTTGCATTACCACCGCGAAACCAGGCGATAATCAAACCAAGTGGCACAATCCAGATTAGAAAATCTGCTATGAATTTTGCTATTTCAACTACGATGCCTGATGCATCTGGCGCAGCGTTAATCAGGAGAAACAGTGACTGATTAATATGTTCCATATTAGCTTCCGAATAAGTTCATCAAGTTGTCAGGAATAACATCAATGCGCCTTTTTTGCCGCCTTGTGTTCAAACATCAAAATGCAGAACACAATAAATGCAAGAAGTGCTGCCGAAGCAGAGTAGCGGCTCAATGCTAGTCCACCCGATGCAATGGGCTTATCCAGAAAATCACCCACCACCGCACCTAATGGACGCGTGAGGATAAACGCCGCCCAAAACAAAATGGTGTGCGATATTTTCGTCCGGTAGTACGCCGCAACAACCAGTAACAACAGCGCACCAAACACCATCGCACCACCCCCATAGCCCAGACCCGCCGTGTCGGCTGTCCAATCTCCCAGTGCTGTACCCAGAGTCTGAGAAAACATGATCGTCACCCAGTAAAACATTTCCGCTTTGGGTGAGATGACAGTCGCCACGGACACCGAGCCGAGTACCCGATACCAAGTCATTAAAGAG
The DNA here is from genome assembly GCA_040079595.1 of Gallionella sp. GTDB lineage: Bacteria > Pseudomonadota > Gammaproteobacteria > Burkholderiales > Gallionellaceae > Gallionella. Next base: position 13,950 of record JBEBKA010000052.1, read on the forward strand.
GCCATCAACAGGGCAAACAGTAGCGTGGTGCCGCCCGCATAGCCGATGCCCAACGAGCGGTCTGCATAATCCGCCAAGGTGGTTCCGACCGTGGTGGTGGCAATGATGGTTGTCCAGTACAGAAATGGGTGAAAGCCCTTAGCCTTGATCTGGGCAACAACAGCGATGATAAAGATCGCTGCAAAAATAATTGTCCCAACCAGATAACCCAAATTCATCGACATGGATACCGCATCGCCACCCGTTTCGCCCAGCGTGGTCGCCGCGATTTTAATGATCCAAAAGATCAACGTAATTTCCGGGACTTTACTCAAACTATTTTCTATTACTTTGTTCATGAGGCTTTCCTGTTTTTCAATTTTGATGATGTGAAGAGGTTAAACACGACCTAATGTTTCAAATCTTTGCCACGGCGTTGCGGAATAGCATTTCTTTGCTGTAGCGTGAGATACCTGACCAGGCCGAGAATGGCGATCAAGAAAATCAAGTTAATGGCTATCGAACTTAACCCCAGCCCGCCTTTGTCGGCAGGTTGCGACAAATAATCTCCGATTGACGCACCTAATGGGCGCGTAAGGATGTAAGCGATCCAGAATGACAGAACGGCGTTTGACTTGAACACATAATAATCCAGGGAAACAAGCCCGATAAGCCCGCCAAAAATCATTGCCGAGATTACATATCCGAGATTCAAGCTTTCCGCCACGAGGTCTCCGGCGGCAGTCCCCAGTGCAAAGGTAAACAAAATTGCTGCCCAGTAAAATAGTTCACGCCGCCGGGTGTAAATGGTATGGATGGATAGCGTGTTTTCACTCGCGTACCAAAGTGCGAAAGCAAGTAATAATGCAATGCTGAATGCAATGGTGGTGAGTTCCAATGGAACACCTAAATTGTCCACGAGGTTGTCCGTGATAAGTGTCCCCACGATACTGATTAAAACCACCGTTACCCAGTACAACCATGGCACATATTTTTTGTGGCGTATCTGAATCACCAGAAAAATTGCCAAAGGAATCACCATTAGTAAGGAGGTGAGCAACAGTCCGAAATTCAAATTGAAAATCAGGAAATCAGCGGCTGTTTCGCCAACAGTGGTACACATGATTTTGATCAGCCAGAAAACCAGCGTGACTTCCGGGACTTTGTTTAACAGATGTGCGGTGCTTTCTCGCGTAGAGACGTTCATTTTTTGTGTACTCCCTTGATGGCTCATATATGGCCATTCAAATCAAAATACCGGTGCAACATGTGCCGCACCGGTTGTTCATTTGAACCCATCAATCCGTGCGGTCATTCTTGTCGTCACGATCAGCCTTGTCTTCTGTCGCAACAATGACCTGACCGCTTGTCGCATCAACTTTTACATCCATGACGGACTTATCTTTGACCACTTCAATATCAAACACCCACTTGCCTTTGTGCTGCTCATAATCCGCACTGGACGCTTTTCCGCCGACATGTTGCTCGGCTGAAGTAACAGCCTGAATCAGGCTGATTTTTGCCGTGTTAATCGTAAGGGCATCGTTCTCAGTTGCTTTAGCCGCATAGGCAGTGCCAAAAACAGCGGCAGAAAGCACTAAAAATGCGGCTACATAAGTTGCTTGTTTCATGATATTGCTCCTTCATAATCACGCGGAGATTCGCGTGGTTATGAAGATAGTGATGAATAATTAGGAGGAAATGAGGTGTCGTTGGCGTAACTTTTCTGCTTAAACTACGGCGAATGTTAAGCTGTGCAGATATTCACTGGGGCGAACGATGAAAATAGCAAAAAATACTTTGAGCCAAATTCCCAAGGGGATATGGGTACTCGGCTTCGTCAGCATGTTGATGGATATTTCCTCCGAGATGATTCATAGCCTGTTGCCTTTGTTCATGGTCACAACGCTCGGTGCAAGTGTCTTTGTGGTAGGTTTAATTGAAGGGTTGGCTGAATCCACAGCTCTGATTGTCAAAGTGTTCTCAGGTGTGTTGAGTGACTATTTGGGCAAGCGCAAGGGTCTCGCTGTGTTTGGGTATGCCTTGGGCGCGTTGACCAAGCCCTTGTTTGCAATGGCTCCCACTATAGGCATCGTGTTGGCGGCTCGCCTAGCAGATCGCGTTGGCAAAGGAATTCGCGGTGCGCCACGTGATGCACTGGTGGCGGATATTACGCCGCCTCAACTACGCGGTGCTGCATTTGGGCTACGCCAATCACTTGATACCGTTGGGGCATTTCTTGGACCACTGCTGGCGGTTGGCTTGATGCTGCTGTGGACTAATGACTTTCGAGCGGTATTCTGGGTTGCAGTGATTCCGGGATTGATGGCGGTGGCACTGCTGGTGTTCGGAATACGTGAACCAGATCACCATGAGAATGGCAAGCGTACCAATCCGATTCGCCGAGAAAACCTCAAACGTCTGAGCGCATCGTATTGGTGGGTGGTTGGCATCGGTGCGGTGTTTACACTGGCTCGCTTCAGCGAAGCATTTCTGGTACTCAAAGCGCAACAAAGTGGTATTGCAATCGCACTAATACCTCTCGTGATGGTGGCAATGAATTTGGTTTACGCGGCATCCGCCTATCCGTTCGGCAAACTCTCTGACCGCATCAGTCATACCAAGCTTTTGGTGTTAGGTTTGATGGTGTTAACGGTGGCTGACCTGATACTTGCATCCAGTAACCATTGGGGTGTCGTCTTGGTTGGTGTCGCGCTCTGGGGTATTCACATGGGCATTACGCAGGGCTTGCTCGCCACGATGGTTGCCGATACTGCACCCGCCGATTTGCGCGGCACGGCTTACGGCTTCTTCAATTTGATGAGCGGGCTTGCTATGTTGATTGCCAGTGGCTTGGCTGGATTACTATGGGATCGACTTGGCGCGTCGTTCACGTTTTATGCGGGCGCGGTGTTTTGCGTTGTTGCGCTTTTTGGGTTGGCTTGGTCGAAAAGTTGATTGATTATGTTTGTATAATTTTTCCTATTGTTGAAATGATCTAAAGTTCGCTTCGGATCGTCATAGTTAAAAACTGCCTGTCTGGAATCGGATGCTCACGGCAATACAACGACTGTTTCCCAGTGCCCAGATTTATCGCCTTGGGCGCACCACAACGTTAAAAAGGCTTATTTCTCAAGAGAAATAAGCCTTTTTTCTTTCCATCCAATCATACAAATCTGGGCAC
>JBEBKA010000053.1:0-17022 GCA_040079595.1 Gallionella sp.
CCCTCGCCGCGAATCAGGGCTTGTACAACGGCTTTCTCGCGGCAGGGTTGTTTTGGGGAATGTTGCTCGGCACGTCAGGCAACGCAATCAAAATTTTCTTTCTGTGCTGCGTGATTGTGGCGGGGCTGTATGGCGCGTATAGCGTGGGGAAGAAAATACTTTGGGTGCAGGCTGCGCCTGCGCTGATTGCGCTGGGATTGGTGTTGATTAGCTAAAGCAAAATTTTTGTAATTTCGTCATTCCCGCGCAGGCGGGAATCCAGCCAAATAGACACTCCGCGAAGCGGACAATTCTTTTTATTTGGTCTCGCTACGCGAGTATTATTTAATCAACTGGATTCCCGCCTGCGCGGGAATGACGAGCTTAGGTCTAAGCGATTGGTTAACGCTTTGCCGCCATTAGTTTTTCGTACTTGGCCTGCAACTGCTCATTACTTTCGACTACATCCGGGTTTAGTGGAATGCAATCTACCGGACACACTTCCACACATTGCGGGGTATCGTAGTGACCGATACATTGCGTACATTTTTTTGGGTCAATTTCATAAATCGTATCGCCCTGCGAGATTGCGTCGTTCGGGCATTCCGGCTCGCATACGTCGCAGTTGATACATTCATCGGTAATCATTAAAGCCATTTTTACAACTCCTAACTTAATTCAAATCGTATTTTTTCTGTAGCCTGGTCACAACATGTGGCGAGACAAATTTGCTGACATCACCGCCAAATTTTGCCACTTCACGCACCATGGTTGCAGAAATAAAAGTATATTGTTCAGCGGGTGTAAGGAATAAGGTTTCCACATCGGGATACAAGTTCCGATTCATCCCCGCCAATTGAAATTCATATTCAAAATCGGATACCGCCCGCAAACCGCGCAGCACCACGCGCGCATTGTGTTCTTGCACAAAATTCATCAACAAGCCGTTGAAACCTTCAACCTGCACGTTGCCAAAACTCGCAAACGCTTCTCGTGCCATCTCCACTCGCTCGGCAAGATTAAACAAGGTATTGGCGCGGCTTTCTGCCACTGCCACTACCACATCGCCGAACAGCCCCGCAGCACGACGCACCACATCCTCGTGCCCTTTTGTGATGGGGTCAAATGTGCCAGGGTAGATAACTTTAATCATCTTGGTGTCTCACAAACCTATTCAAGTTGCAACAATTGATAATACACCTGCCCCGCTTTGCCAGATTTTATTGCCTTCCAAGGCATCGCCACCTCAACAACTGCGCCGCTTTCCACATACACCACGCCATTTTCATTCAGGCGTTGCGGCAATATTTCCAGCAGTTTGGGGTAATAATCGCTTTGAAATGGTGGGTCTAAAAAAATTACGTCGTAGCGTTGCGTATCGCGGGAAGCGAATTCTAGCCCATCCTGATGGCGCAGCAAAACCTGCGTACAGCCTAGTTTTTTGTAGTTGTCCTGCAAGGCGCGATACACCGCCGCATTTTTTTCCACCATCGTGACACGTTCTGCGCCGCGTGAAGCGGCTTCAAAACCCAGTGCGCCACTGCCCGCAAACAAATCCAAGCAACTGCGTCCATGCAGCGTTTGCCCCAGCCAGTTGAACAGCGTTTCACGCACACGGTCTGGTGTGGGACGCAGCCCTTCAGCATCAGGAAAGGTGATGATGCGGCTGCGCAATTCGCCGCCGCAGATGCGCACTTTGTTTATTTCGCTGTTCCTTCCGGTGCGCCCACAATGACGGTCGCCATTACGCTTGGGTTGATACGACGCGCAAACGCCTCTCGAACCTGAGCCACCGTTACTTGCTCAACCTTGCGCGTAAAGTCGTCCAGATAAGTCAGCGGCATATCATAGAAACCCATCACGCCGAGGTAGCCGATGATTTTGCTGTTGCTATCGATGCGCAGCGGAAATCCGCCGATGATGTTTTGCTTGGCTGCCAGCAATTCTTGTTCCGTTGGCCCCTTGGTGATGAAGTCGAACAATGTGTTGCGCACAATTTGCAATGCTTCATCGGCTTGTTCTTTTTTGGTTTGCAGACCAATCTGAAATGCGCCTGGCTGCTTGAGCGGCATGAAGTAACTGTACACGCTATACGCCATGCCTTTCTTTTCGCGTACTTCGTTCATCAAGCGTGAGGTAAAACCACCGCCGCCGAGAATATGATTGCCCACATACAACGCGAAGTAATCTGGATCGTTACGCGACATACCCGGCGCACCAATCAATATGTGGCTTTGCGAGGCGGGATGGGTAATGCGCTGTTCGCTTGCCGCAATTTTCAACGCTTCTTTTTGTAATACCACTGATGTTCTGTCGGCAGAAAGTTTCCCTGTGAGTTGTTGCGCAATCGCTTCGGCTTGCGCACGCGACACATCACCCATGATGGCAACTACCGCGTTGCTGGCGGTGTAATGCAGTTGATAAAATTCTTTCAAATCCTGTTGCGTGATTTTTTCCACACTCGCGACATCACCCGCAACAGGCAATGAATAAGGATGTGAGCCATATACGGCTTTTTGAAATGCCTTGTCGGCAATGCTTTCCGGCTTGGTCTCGGCTTCTTTCAAGGCCGCAATCAAACGTGTTTTTTCCCTCGTCAAAATCGTCTCGGAAAACAATGGCTGCTGCAACACGCGGGACATCACGTCCAATGCCTTGTTGCGCTCTTCATCACTGCTCAAAGTACGCAACGACACGCTGGCTCTATCCTGATCCACGCTGCCACCGAATACCGCGCCAATGTCCGCCATGCTGCGCGAAATTTCATCCTCGCTCAGTCCCACTGCACCCGCATCCAACAGCTGCTGCGTCATGCTCGCCACGCCTGCGCTATCGGCTGAATCAAAGCTGCTACCCGCCGGAAAGCTCACCGACACATCCAGCATCGGAATGTTGTGATCTTCCACAAATAACACCTTTGCACCGCTGCTGCTTTGCCAGTGTTGGATGTTGGGCGTGGCGTGAGCGGTTGTTGATGAAAAGCACAACAATGCGGCAAGCATTCGGGAATATCGCAGAAGAGTCGGAAAGCTCAAAACTGCTCCCTCCCCCTTCACAAGAAACAGGGAGCGTGTTTTGCGACCATGTTTCTTGGGCAAGACCCTTGCAATCTTGATGGGAGAGGGTTGGGGAGAGGGTGACAAAACCATCGTTCCTATTACCCCTCTCCCCCGCCCCTCTCCCACAAGGGGAGAGGGGATGTTGTTTCTTCGTTGCATAAAGCTATTAGCGACCATGTGAACCTCCTGCTGACTGATGCTTAGGCTTGCCTGAAAGCGGCTGCGGATCGAGTGTTGCAACGGTTAAATTATCGTCCTGCAAAAATTCTTGTGCGACTTGCCGCACTTGCTCTGCCGTCACCGCGTGTAATTTTTTCAGCATCACAGGTATCGCCGCATAACCCAAACCGATGCTTTCCATCTGCCCGATTTGCATCGCTTGGTAAAACAATGAATCAAGTTTGTACACCTCGCTTGCCATCACCTGCGCTCTCACCCGCTTTAATTCTTCCTCGCTCACGCCATCTTTCACCAGCAGCGCAATTTGCTCGCGCAATGCGGCTTCGACATCGCCCACTGTTTTGCCTGTGCTTGGCGTCGCTTCCAAAGTAAACAAACTTGGCCCGCGCGAAGCCGAGTCATAGCTCGCCCCTGCCCCACTGGCAATTTGTTGATCCCGCACCAAATTTTTATTGAGACGCGCCGACTGATTGCCATCCAGCACGCCCGCCAGAATCTCCAGTGCGTAAGGTTTCCAGTCTTGCGATGGGTCTTGCAGGGTAGGCGTGTGATAACTCATCACCAGTTGCGGCAACTCGGCGGGGGCTTTCACCACCAAACGTTTAATGCCGAGCTGCGTCGGCTCGGTAAAAATTCTGCGCGGTGGATGCTTCACTTTCGGAATAGGCCCGTAATACTTTTTCGCCAAAGCAAAAACTTCTTCCGCTTTGACATCGCCCGCAATCACCAGAGTGGCGTTATTCGGTGCGTACCAGCGTTGATACCATTCGCGTGCATCATCCACCGTCAAGTCTTCCAGATCGCTCATCCAGCCGATGACTGGATTGTGATACGGGTGCTGCTGGAAAATTGCCGCATTCATAATTTCGTTCATCAACGATTGCGGCTCGTCATCGGTGCGCATCCGCCGCTCTTCCATCACCACCTTCACCTCTTTGCCGAACTCCTCTGCGGTAAGATTCAAATTGTGCATCCGATCCGATTCCAGCTTCATCGCCAGCGGCAATTGCGACTTGTGCAACTGCTGAAAATACGCGGTGTAGTCAGTGCTTGTAAACGCATTTTCGCGCCCGCCCGCTGCGGCAATGCGCTTGGAGAATTCACCCATCGGCACAGTCTTCGTGCCTTTGAACATCATGTGTTCCAGCACGTGCGCGATACCCGTCTTACCCGTGCGCTCGTCCATACTGCCCGCCTTGTACCAAATTTGCTGCACGATCACTGGCGCACGGTGATCTTCCTTCACCACCACTTTTAATCCATTCGCCAAAGTGCGCTCGAATACTTCTGCGTGTGCAGCGGTGTGCAAACCAACCAACAACGCGATGAAAACGACACTTACCTTCATAATTTCTAGCCCTTAATGTTTAATCAGCTTAAAATACGTCGCGCATTATCCGACATTTTCTCGCTATCCGACTACGCGCATCGACATGTTCAGCCTCCTGAAAAAATCTTGCACCCACTCGACTGACAAACCGGCAAAAAGTTCGTGGCTGACCCTCATCGCACTTCCCACCAGATTCCTCCCCACCATTGCCTCGGTAGAGTTGCGAAAACCTAATGTGATGCCGACCCCTTTTGTTGTTATTTCCGCGTCCACGATCTAATGCTACGGCATGTGTGACGATTGCCACACCCCGATGCTGCCGTGCACTTGCTGGCGAATATCCGCACCACTTGTGGACAGTCATTGAGGGCCTTGAGATCACCTCACGCAGCTGTATGGCTTGGGGCAACTTAAACGCGACACTATCCGCGACTACAAAGACCCGCTGGAACTAGAGTTGATGCGCAGTATTAAAAACACGCTAGACCCGAATGAATTGATGAATCCAGGCAAGGTTGTGTAAAACAGAATGCGACTTTTACCAAGGCTTGAGCAGTAATAGCTGAATGACTTCACCATTGCGTTTCCCCACCAACACCGCTAAATCTTGAATTTTGGTACGCATAGGCACGTAGCCCAGATCCTTTTCGCTTTGCCCGCTCGCCTTAATTGCTTGATCAATTTTGCCCATATCGTTTGGGTTGAGCTTCCTTAGTTCAGCGATGGACTTGGCAGCACTTCCCACCGAAATTTGATGTTCGCTATAAGGAGAGTAATACTGGGGATAGCTAGGTAAATCTTTCCCATTATTAAATATGCTTAAAACTATCTCGGCTCTTTCCTTTTTGTTTTTTGGCATTTCTGTGTAGGCATAAACCAGCCCAGAGAAAGGGAGTGACTTAAAGTCGGGGTGCTGTACCTTGACTAGGTCTTCTTTACGAATTGTATTTGCGGTTACCAAATCAAATGAATTTGCACTGAATACCGCGAACACAGGGCGCGCATGAAAAACGACTGTCATGCCGTAAACCAACGCAGATACTTGAATGAGTGCGATAAGGCTCAAATCAAAGGTTAATGCCTTTCGACTTTTTTTTGGGTTGTAGATAAGCAAAGTGATGAGTGGGCCAAGCGTCACATCCACGCCAAGTAAAATCAATAATACCTGCTGTCCGCCGAGTGCCGAAAACAGTGGTGGCATGTACCATAGGAATAACATTAACGCGCTGACTGCGGCAGCAATAGATAGGCTGATGACTAAGTGAATGGATGCGGCTTTTAAGCGAGTGATGTGCATGCCGATATTTTATTGCATCGCTAACGTTAGCTGCAACAAATTACAAGATGAGAGAGCAAACAATAGTTTGGGTGACTTTAAGTGGGATGCTGTCAATACGACAAAGTGCTGAATAATTTAATACATGCGGAATGCTATAATCCGCGCCTCTTTATAGGTGTCGCTCCATGTCTGTCGTATTGAACTTCAAATCCCATTTGTCCGAATTATTTGCGCAGGCATTGCGCGAGGTTGCGCCTGATTTCACCCAAACCGAGATTCTTATTGAGCGTCCCAAGCTGGCGACGCACGGTGATTATTCGTGCAACTTGGCGATGCAATTAGCGAAGCCGTTGCGTAAATCGCCGCGTGATATTGCGCAGTTGTTGATCGCGGCGTTGCCGAAATCCGATGTGGTGGGCAAGGTGGAAATCGCGGGTGCGGGTTTCATCAATGTGTTTGTCACCACTGCCGCAAAACAAAAAGTGGTTCATGCTGTATTGCAGGCAGGTGAAACCTATGGACGCGGCGCAGTCGGCGCGAAGCGCAAGGTGCAGGTGGAGTTTGTTTCTGCCAACCCCACCGGGCCTTTGCATGTGGGGCATGGGCGCGGTGCGGCGGTGGGCGATTGTTTGTGCAATGTGTTGGACGCGGCGGGTTGGGATGTGACGCGCGAATTTTATTACAACGATGCTGGTGTGCAGATCGATAACCTCACTTTGTCGGTGCAACTGCGCTGCAAAGGTGTCACGCCGGATGATCCATCTTGGCCGGAAGCAGGCTATCGCGGGGATTACATCGCGGATGTGGCTCAGGCTTTTATCGCAAAAGAAAAAGTGGATGCCGATGACCAGCATGTGCAGGCATCGGGTGATGTGAATGATGCGGAGGCGATACGCCACTTTGCGGTGGCATATTTGCGTCGTGAACAGGACTTGGATTTGCGCGCATTCCGTGTGGAGTTTGATGTGTTTTCGCTGGAGTCCGCGTTGTATAGTGAGGGCAAGGTTGCAGCCACAGTGGAGAACCTGATTGCCAGCGGCCACACCTACGAACAAGAGGGCGCGCTGTGGTTGCGCACGACTGATTTTGGCGACGACAAAGATCGTGTGATGCGCAAAACCGACGGTGGCTACACGTATTTTGTGCCTGACGTTGCCTACCACTTGGGCAAATGGCAGCGCGGTTTTCAGCGGGTTATCAATGAGCAGGGCGCGGATCATCACAGCACGATTACGCGTGTGCGTGCGGGCTTGCAGGCCTTGAATGTAGGCATACCCCAAGGTTGGCCTGACTACGTGCTACATCAGATGGTCACGGTATTGAAGAACGGCGAAGAGGTGAAAATTTCCAAACGCGCGGGCAGCTATGTGACCTTGCGCGATTTGATCGAGGAGGTGGGCTGTGATGCCACGCGCTATTTTTTAGCGGCGCGCCACCCTGATTCGCAACTGGTGTTCGATATTGATTTGGCAAAATCCAAGAGCAACGATAATCCCGTGTACTACATTCAATATGCACATGCGCGTATCAATGCGGTGTTGACACAGTGGGCGTGCAATCCGGAGGCGTTGCATACGGCAAATGTCAATTTTCTGGATAGTGAATACGAAACAACGCTGCTGCAAAAAATAATTGATTACCCGCAAGTGGTGGAAACTTCTGCCCAAGAATTGGCTCCACACCTCGTCGCGTTTTACCTGAAAGAATTGGCGGCGGATTTTCACAGCTATTACAATGCGTCGCGGTTCTTGGTCGATGACGATGCAGTTAAGTGCGCACGGCTTGCGCTGATTGCCGCAACCGCACAAGTGATACGCAATGGATTGGCGTTGTTGGGCGTGAGCGCGCCAACGCAGATGTAAAATTTAGGAACACTCAAAATCATGGCAAAACCTCAAGGGAATAAATCTGCACCGCCACCCAAGCCAGGCGGCAGTCGCCTGTGGACAGGTTTAATGGTGGGTATGTTATTCGGTGTGGGTATGGCGGCGGTATTGGCTTGGTATGTGATGAAATCACCCAGCCCATTCGCACAAAAAGATACGACAGAGGGCAAGCCATCTGCGGTAGTTGAAAAATCGGCTGCTACTGAGGTGGTTGCGCCCAAACCAAAAACGCCGACAACTGATTCCGCAACAGCAAATGGCAAGCCGCGCTTTGAGTTTTACAACGTGCTGACTAACAAGCAGGATGCCGCTGCAACCGTACCCAGCAAATCAGATGGCGAAGCTAAGCCTGTCAATAATGCCGCGCAAATACTGCAAGCGGGCTCGTTTTCCAATGTGGACGACGCAGAAAAGTTGAAAGCCAAGCTTGCCATGTTGGGCGCAGAAGCCGACGTTCAAACCGCCGCCATACCAGATAAAGGCGTGTGGTATCGTGTGCGCTTAGGGCCGTATAAAAATGCGGACGAATTAAAGAAAGCAAGGGCATTTTTGAAACAAAATGGTGTGGACAGCACGCCCATGCGAGCGCAATAGACTGTCCACCGAATGGTGAGTTTTGCGTTGATGGCGTGCGTGGCGATACAATTCCAATCGCATTTTTAATAACGATCAGAAGGAGTAACAAATGAACAAGTTGATTAAGAGTTTGCTGGTGTCTGCTGCATTATTCATCAGTGGTACGACTTTTGCCGAGGCGCAATTGGGTAAAGACTACACGTTGTTGCAGCCCGCTCAGCCAACCAGCAGCAAAAAAATTGAAGTGCTGGAGTTCTTTTTTTACGGTTGTTCGCATTGCTACCACCTGCACGCCCCGTTGAGTGCGTGGGAGAAAACGATACCCAAAGATGTGGAAATGTTTTTTGTCCCCACTATGTTCCGTGATTCAATGGAGCCCATGGCACGCACCATGTACGCGCTGGAGTCTTTGGGGCAGCGTTCCAAGCTGGATGACCCCCTGTATCGCGCATGGAATGTGGACAAGATCGACCTTAGCGATGAAGTAAAAATTACTGATTTCGTCGGCAAGTATGGTGTGGATCGCGCCAAATTTAAGGCTGCCTACAATGGCTTCGCTATGCAAAGCAAAGTCACTCGCGCCAAACAAATGGTGCGCAGCTACCAGATACAAGGCACGCCAACTTTGATCGTAGATGGCAAATACATCATTTCCGGTTTGCAGACCGAAGATATGGTGCGTGTCTTGAAAGACGTGATTGCAATAGCACGTAAAGATCACAAATAAATGGTGGGGCAACCAGCAGCACACCCCGTGCTGCGCGTGTTTATAACTGGCGCGTCGAGTGGCTTGGGTTTGGCTCTCACGCGCCATTATCTTAAGCAAGGTGCGATAGTTGCTGCAATCGCAAGACGTGGCGAATTGCTGCGACCCCTCAGTACGGAATTTCCCGATCAAATTTTCTGTTATCCACTAGATGTGCGTGACGCTGTTGCTATGCAACACGCTGCCCGTGATTTTATTGCACGTGTTGGTTGTCCCGACATTGTGATTGCCAATGCGGGTGTAAGCATCGGTACTTTAACCGAGTATGCCGAAGATAACGGGAACTTCCAGCAGCTAATGGACACAAACGCCGTGGCAATGATGAAAACCTTCCAGCCATTCGTTGCGTTGATGAGTGAGTCCCGTAACGGTTTCTTGGTGGGTATTGCCAGCGTGGCGGGCTTTCGTGGGTTACCAGGGGCAAGTGCTTATTCCGCGTCCAAGGCGGCAGCGATTTCTTATTTGGAGTCGTTGCGGGTTGAGTTAAGAAATAGTGGGGTGAAAGTGGTAACGGTTTGTCCAGGCTACATCAAAACGCCGATGACCAACATTAACCCCTATCCCATGCCATTTATTTTGGAGGCAGATGAAGCTGCTAAGCGCATCGCCCACGTTATCCAACGACAAAAATCATTTGCTGTTATTCCATGGCAAATGGGTTTGATTGGAATTGCGCTCAAGTATTTGCCGCGTTGGTTGTTTGATCGGTTGTTCGTCAACGCACCGCGAAAGCCACGCGTTAATGGCTAGCGTCACAGGAATGCTTGTTAAGTTGGTTAGCCCTTTGCCAATTCAGTGAGTTTTCTGTATTCTGTGGGGCTGTTTGACTTAACGTCTGGCAGGTTTTTTTGGATGTTAAGAAATTTTTACAACCCATTTTTTATTTTAAGGAAACATGATGAAGACTATTTTTGCTTTGTTGGCACTATTTGCTTTTGCAGGTAATGCTGTTGCAGAACTCAAACCAAACGCTCCCAAAGCACCAAAAGCTGCTGGCGCAAACAAATATGAAAATACGGGCAAAGTTTTGGAGGTCATCGACACGTCGATGTACACCTATATGCAGGTATCGGGGGCTAATGGATCAATCTGGTTGGCCGCTTCAAAAACTAACGTTAAAAAAGGGCAATCGATTAGCTATCCAGGGGGTGTTACGATGACTAACTTCGCGAGTAAATCATTGAATCGTACTTTTGATTCAATCATTTTTCTTGATAAGGTAGAAGTATTAAAAAAATAAACGAGGGTCATCCTCAGTAAAAAAGCCTCGGTTTTACCGAGGCTTTTTTATTTTTGAGAGTCACTCAGTCGAGCTTTCTAAATTGACCCAGCCCCTGAAATCCTATCATTGCCCAGCACAAAGGCTTTCCCTACTTGAACAATTGGTTGGTGCTCAAACAGGTTGCCGAGCTGGAATTTAAGCTCGGATTAGAACCGAGCGCAGCCTATCTCGGACAAGTGTTGAATGAACTCAAACAACATCCCGCCAAGATGGTGTTGCGTGCTGCCTATCAGGATGGACGACCATCGGAATGGATTGCGGAACGTGCGCATATCGCCATAGTGGAATTGCCTTACACGGTAGGGGGTAGCAAAAACGCGCAAGATTTGTATGGCTTATTTGATGACACGATTGCGAGGATGTTGGCTGCGAATAAATAGCACCGCACATTATCAAGTTACGCCGTTCTGGATTTTGTTTCGCCACACTAAGCTCTTCATCGGGTCGATGTTGTCATTCTCACTCCCGAACGAAGTCGTTAATCAAACATGACAGATGCGGAAAACTGAGAGTTGATGCGCAGTATCAAGCGCACCTTGTAGCCCAATGGGTTGATGAATCCGGGAAAAGTGGTTTGAATTGTAGTATCGAATAAGATACCATTATTCCGTGAATAAACGAGTCAAATTACTTGAGGCGATGCGCAACAATCCACGTGATTGGCGTATTGATGACTTGCTGGTTGTTGCCAAACAATTCGATCTTGAATGTCGAAACAACGGTGGCAGTCATCACGTGTTCAGTTTTTCCGATCTCGAAATGGATGTCACCGTACCTGCGCATCGCCCCATCAAACCCGTGTATATCCGCCAATTTATGCTGCTGATAGATGCGGTAAAGGAGTTAAAGAAATGACCACTGCGACCATCAAAAAAATTAAAACCATTAAGCCGCCTTATCCGTTTGAGGCGTACTCGCACATCATCAGTCAACTTGCGAAAGAAGACGGAGGCGGATTTTTGATTACCTTTCCCGACCTTCCGGGTTGCATGTCCGATGGCGGAAATGAGACCGAGGCCGTTGCCAACGGCAGAGATGCTTTCAAAGCATGGGTGTCCGCACGGTTCGATACGGGCAAAGAAATTCCAGAGCCGTTTTATCGTCCCGACACCGTACCGGAAGTGTCTGGCAAATTCGTCACGCGTTTACCGAAATCTGTACACGCCAAACTGGCGGAGCGCGCCAAAGCAGAAGGGGTGAGTTTGAATACGTTGGTGCTGGCGTTTGTGGCAGAGGGGTTGGGGCGACGGGCTGCTTAGGGCTTGATGAGTAGGGCTGGCAGAGGTGACCACGTTCTCAGACTGCTATTTCATTTGCCAAGATGCCTGCACAACTGCTGAACCACCCCCAAAACCAACTGCCTATCGGCTTCTGATAAGCCTTGCATCCAATTTAGCATTTCCAAAGACTGGTCGTGTGCAAGCGTAGAAGCGGAACGCAGTAATTCCGCCAAAGGCAAACCAAGCACACTCGCCACCTGCTCAAGCTTCAGAATTGAAGTCAGGATTGCGCCCCTTTCAATTCGGGAAATCGTTTCAACATCCACCTTCACCAGTTCGGCTAGCGTGGCTTACGTCCATCCAAGCTGATTGCGCCTCTCTTTGATATTTCTTCCCAATAATCCCGGTAAAGGCGAAGCGGGTTTTTTCTCTTTGGTCATTCGCACCCCTATTAAAGTCGGTACGAATAATCGCTAATACGCATTTTATGTTGAACGGTTTATACAGTTGCTTATCAACTGTATTTATCTATAATCGGCCTCGTGATAAATATAGAGAGCAATAGTATGGGTATGTTATTTTGTCGTGGATGCGGCGTAGAAAATCAGGATGGAAGCAAATTTTGTGGCGGTTGCGGCGCGGCCATTTCTGAAATATCTGGAAATACTCAGAGTAATAAATCCAATGAAGATAAAACGGAGTTTTTGTCATACGAGCAAGTGCCTTGGTATAGATCACATGGCTTTGTGGTTTCTTCATTTTTCGTTTTTATGCCTGCTCTATTGAGCATATTTTTTACGGGAGATGTTTATTACGAAAAAAATGAATCACTCAAAATATATTCGAAATGGACGAGGGTGATCCTTATATTACTGGGACTCTTGTCTACTTTACTTATTGCCGCCCAAGCTTTTAGTTTTTTAGGAGGTGGCAGTTTGTTTGGGAAAATGAACTTACTGGATTCTAAAGAAGTAAAAATAGTTAAGACCGGCACATTACTAATGTGTCCCAATCATACACTGGAAAAAATGGCTGTAAGCTTTATGGGTAGCCCATCATGGGAATCTGGCAAAGCCAAGGATGGCACCAGTTTCGTTAATGTTTCAGGGCAAATCACTTACAGTGACAAACCCGTTGAGGCAAAAGTGCAATTCACTATTGAGGGAGATAGTTTCTCGTTTCGAGCATTTGAAATGAACAATGTCCCCTCAGCCAACATTATTGCTATTAGCCTGTTGGGCAAGATGTGTGAAAGCGCGGGAGGCACTGTCAATAATGAATCTTCTATAAAGCAGGTACTCTTCCCCGTCGACACAAAGCCAATTCCCCAAATTGAAGAAAGCAATCCAGTGCAACAGCAAGCTTCTCTCCCTGATTCTACAGAAACCCGCTTTGGCTTCTTAACGGTAAAAAAGAGTGCGCAGGATGAATACAAAAAATCAATCGTACTGCTGCCGAATACCATGCTTGTTGAGATAGAAGACGATGCTCTTTCGGTAGAGAGGGTTTATCAGATAGCTGGGGACGATGTTGTGATGATTCAACGCAATTGTACCGGCTCTGGATGTAGCCCTAGTATTGCTTTTATTACCTTGCGAGCCAATGGTACACATGTGGCTAGTCAGTGGTTTTACACAAATACAGGAAATACAATAAATCCCGTTAAGGTGGGTGACAAGCTTATTGTCGATCTTGGATTCGATGAGGGAGTACAAAAAACTTTGACATATGAGAATGGCGAGACCACCGTTCAACGCAGTGTCCCAGCAATCCCAGCTATAGGTGAAGCTGGCAACCCAGGAGCCTGTAAATGGCTGTATCAGGATTTGTACATTCCTCATATTAAGGAGGAGCGCTGCAATCAAAACCCTGAAGACATTGGTGGTAGGTCAACATCACGGACATATACTTCTCTGTCCTATGACAAACACTTTAACCTAGACCGCTTTGAAAAAATGGCGCGTGTTGACTGTGAAAATAAATTGATTACGACTTATGAAATTTTTCAGCAACAAATTTGCAAGAGGTAGTCAGAGAGCAATGACCGTGATTGAAGTTCGGAAACCAAGTTTTTATAAATATCGACTGCTTCTTGCAATATACAAAAAGGATAAAAAATGCCAGCTCAAATTTCTATAGCAAAAATTGCTAACGGTGCAATAAAGGGAATCGTCAACGCTCAACGGGCATATCAAAAATGTAGTGGCGGCGAATGGTTGTGGCGTGCGCCAGAATATTTTGCTACGGTCTTTGTCGCGCAGGAAATTACTAAGCTGGACGGTGCAAAGTATGTCACCCTTGAGCATGGTGCTAATGATGCCATCAAGGATGCTGGCGCAAGAGGGCGTGGCAAACTGCATCACAAAATCCGAGCAAATGGTCGCTTTGATATTTTGCTGTGGTGGGGGACGGATGAAACGCCGAGAGCACCGATTGAAGTGAAATGCCAAGTGGCAGGGATACAAAAAATTACAGCGGATTTACAGCGCATTGCGAAGGTGGTGCAGCGTAGTAAACAAGATTCGTCTATCCAGTTCGGAATGGTGGTTTTTTACACCTCATGCAAAGACAGAAAAAATTTCTCCGCACAAGAAAATTTGACCGAGCGTTTGGAAGGCATCAATACAGACTGTAAAAAACTGTTGCCCCGTTGCGATGTGAACATGCGCAACTCGAAAATCTATGTGGATGGTGACAGTGCATGGGTTGCTTCCGCTATTGTTATCAAGCCTATCAAGGATTAATCAGCCGCCACATCGATTGCCACATCCCGGTGATATAATCCGCGCCTCTTTTGGGCGGGTAAAAAGCACCCGCTCCCCCACCTCAACCCGCCCCCGGAGGGAGAGGGTGCAATCGAATCGCTAGGCGATGATTATTTTACTCTGGTGCTGTTTCATGTCTGTCGTATTGAATTTCAAATCCCATTTGTCCGAGTTGTTTGCGCAGGCGTTGCGTGAGGTTGCGCCTGATTTAACCCAAACTGAAATGCTGATTGAGCGTTCCAAGCTAGAAGTTTCATCAGGAGTATAGCCCCCTGCGGTCTCGCTCGTACACGACTTTGCAAGTGCTTCAGCACTTAGCAAATCGGAGTGCCTTTATGGCGCAATGACGGAGTATATGAATAAATCGGTGTTTACTTAGAACCCGCGCTAGGCATTGAGCCGAGCGCGGTTTATTGGGCGAAGGTGTTAAATGTTTTGCAGCAGCAGCCCTTCACCGTTGGCGGAACGCCTCAAGCGACTGACTTGTTCACGTTGTTCGACGATACGATTGCACGATTATTAGCGGCACTTAAATAATGGATAAGCGCATTCCCGTCACCCTACTCACAGGCTTTTTGGGCAGTGGTAAAACCACGCTGCTCAACAAACTGTTGCGCCATGAAGGGATGAAAGACACGGCGGTTATCATCAACGAAATTGGCAAAGCGGGGCTGGATCACATTTTGTCCCGCCACGTGGATGACACCTACATTGCGGACAACACTGTGTTGCTGGGTTCGGGGTGTTTGTGCTGCACGTTGCGCGAAGAGTTGGCGGACACGATGCGTGATTTATTTTTCCGCCGAGAGTTAGAAGTCATTCCAAAATTTACCCGATTGGTGATTGAAACCACTGGACTAGCCGACCCTGGACCTATCCTTGCCAGCTTGCTCAATCAGCCGATTATCGGCCCGAACTTTAGGCTGGATGCGGTTGTCGTCACGGTTGATGCCGAATATGGATTGCGGCAAATTGAACAACATGCCGAAGCAAATAAGCAGGCCGCTATTGCCGATGTGCTGCTGCTTACCAAAGTAGATTTGGTAAGCCAGACGCAACTGGATAGCTTGGCTGATGCGCTGCAAGCCCTGAATTCTGGCGCGACGCAGCATCGTATCAGCCAAGGAGAAATTGATCCTCAGGCGATTATCAATGTCGGCTTGTTTGACCCGCATACCCGACAGGCGCAACCGCAACGCTGGCTGCGTGCCACTTCGCGCGCGCATTCCACGCATAGCACGTTGCCACAAAAAGTGCATGACGATGCGATTGTTAACTTCACGATTACCTTGCCCACCGCGTTGACGTGGACGCAAATAGAGCCTGCCCTAAAGTGGTTGTGTGCGACTTTCGGCGAGCGGCTGCTGCGCATGAAAGGGATACTTTATGTCGAAGGCTACCCCGCGCCGCTGGTGGTTCACGCGGTTCAGCACACGCTGTATCCCGCCGCCTCACTGGTGGGTTGGAGCGAAGATCAGCCAAGTTCACGCTTGGTGTTGATAGGCAAGGGCTTAGACGAAAAACAAATACGAGATAGGTTAATGAAAATATGAACAACATCGAACTCAGCATTCTCATGCCTGCCTTCGTCGCGGGCTTGTTGGTACTCGCGACGCACATTCCTTTCGGCATGAAAGTGCTGGAACGCGGCGTAATTTTTGCCGATCTTGCCGTGGCGCAAATTGCGGGGCTGGGAGTCATCGTCGCGGCGTTACTGGGCGTAAATGACCAGCCGCTGTTGGTACAGCTCATCGCCACCGTCAGTGCGCTAGGTGGTGCAGGGCTATTGGCATGGATAGAACATCGGCTTGCCGATGTAAAAGAAGCCTGCATTGGTTTGACTTTTGTACTCGCCGCGAGCGGGGGAATTTTGCTGATGAGCCACGATGTTCATGCGGGCGAACATCTCAAAGATTTGCTGGTGGGACAAATTCTTTGGGTGAGTACTCATCAACTCATCAGCACAGCAATCCTAACCCTTGCGATACTCGCTTTATGGCAATGGACTAGTCTCAAAACCAGCACCTTGGGCTTCTACGCACTGTTCGCTGTGGCGGTGACGGCTTCGGTGCAACTGGTCGGCGTATATTTGGTGTTCGCCAGCCTGATTGTTCCGGCACTTGCCACCTATCGCATTGGCAGGCATCGCAACTACTATGCTTTTGCGATTGGCATAGCGGGCTACGCTATCGGCCTGCTGCTATCCGCTTGGTTTGATTTGCCGAGTGGTGCAGCCATCGTGTGGGCGATGGCTGCAGCTGGAATGATCACGGCTTGGTCGCTGAAGTCGCGAAAAGTCAGCTGAATTTCTTTACAATGCGCGCAAGTAAATTATTGCGCATCCAACATGACTGATCGTTACGCCGTTATCGGCAACCCTGTATCACACAGTAAGTCGCCACAAATTCATCAAATGTTTGCAGCGCAAACAGGACAAGATATTTCCTACGAACGGATTGAAGCTCCGCTGGATGGCTTCAATGCAACGATCGAACGTTTACGAAATGAAGGTTACAAAGGTTGCAGTGTTACTGTCCCATTTAAGTTTGAGGCGTTCAAATTAGCGACACAGCTAACGCAGCGTGCCGAAGCAGCCCAGGCAGTGAACACACTTATGTTTGATGGCGAGGTTATCTTAGGTGATAACACGGATGGTGCAGGGCTAGTAAGTGACATTAAGCATAATTTACACTTCAATAT
>JBEBKA010000054.1:0-16998 GCA_040079595.1 Gallionella sp.
AAGCGCGTAGATTTCCCGCCAGTGCGCGAAGTGGGGTTTGATGCGCCGGGTGAGGTCGTCTTCCTTGGGGCTGTTGGTGTAGGCAATCAGTTCGAGACGGGTGTTGTCTAGCTGGGCGAGCAGATTCTCGGCAAAGTGTCCAACAGAGTGGCTGTGCAAATCCCCCGATACGATGCCCACCCGTAATTTCTGTGGTGAAGCGTTGCATTGCCATGCTGCGAAACGTGCGGTGACTTTTTTGGCGACGTTTTGACCGTATTGCCGCGCTTCCCACAAATAATCAGTGTGGCTGCATTTCGTATAATTTAAAGCAAACAACAGGTTGCTGTGAGCCAAAAAGTAGTCAGGTTGAATTTCTATTGCTCTGCGATGGCTAGCAATAGCAGTTCCATGATAGCCAAAGTCCTGCAAAGCAACACCTAGGCTGTTGTGTATAAAAGCCAAATTGGGATTCAATTTCAACGCATGTCGATAGCAATGTACAGCGTCATCAATTTGATGGGTATCATGTAATAAATTACCCAAGTTACACAGCACCTCAACGAAATTAGGTTTTATCGCCAATGCACGGCGATAGCTAGCGACGGCCTGTTCAAGCTGCCCGTGATTTTTGAATGCAATGCCCAAATTGTAATAAGCACCAGCATCATTGGGCAATAACTCAGCCGTTTTTTGGAAAGCCATCAGAGCTGCCTTTTCATGTATTGGCAATGACGTCGCCAATAGCTCCCAAAGCATAGGCTCATCTGGATACTGCTCAAGCAGCAATTGCGCTTGCGCAATCACTTCAACACGCTGCCCTGAATTGAATAGCATATTTAACTGCTTGAGCTCTATTGCAGGTAACACAGGTCGAGGCATAATTTTGCGTTCGCAGCAGTGTTTGTATTTTTTACCGCTGCCGCACGGGCAGGGATCGTTACGGTTGGGCTTCATGCTGAATGCTCCTAGTGCTTGGAAGGCGGTGGTTGAAGTGCGCCCGCGAGGGCGGGTTGCTTGGCTTGCCACATCCCCCACAGGGCTTCCTCAAAGTGTTTGGCGAAACGTGAGGCATCGAATAACGGGGAGGTAAGGACTTGTTCGCGTAGCCCCGCTCGGAGGGCGGCGAGCTTGGGCAGGTCGCCGGCAAACTGGATCGCTTTGGCAACGTAGTCGTCTTCGTCTTGAGCGATCCAGTCGGGGAGACCTGCGTTGTGCAGGATGCTTTCGCCCATATGCGACAAGAAGCGATCACCGCGTTTGGTCAGCATCGGTACGCCCATCCATAATGCTTCGCAGGTGGTTGTTCCGCCAGGATAAGGAAAAGGATCCAGCGCGATGTCCACACGTTGATAGGCAGCAAGGAGTTCTGCGCGCGGTGATGAGCCTTCCAAGCATAATCTGTCCCCAGTCACCCCTTGTGCCGCAAATTTTTGGCGGGTGGTATCACACACGCCCACATCATTGAGTTGCAATGTCTTAAGGAAGAGGCGTGAATTCGGGATAGCTAGCAGTACGCGCGCCCATAGGGCAATCACAGCATCGTTCACTTTAGTCAGGTTGTTAAAGCAACCAAACGTGATTTGCCCAGTTGAAAGTGCGGGGATGGGCTCTACTGTAAGTTCCACATCAGGCGGGGTAAAGCACAGATAACTGCTTGGTAATCGCCAGATAGTTTCCGTGAAATGCGACTCGTCGATACTTGGAACCATGTGCGCATCCGCCAGCAGATAGTCAATTTCCGCCACCCCTGTCGAAGCAAAATAACCCAACCAGGTTGCCTGCACGGGTGCGGGCTTCCAGGCGAATACGGGGAGACGGTTTTTTGCGGTGTGGCCGGACAGATCCAACAGTACGTGTACCCCATCCTTATGGATCAACTGGGCAGTAGCGGGATCATTGAGGCTGAATACTTCTCGCCATTGCGAGAAGTGCGGGCGGATGTGGGCAGTGAGGTCATCTTCTCCGGGGTTGTTGGTATAAGCAATCAACTCAATGCTAAGGGAATTGAGTTGCCCCAGCAGGCTCTCGGTGAAGTATCCCACCGGATGACTGCACAGATCCCCCGAGGCGATGCCGACTCTCAGCTTTGGGGGATGTGGCTCACACTGCCAAGTGGAGAATTTGGTGGTAACGTTTTTGTCCACCATCGCACCAAAGCGCAGGGCTTCCGCAAGATAGTCTCCCGGGGTGCTTTGCGCTGTGTAACCCATAGAAAATAATAAATCGCTATGAACGATGCCAAAATCAGGAGCAAATTGCAATGCGTGACGGTAGCTCAAAATCGCGTCGTTAGTTCGCCCAAGCATGTTCAGCGCGTTGCCCAAATTATGGTGTGCTTCAACAAAATTCGATTTGATGGATATGGCTTTTTGGTAACAGACCAAAGCTTCGCTTGCTTGACCAGAGTCATTCAGGGCATTGCCAAGATTATTATAGGCTTCGGCAAAATTGGGGCGCAGTGCGATTGCGCGGCGGCAGCTTGCTTCGGCTTCGGCAAAGCGTCCCAGCTCGTGCAGGGCAAATCCCAAGTTGTTGCGTGCCTCGGCATCGAGGGGCAAACATTGCACTGCATGTTGAAAAGCGGGAAGAACCTCTTTGCCTTGTCGCTCAAGGCATGCTCCCAAAAGCTTCCAACCAAATCCAAAGCTGGGGTAACGCTCCAGCAATAAGCAGGTGTTATTTTCCGCTTCAGAATAGTGCCCCGCTTGGTACAAAGCAACCAATGGACTTAACTCGGCGGGTGGGGGCGGTGCAGGAGGCGATGCCATTATTTATCTTCGATACTGTTTAATTGACTAGCGAATGCAGTGGGATTAGAAATCGTTTTCCAGAATTCTTGAGGCAGCCTGTAAATTACACAAAGGGTGTAATTTCAAACGCACGCTGCTCGACTGGCACTAAATCTCTACGCACCCAGGCGATTTCACCCCGATGAGGAAAGCGAATCTTTGCTTCATACACGACATGGGTCACATCCAGCTTCTCAATGAGACGCGGCAAAAAATTAGCAGAATGGTATTCCATATAAATCACACCGATCTCTGCGAGTATCGGCGTGGGCGTATCCAGCAGAAACCATTCTCCGCCCTCGGTATCCATTTTTAACACATCGATAACTTGGTTGTGCCGCTTCACTTCGCCGAGAAATTCTGCGGTAGCTTTGCTTTCCACCGTAGAGGAAGATTCCGAGACCATTTTTCCAGCAAAGATCGAATTTGCTACCCCATCGTTTTCCCCGCTATTCAGATTGACCATACCATTTTTATCGGTGAGGGCGGCTTGAACAAGCGTGATCGAATCAAAGCGTGCCAGATTGGTTTTGAGTGCATCGAATGAATCGCTGTCTGGTTCTACGGCAACAATTTTGCAATTCGGCTTGCGCGTTTTGCAGGCCAGCGAAAAGCTGCCGATGTTCGCGCCGCAATCCACGATCACAGGCTGGCTTCCCACCAAGTTCAGCAATTGAAAATTATAAGAGCTACCGGCCAATACTTCGGCAACAATTTTCATGTTGTAAGGGGTCAGACCATTCATCGTTAATCCTTTATGGTTTTTTTGAAGTAAGCAATAGTTTCTTTGAGACCGTCTTCCAGTGCCACCTTGGGCTGCCAATCCAGCGTCCTTTTTGCCAACGCAATATCGGGTTGGCGTTGTGTGGGATCATCAGTAGGTAATGGGCGAAACACGATCTGGCTTTTTGAACCCGTGAGTCTGAGAACCATTTCCGCCAATTGGCGGATGGTAAATTCTACGGGATTACCTAGATTCATCGGGCCGATTTCGACATCTTGTTCCATCATTCCCAGCAAGCCATCGACCAAATCGTCCACATAACAAAACGAGCGTGTCTGGTTACCTTCACCATACAAAGTAATGGGCTCACCACTCAACGCCTGCACGATAAAATTGCTGACGACGCGCCCGTCCTTGGGGTGCATACGCGGACCATAGGTGTTGAAAATACGCGCAACCCGAATGTCCACGCCGCTTTGCCGATGATAGTCAAAAAACAAGGTTTCGGCGCAGCGTTTACCTTCGTCATAGCAGGCACGTGGGCCGATGGGATTGACGTTGCCCCAGTAACTTTCTTGCTGAGGGTGTTGCTTGGGATCACCATAGACTTCGCTGGTAGAGGCCTGCAAAATTCTTGCATTGCGTCGCTTTGCCAAGCCCAGCATATTGATTGCTCCAAGCACTGATGTTTTGGTGGTGGAGACGGGATTGTTTTGATAATGCACCGGGCTGGCGGGACACGCCAAATTGTAGATACGATCTACTTCAACGTAAATAGGCAACCAGATGTCGTGGCGAACCAATTCAAAATTGGGACGCTGCAATAAGTGGCGGATGTTATCCTTGCTACCGGTGTAAAAATTATCTAGGCAAAGTACTTCTTCGCCGGCTGCAACCAAGCGATCACAAAGATGCGAGCCGATAAATCCTGCGCCGCCAGTGATTAGGGTGGTGGGGGTCATTTTTTTATTCCTTGTTGCATCCGCCAATTTTGCCACATCCCCCACAGAGCCGCTTCAAAATTAGGGTAGTTGGTTGACACTGGACGGATGAATTGCTGGTGTAATTAATCAATAAGCTATGCAACTCATTGGCTAGTTAGAGACTAATCGGCAGTGCACGAATGATAAAACCTACCCCGCATTCTTAACCCGAATAATCCTCATCACTTCAGGTATCTTGCGCAGGTTACGCATGATACTGGCGAGATGCAGGCGATTGTTCACTTCCAGCATGAAATGTAGCCCCGTGTATTCGCCTTCGTGGCTGAAATTGATATTCTCGATATTAGCTTCAGCCTCGGCAATGGCAGCAGAAATTTTCGCCAGCACACCGCGTTGGTTGGCGACCAACAGTTTGATGCTGACATCGAAGGGACGGTTGATGTTTTTATCCCACGCCACATCCAGCCATTGCTCGCCGCTGCGGCCTTTATGCAGGGTGGGGCAATCGTGGGTATGCACGACCAAGCCTTGCCCGCTCTTGATAACACCAATAATCGGGTCACCGGGAATCGGACGGCAACAGGGCGCGAATTGCACCGCCATACCTTCCGTGCCTTGAATGGTGATGACGGAATGCGCTGCGACCTCCGCGCTGACAGCCTCACCCACATTGGCGAGTTGGCGTGCCACCACCATGTTGAGACGACGACCCAAGCCTATTTCTGCCAGCATGTCCAAGCGAGTTTTTACGCCCGTGTCGCGCAACAATTTATGCCAGCGCGTTTCGTCCATATCTTGCGGTCTGACCCCCAGCGTATGCAACGCTTGGTTAAGCAAACGTTCACCCAGCTTGGCGGCTTCACCGGACTGCATGGTTTTGAGGAAGTGTCGTATCTGGCTGCGCGCCCGGCTGGTGGTGACGTAACTGAGCCAGTTGGGGTTAGGGCTGGCGTGCGGTGCGGTAATGACTTCGACACGGTCGCCATTTTTCAGCGGCGTGCGCAGCGGCATCAGCTCGTGGTTAATTTTCACGGCGATACAGCGATTGCCGATGTCGGTGTGCACGCTGTACGCAAAATCTACGGCGGTCGCATCACGCGGCAGCGACAGAATTTTCCCCTTCGGTGTGAACACATACACTTCGTCGGGAAATAGATCGACTTTGAGATGTTCGAGAAACTCCGCCGAGTCATTGCTTTGACTGAGGCTTTCCAACAAGTCTTGTAACCACTGATGGGTTTTCTTGTGCAGATCATTGATCGACGCGTGACCGCTCTTGTACAGCCAGTGTGAAGCGACACCCGCATCGGCGATCTTGTGCATCTGATGGGTGCGAATCTGGATTTCAATCGGTGTGCCGAAAGGTCCGAATAACGTGGTGTGCAGCGATTGGTAGCCATTCATTTTGGGAATGGCAATGTAGTCTTTGAACTTGCCTGGAATCGGCTTGTATAAGCCATGTAGCGTACCTAACGCGACATAGCAGGAGGCAAAATCTCTCACTAAAACACGGAACGCATAAATGTCCAACACCTCGGCAAACGCCAGTGATTTGCTCTGCATTTTCTTGTAGATGCTGTAGATATCCTTCTCTCGCCCCGTGACATCCGCCTCAATGTCATGCTCGGCAAGCTTGTTGCGTATCGCGTCGAGTATTTTGCCGACCACTTCACGGCGGTTGCCGCGAGCGACTTTGAGTGCTTTGGATAAAACGGCATAACGATTGGGGTGCAGATATTTGAAACTTAAATCTTGTAGCTCCTGATAAATACCATTGAGACCAAGCCGATTGGCGATGGGTGCGTAGATTTCCATGGTCTCGCGGGCGATGCGCTCACGCTTGTCTTGCACCATCGAGTCGAGCGTGCGCATGTTGTGCAGACGATCCGCCAGCTTGATGAGAATGACACGCACATCGCGCGCCATCGCCAGAAGCATTTTGCGAAAGTTTTCCGCCTGCGCATCTTCGCGCGTTTCAAATTGAATACGATCCAGCTTGCTCAAGCCCTCAACCAAGTCGGCAACGGGCTGACCAAAATTTTGGGCGATGTGTTCAGCGGTAACGTCGGTGTCTTCTACAACATCGTGTAACAGCGCGGCAATGATCGCCTGCAAGTCGATGTGTAACGGTGCAAGGATGCGCGCAACGTTAATCGGGTGGGTGACGTAAGGGTCGCCAGATTGGCGCAGCTGACCCTGGTGCGCATCACGGCTAAATTCGATGGCAACGCGGACGTGTTCGATGTCCTTCGGTTTAAGGTAGGTGGAGAGTTCCTCTATTAAAAGGTCTGCGTCGGCCATTGAAAATCACGATGATTATGCCTAGGTGCGGCTCAACAATTCTATGCCCACTTTCCCTTCGCTGATTTCGCGCAAGGCGGTAACGGTAGGCTTGTCTTTGTTGCCTGCATTGGCAGAGCTATTCGACAACTGGCGCGCGCGATAAGCTGCCACCAGCGTGAGTTCAAAACGATTGGGGATTTGTGTCAAACATTCTTCAACAGTGATACGAGCCATGGTTTACTCCGATTTCTGTAATTGATTGATTAAAATTTGATGGCGGGTGAGCTGCTTGGCGCAATGTAATTTGCTGGCAAGCACGATGGCATTTAGTTCGCGCAACGCCTCGTTCAAATTGTCGTTGATAATAACATAATCGAACTCGGCGATATGCGACACATCCTCACGCACCGCCGCCATGCGTTTGGCGATGACCGCCACATTGTCTTTGCCGCGTGAGGCTAAGCGTTGCGCCAACGCTTCCAGTGAAGGCGGCAAAATGAAAATGCTAATCGCATCGGGAAACAAGCGGCGAACCTGTTCTGCACCTTGCCAATCAATCTCCAGCAAAATATCGCGCCCTTTGGCAATTTCAAGATTGATCCAGGTTTGTGATGTGCCATACAAATTGCCGTACACCTCCGCGCTTTCCAGAAATTCTCCGCGCGCCGCCATCGCCAGAAAGGCATCGTGGCTGACAAAATGATAATCCCTGCCGTCATGTTCGCCCGCTCGCGGCTCGCGTGTGGTGTAAGAAACTGATAGGTCAATTTGCGGGTTTATGTTGAGCAAGGCGTTGACTAGACTGGTTTTTCCCGCACCCGATGGTGCGCTGATAATGAAGAGATTGCCTGACATGTGGGACTCCAAATTTTGATTAGGGGAAACGCTGAGTGATCGACTTATCGAATTAGGAAATGCTTCTGCGTTATTGAAATAACGATTTGACCAGCTTTCGCCAAATTGAAAAGTTGCATTTGATATACTCAGAGAATCTAAAAGTAAGTGTGATTATAATCGGAACAAGGGTGCAACCATTAGGCTGTTGAGCTTTTTCAACCCTTGAGTTAACGCGGAATACATGAACAAAATCCTAATCGTTGAAGATATTTCCGAAGCGCGTACTTTGCTCGAAGGCACGGTGCGGCTGGCTTTCCCTGAATGCTGGTACGATAGCTATGGCAACATCCAAGAAAGCTTGCAGGCTGCTTCTGTCCATCGCTATGATTTGGCGATGCTCGACATTCAACTACCAGATGGCTCAGGGTTGGACGTGTTAAAGCAGATTATGCGGCTACACCCTGAAACGATCTGCGTCATGACGACTATTTTGGCAGATGACGATACCATCATTGAGGCACTCGCGGCCGGTGCGCAGGGTTACTTGTTGAAAGAACAGCCTCAGGAGATGCAGGTTCGCCAGCTAACCCAATTGCGTGATGGCATACCCGCACTCTCTCCGCAAATTGCACGTCGCATACTCCAACATTTTCAGCGACAAAATCCAAATCGTACCGCCACGCATAATCTCACCCCGCGCGAGGTAGAAGTGCTAACCCATATCGCACGCGGGTTGCGTATACACGAAGTTGCCACCCGATTGGCACTTAGCGAAAACACCATCGCCAGTTATGTTAAAACCATCTATCGCAAACTGAATATCTCGACACGGGCAGAAGCAGCGATACGCGGCAAGCAGTTCGGTTTGATATGAGCGGTGCTGAAATCGCCTTGCTACAAAATTTTTTCGTTACTCTTACCCAACCTCCCCTCTCAACATTCCAATCATAAAATGTATGCAATTTCGCGCACTCAGCTTTCTTGTCGTCAGTACACTTTCCACTCACCTATATGCGCAAGACCTCAATTTTGATAGTGTACTTTCCGACGAACTTTTGCCTACTGGTCGGCAAGTGGTTATTGCGGAAACACGTATAGGATCAGGGACGACGTACTTTAATAATCAGAGTCAAGAGCAACCATTGTTCTCCGCCTTGAGCAACTTATCACTTGCGACTGATTTACTTATCCCGCTTCTCGGCACTACGCAATTGAGTTCCAAACTGTCTGGGCAGCGCGTCAATTTCACTTATGGCTACGGTCTATCAGAGAACCTAACGGCTGGATTTATTGTGGGTTGGGGAAAACTAACCAATCAAGTTAGCTTTTCAGTGATTGGTGCAGGCTCTCCTGCTGCGGATGCTTTTTCCGCAGCAACCGTTCAATCTGCATTAACTTCAAATTACGGATATAAGCCTATCACCACTGCTGTCACGGAAGGGATACTCGATCCACAAATTGGCGTGCGTTGGCGTGTCGCGAAAAGCGAAAAAAGCTCAACGATTATCGTGCCCGCAATCAGAATCGGCATGGCAACATATGATGATTCTGATAATCTGATGGACGTGCATTTAACCGATGGCAGTAGCGCGCTGATGTTGGCCGCCGAGCAACGTTATCGCTTGAGAGTCGCAGAGCTGCGTGCTTATGTGCAATACACCCTTCCGTTAGCGGATAAATTTCAAGCGCGTCCTTATGCGGCAGGCGGTTCGCCATTAGTGGCACAAGCTGCAACTGAAACATTGGATCGCAAAGTGGGCGGCATGTGGAAAATGGAATTGGAAGGCGCAAAGCGTTGGAATAACTGGCGAGCCATGGCACGCATGGAGTATTCACGTACCGCTACGACCCACTACACCTCGCACAGTGGTCAAGCAGTGAGCGGCTTGGAGATGAATACAGAAGGCTGGGATGTGGTTGTCAGGACGGGGGTGAGTTGGAATCGATTTAGTGATTATCTCGCCAAGCAATCTGGCTTGCCTGTGATGTTGGCAGTGGAGTATTCGAGCATGTTGGATGGTCGCAATGTTCCACAATCGGATAATGTTTATCTGACGGCGACGCTGCCGTTTTAACCCAAAAATCCACTGCACCGTCATTCCCGCACAGGTGGGAATGACGAAATGCTAAAAGTTGCTTACGCGCCCATCACCCCCAAGTTCACCAGCGGCATTCCCATCGTTACGCGGCATCCACCTAGGCTGCCCAAGTCCCAACTAATCTCACCACCGATGTTGCGAACCCTAGTGCGCATATTCGACATGCCGCGTCCGCCCTGTTTGTGGTGAGCGGGCAGTCCTTTGCCATCGTCTTCTAGGCACACAACAAAATCTTGGTCTTGATGCTGAATTTCCACACGCAATTTTTTTGCATTGGCATGGCGCAACACATTAGAGACGCTTTCGCGCAGAATGCGCCCCAGATGGAGCGCGGTGCTGTGTGATACTGCGGGATCGGGCAATGCTTCGGCTTGCTGCCAATCCAGCTTAACACCCGCCGCCATCAATCGCGCTTCCATTTCATCTCGCCAACTCGCCAATAGAAAAGACAGCTCAATCGCTTCCTGACTTGAGCGTGACACCACGTCACGCAAATCCTGTAATGCCGAGCGTGCGATGTCGGCGCGATCTGGGCTTTCCGCGCCTATCGCCAAGGTTAAAAGTTTCGCGCCGAGGTCATCATGTAAATCACGAAAAACCACTTCGCGGGCTTCCGCCGCAGCTTGACTGCGTTCCAACACGCGGCGTTTCTCAAAATCATCACTCAGCTGTTGGTGCGCCTCTTTAACCATGCCTGTCAAATTCAGGTTGAGTTTTTCGGCCTCGCTGAGTGCGCGAATAAAGCGTCCCGTTAAATGCCAAGCCAGAAAAATCAGCAGTGTCGGCACAGCCAAATACAACAAGTGAATTTGATGTCGCCATATCTCAATCATCATTTCCCACGATTGCAGATTAGGCAGAGGACGCTCCATCAAAAAATCATGCAAACCCGCTACAAATAATCCTGACAAACCAATTGCGATGAGCAGATATTCAGGTTTGGGTTGCACTACGTGACGTTGCCAACTAATGAAGGAAACGTAAAACAATGCCATCAACGATAACGTATGCGCCGCCAAGGTAATGGAGTAGCCAATCAATAGCGGTGTAACTAGCACGGCAAATGCCTGCACGCCTTGTATCGCAATAAACAACCGCTCACGACTCAAATGTGAAACGCCTAGATAGCGATGCACAAACCCCACCAAAAACACCATCCAAAAATCCAGCGCGGTGTGGATCAGCCACAAAAATAACGCGTTCGGTAAAGGCTGATCGCGGACAAAAAATGTGCTACTAAAAATCATCCAGCAAAAACAAGAGGCAGCGAACCACAAATACATCGTGTCTTGTTTACGCCGCAGCCACAAACCAAGCAGCAGTGCACCCACCAGAGTTAACGCCACCGCCATATACGCACTGAGGTCGTTTTGCATAAAGCCACGCGACTCGAAACGCGGCTTGAGCAAAGTCTCTGCACCTACCTGTGGCGGAGCTAACATGCCATAACCCACATCGGTACGCAGTCGCACCAAAATTTCGTTATCGCCCACTTTCCATAAAATCGGTGGCACAGTGAAATACAAAGGGATATTCCAATTGCGCGCCATCGGTTCAGCAAACCTCCCGCCGTCACCAAGATACTGACCGTTGAGATATACCCCAGCGTTTAAGTGTATGCGAAACAGATAAATGCCCCATAGTTCTGGCGGCGGTGCATCAAGGTGAACATGAAGGCGATACCACCCGCCTTGCTCATACAAGCCCCGCGCCGTCCACAAATCAGGCAAAGTTAAGTGCTGCCAGTGAGGTGAATGTGTATCAGGTGGCGTTGCAGAATCTTGGACAATAAATTCAGCCTGATTCAGTTCCAGCACGCCCTGCGTATCGGTCTGCACCATAGGCACAGCAAACAACAACAGCGTTAATGCCGACAAAATAATCGCCAGCGACATCCCTAATCGCCAAGGTGGAGCAAACCAAATAGATAATTTTGTACGCATAGCGAGCGAGATAAGTTGTTAAAAAGCACGTTGACAGTACCCCAAAATAAATTTGCCCGATACCCCTGTTCAGGGGATGCACAGAAATTACTTTACCCGCTACAGTTCACGCAGCAATAACTTTCAGATTTACCTAATATTAAATTTTTGGAGATAGTCATGCACCTACTGAACCGAGGCATCGCCCTACTGCTTATCGCAGTGCTAACTTTAATCGGCTGTGGCGGGGGAGGCGATAGCGCACCGCCCGCCACCACCCTCAGTGGCACGGCTGCGGTGGGCTACCCCATAGTGAATGGCGCGGTGACTGTCACCTGCGCGGCAGGAGCAGCGGTTAGCGGCATCCCCAACACCAGCGCAACAGGCGCATGGTCGGTGAGTTTGTCAGGTCAAACTCTACCCTGTGCCGTGCAAGTGGCAGGCGGCACAATCAGTGGCGCAGCTAACACCGTTACCTATCAATCAATCGCCAATGCTTACGGCACGGTGAACGTTACCCCGTTGACCGGCTTGGTGGTGGCAAACTTGGCGGGAGCGGTTGCCGCGTTAACACAAACACAACTCGCGGCGTTTAACACGGCGACAACCCCGCTAGCGACACAACTCAACACCGCACTCGTCAATCTGCGTACCACTTTGGGATTGACCGCACTGAATACCATTAACCCGATTACCACTGCCTTCAACCCCGCCAGCGGCGTGGTCATGGATGACATCTTGTCGGCATTGCAAACTGCGATGAACAACGCAACGGTAACCTACGCCAACTTGCTGGCAGCAGCAGGGGCAAGCCCAGGTGCGGCGATCACCCTGCCTACGGGGCTAACCACTACCGCGCTGAATACCGCTTATGCAGGCACGACGAGCGGCGGCGGGGGTACGGGTGGAACAACACCCACTGTGACGGGCTTTAGTCCAGCAACAGGTGCGGTGGGTACGACTGTCACCATCACAGGGACAAACCTTGTGACAGCATTCCCGCCCGCGCCGCTTATCAAATTTGACGCATTTACGGCAAATGTGACGGGATCAAGCAATACCAGCATGACCGTAATCGTGCCGACAGGGCTGGCTCTTGGCGCGCACACCATCACCATCGGTGGGGCAACAGGTACGCCGTT
This sequence comes from Gallionella sp., assembly GCA_040079595.1. GTDB lineage: Bacteria > Pseudomonadota > Gammaproteobacteria > Burkholderiales > Gallionellaceae > Gallionella. The sequence goes on from JBEBKA010000054.1 coordinate 12,723, forward strand.
GAATGTGGGGAATTTTAATGTCACCTCAACGGGGGGGGCAGCACCTGCCGCACCAACGGGCGTAACGGCTACGCTTCAAGCAGCAACGGTAATCAATGTCGGCTGGACAGCAGTATCTGGCGCGACGGCTTACAACGTGTATCGCTCGACCACTTCTCCCGTTGATACCATCGCAGGAAATCGTGTCACGACACCACCCATTGCTGATACGGGGTTCGGTGATTTTGGCTTAACGGCGGCCACTACGTACTACTACAAAGTCAGAGCTATCAATGCCACAGGCGAAAGTGCTGATTCGGCAGAGGTGAGTGCAACAACGAGTGCACTGGCAACAGGCAATGTCTGCGTGATAGATACCACCGCTCCGCTTGGAACAGGGGGTAATTACAATTACAAACAATGTTATGTTAATCGCCCCACTGGCTATAGCTGCGATCAGGTGGGAATGGGGGGAGTTGCTTCCAAGTACCATGCTCAGTATGGCTATCCAAGTGGCTCAATTGCTACTTTTGGTTTTAGCATGCAAGTTTCTTGCCCCGCACCTGCTACAACTTTTGATATGGGCAGTGTATTCGTCAGCACATTTGCGGGTGGCGGAGGGTGTTTGTCTGGTGCGGCATGTGGCTATTTAGGTTCGGGCGGGCTAGCAGGAAGTGCTACTTTGCCAGCAGGCATTATCGGCTACTTAGATAGCGTAGTCGGTACGAACGCTTTATTTAGCAGCCCTGAAGGAATAACCTCGGATGGTACAAATTTGTATGTGGCCGATGCGGATAATTATAGGATTCGTAAAGTTGTCATTGCAACGGGTGAAGTTTCTACGTTTGCAGGAGCCGGTGCAAATATATATGGCAATCCAGTATCTATTGATGGAATTGGCACATTTGCTTACTTTTTGTCCCCCCAAAGCATTACAACAAATGGAACAGATTTATTCGTGGTGGAGCAAGGTGGAACGGTTCGTAAAATCAATCTATCGACTAAAGCGGTTACCACCCTTCCAATTTATGGCGTAACCAACATAGCATCAGACGCTACTAATTTGTATGTTGTTCAAGCCGCTCGAGATATCAATCAGATTTCAATTGCCACTGGGGTAAGCACTAATTTAGCGATGTTTCCAGTTTCTACAACTTTAGGTGGAATGGTTACTGTTGGCTCGAAGCTGTATGTGACAGATTCGACAGAAAAAATTTGGGTGCTTGATCTTGCGACTAAAATTTACACCCTGCTGATGAATCCTAACCAGATTTATGCGTCCGCTCCTGGGGCAATAAGTACTGACGGTATATATTTATATACTACTGTTGGACAGAACACTACTATTAGAAAAACGTTAATTGCTACAGGCACGTTTACTTCAGTTATTAAATCCCCTAATAGTGGATTTCTTGATGGTTTTGGTGCGGCAGGAGTCGGATATAGTTCTGTTGGGGGGCAGATGGCTCTCTTTTATTCACTAAGAGGAATTGCTGCCGTGGGCGGAAATTTGTATGTTACAGATGGAGCACGCAGTAGCCGCATACGTAAAATTGCCCCATAAAAATAATCGCTGCAATGTGATTGCAAGCCGCCCGACTTGTTCGGGCGGCTTTATTTTAGCTCACCAATAACGCATTTACGGATTGGCTGTTTTCAAGCCAAACGGCTTGTAAGCAGTTGCCGAACATGCTCTGGAAACACGTGAATTTGTTCGAAGGCTAATTGTGGGAATCGTTCTTGGATAAGTTCAAATACCGCGATGGCTTGTGCGTTGTCGCGAGGCTTTTTGGTAGGTTCTCGATCATGCTTCTGGCTCAACCAAATCTTGTGCAACACGAATGCACGTGGATCTATCGTCATCATTTCCGTCATGCGCCCATTCGCACCCACGATGGCTTGCTCGAATCTTGGCGCAGACAATAGCCACTCCATGCTGTGTTCTTTGACTGCCCAGAAATCTTGCTCATGCTTAATCATTTGTTGCGGCTCTTTTTCATCGAACAGCGATTTTTTGCGCCGCTTGATGAGGTCAACCATGTAGCCTTTTGAGTTGACTGCACGATAACCTTCTTCCATCAGCTCAAAGGTTGCATCCGCTTTGCGGATGACACCCAGCAAGCCGTCTTCATTGAAGGTAGCATCACTCACCAAGCTCAACGATTTTCTCGAATCCCAAAGCAAATCGACATCTTCAGTCGCCGTAATGCCCGATCCAAAGCGCACGCCCGATCGGGATTCATAAGCAAAAAGTGCGTTTGTTCCAATCACCAACAAATGTTTCGATAACCCCGCCGCACGCACTCTTTCCAATATCTCAATCATCAAGCTAGGTGCGCGCCCTATTCGCAAGGCTTGATTCATACGGACATGTTGCGCATTGGACGATTGCAGATCGGCGAGCATCTGCAATGCACGTTGTTTGCCACTCACAAACTCGGCATAAATTTTTTCAGTTTCTGAGGATTTGGGGCCTAGGCTTTTTTGGTGCGATGCCGCATAGGCGCGGATTAGATACTCACGGTTTTTCACCGTGCGGAAAGACATGCCCCCCCGATAGTTAAAAGCGCGCACCTCCGCTTGCAATAACGCACTTCTGGCTTGTTCTGCATCAATGTACTGACGAAGTTGCAGGTCTTCCAAGGGTATGTACACTTTATGGTTTCACACAAATTGTTATCACTGGTAAATTTATATTGAAACTTATTAAAAATCAACAATAATTATTGATTATTTGACACGCTGCGGTAGGTTTGTTTCGTACTCCAAAATTCATAACGCATTTTGCACTATTGAAATGCAATAAGTCAGGACACACTTCATTCGCGCTACCACAAACTTTTTTCATCCAATACCCCTGTTCAGGGGATGCACAGCAATTAAATTTTCCGCTACAGTTCAGCACAAAATAATCTTCAGAAAGACCTTTCACTTAACTACCACAGGCAACCGCAATGAAAAATCCTATTTATGTTTTGCGCAAAATAGTCCCACCTTTTTTAGTGAGCGCTGCCCTCACAACAACACCAAGCGCATTAGCCGACTGCCTCTCAGAGGCGGACTGTAGTAGGAAAGGAGACTTTACTCGCGCTAACAAGCTCTCTCAAGAACGCGCTAATAAGGATGAACAGTCCGCTAATCTTGCGGCGGGTATTGCGAGTTTGAAGGTCGCCCAAGATGCTGAGATTGCGGCAGGCGATGCGCGAATGAAAGCGTTTGACGACGAGGCCAGAAGGAATTTTCGGCCTTTCAGCGAGGCAGACCTTGCAGATTCTCGACGCAATATTTTAATTGCCGGCGCAAACGATGGGCGTGCCTTACGCCAAACCCAGCTTGGTATGGCTCTGTTAGAGGGTTATGAGGGATTTCAAGTCGATGTGGCAAAAGGCATTTATTGGCTACATAAAGCTGCGGCCCAAGGTCAAGTGGATGCGGTGAAAAATTTAGCCGAGACCTATATTAAGGGAGAGTACGGCATCAAACCTGATTATATTTATGGCTTCCAACTCTACAAAACACTTGTCCGCTCCAGAGGAATGCCAGGGGTTGAGCAGGCAGCTTTGCTAATGGATCAGGCCATCGATATTTTCAAGAGGGATGAAGAAATTTTTTATTCGCAGCTCGCCGAGACCGCATTGGAAGCCAATGCATTGGGTGTGCCAGCAGCCCCCCAAGTTATTTACAAGTTAACCATGGTCTCATCGTCCTCCCCTACCCCGATAGACTCAAAGTTCAAAGCGACACTTGAAACGCCTTCGAACAATCCGTATTTAATTGCCGCAAGCGCATACGCTATCACTAATGGATATTTTGGAATCGCGAAAGACAAACAGCGTGGCAAAGAAATGCTTCAAGCTGAAGCCGACGCAGGTCATCAGCCATCAATTGATATTTTGAAAATAAGGGGGTGTTTTGCAGCGGCAAAAACACCAGAAGACAAAAATGCTTGTGAACCTTTGGCAAGCCCGTTTTATTTGTAATCGAAAGATTCACCTGCTTCATCGTTTCATGTTGTCATTTTTAATTAACCGTAAAAACTTCAAAAAGGAAAAAATTTATGAATCGCTTAACTCTAAATTCGGTTGCTATTGCATTCGTTGTAACAACGCTTTCTGGCTGCGCCGCTATAGATAAAATATTGAATTTTGGGGAGCAAAGCTACGAATATCGGAAAGAAGCGCGAGATGCGCGTCAAAACAAACTAAGGGAGCTGCAAAAAAATATGAGCAGTGCAGAAACGAAAGCCATCACCGAAACGTGTATGAAGGAACTCAATAATCAAGGGCAAGGCGCGACA
>JBEBKA010000055.1:0-16988 GCA_040079595.1 Gallionella sp.
CCCTGCGCGCGAACAAACCGCAATCGCGCGCAGGGCGCGCTCCTACATTGTTTGAGAGTTTAATCACAGCACCATCACGACCATCGGGTGATCGCACAAATCCTGATAAGTCGCGTCGAGTTGCACACGTGAAGTTGCGCGTATGGTGCAGGTGAGGCTGACGTAACGAGCCGTTTTGCTGGCGCGCATTTCCATGCTGGCGGCGAGAAATCCGGGGTCATGTTTGGTGACAACCTCTAGGACGGCTTGGGCAAATCCAGCTTGTTGTTTGCCAAATATCTTGAGTGGGAAGTCGCACGGATATTCGATCAGGCTGTCGGTCAATTCTTTGGTGGTTAAGTTTTTTTCTGGAAAATCGCTCATGCGCGCATTACCTTTTGTTTATAGTCTTGATACAACTGGTGCAGCGTGGTGAACATCGTACCCGGCTTGCCTGTACCCACGGGTTTGCCATCCAATTGGGTAATGGCTAACACTTCTTTGGTTGATGAGGTCAGCAGTAATTCATCCGCAGCCAATACTTCTGCCACTGCGATTTTGCGTATTTCATGCGGGATTTTATTCGCCGCCGCGATTTCTAATATCACATCGTAGGTGATGCCGGGCAGCATCAAATTATCTTTCGGTGGGGCGAGTAGCGTGCCATTTTTTACGACAAATATATTGCTCGCCGCTCCTTCCGTCATAAACGCGTTGTCGCGGATTAAAATCGTTTCAGTGCAACCCGCATCGACTGCCATTTGCCGTAACAATACATTGGGCAATAGCGAAATGGCTTTGATGTCACAACGCAACCAGCGGTTATCTGGAGCAGTTACCGCACCTACCCCGCAAGCCAATAGATTGGCGGGTGGTGTGAGCAGGGGGCTGCTCATCATAAACACCGTAGGCGTAACGGGTGGATTGGGAAAAGCATGATCGCGCTTCGCTGCGCCACGCGTAATGTGCAGATAAAGATATTGATCTTCGCCCGCATTACGTGCGATCAGTTCGTTGATATTCTCAACCCATGCCGCATTGCTATGCGGGTTGGTCAACTTGATACCGTCCAAACTATTTTGCAGGCGTTGCAAATGTTCGCCCAATCGAAACGCTTTGCGCGAATACACCGGAATCACTTCATATACGCCATCGCCAAAAATAAAGCCGCGATCCAGCACGGAAATCTTTGCTTCTTCGATAGGCATGAATAGCCCGTTCAGAAAAATGGACACGGATTTAAATAGTAAGCGATTGAAAAAACAAACGTATGCTATCCCACCCGCGCGCAAACACGTTCGCCAGCGACACACTATCTAGGGCAACCACGGGAAACTCTGCGTAAGGCTTGCCCACTAATGTCAGCCTGAGCATTCCCATTCTCTGCCCACCACTTAATGGCGCAAAAATAGGTTGGCTGGTTTCCAGCGTAGCCTTGAGTTGATTTTGCATCCCTTTGGGGATGGTCAAAAACATGTCCTGGCGAAAGCCCAGCTCAACATAGCTGCTTGTGCCTTTCCACACCTTCACTTCGCCGACAGGCTGATCTTTTTTATACAAACGAACCGCGTCGAAATTTTGAAATCCGTAATTGAGTAGCTTCTGACTTTCTGTAGCACGCAAGGAATCGGAGTCTGCGCCAAACAATACGGCGATGAGACGATGATCTCCCCGCTTCGCCGAACCCGCCAAACAAAACCCAGCACTCTCCGTATGCCCTGTTTTAATGCCGTCCGCATATGGATCTAGCCACAACAGCCGATTGCGATTGGCTTGCTTAACATTATTAAAACTAAACTCTCGCTGTGCGAACATTGGATAGTATTGCGGATAGTCGCGCACGATGGCGGCGGACAATATCGCCAAATCTGCGGCACTGCTGTAGTGCTGCGAATCAGGCAATCCCGCAGGATTGGTAAAGTGCGTATTGATCATCCCTAACCGCAGTGCCTCCTTGTTCATCATATCGACAAACCCGATTTCGCTGCCCGCGATATTGAGTGCTAGGGTAATGGCGGCATCGTTACCCGATTGCACAATTAAGCCATGTAACAAATCATCGACGCTCACTTCTTGACCCGCAGTCAGTAACATGCGGGACTCGCCAGGCGCGATGCTCACCGCCGCCTGTGGCACGGTTAAAATTTGCTTCAGCGAAAGTGTGTCATGTTGCAGCGCATCAAAGGTGAGATAAGCCGTCATCAACTTGGTCAGCGAAGCAGGCGGCATACGCGCATTGCCGTTCTGACTCACGATAATCTGGCTGCTGTTGTAGTCGTACAGCACGTAAGCTTTGACCGCCAATTGAGGCGGGGTGGGCAAGGAGGCCGCCTGTACTGACAAAAGTGAACACCACAAAAGAAAAAGAGAACACAAGTTTTTCATGGGTGCAATTATAGGCTATTCGGCTTAATCAGTGCTGACTAGGCTAAAGCGTGGGGTGTAATGAAGTGTTCGAATTAACTGCCGACTTGTATCAAGTTCAGCTTTGCTTTTCTACTGAGTTTTTTTATTTGTGACTCACGTGTTGAAGCATTGGAACGATTTTCGCAATTCTCGTAGAACACTAATTCAACGGGAATACGGGCGCGCGTGTACTTTGCACCTTCCCCAGCGTTATGCGCGGCAAGCCGCTTATTGAGGTTATTGGTTATGCCGCAATACAGTGTGCCATCGGCACATTTCAGAAGATAACAAAACCAGCTCAACTGCTCGTTCACTGTTTAATCCCGCAATCCATCATTGCCTTTGTCACCTGAATTTTAGTCGCGAGAAGGCGGCTTGGTGAGCTTGCGTTGCAGTGTGCGACGATGCATGTTGAGTGCGCGAGCGGTGGCCGAGACGTTGTCATTATTTTCACGCAGCACCCGTTGAATATGCTCCCAGGTGATGTCTTCGATGAACGCGGTTGCCGTCAGGAGCGGGGCATTCCCGTCCGGAACGTGCTGGAAGGCGGCAACGATTTCGTTCGCGTTGGCGGGCTTGGCAAGATAGTGTGTCGCGCCCAGTTTAATCGCCTCGACAGCGGTGGTGATGCTGGCATAGCCGGTCAACATGACGATGCGGGTATGCGGATCGAGTTCGTGTAGTTTTTCAACCAGAACCAGCCCCGACGCACCGTTCATTTTCAAATCCAGCACGGCAAATTCCGGCGGGCTAGCTTCCGCCATAGGAAGGGCTTGCTCGACACTGTGAGCCACGCTCACGTTAAAGCCGCGCTTTGTAAGTGCGTTCTTTAGTACTCTGCAGAATGTCTGATCATCATCCACCAGCAATAGTGAGGCGGACTCCGCTTCGGTTAATGTCATGAATTTACCCTCTCAAATGGCATTATCAATTGCGTGGTTGCCCCGCCTCCGTCTCGATTAAACAGGCGTACCGTCCCGCCCATGCGCTCCACGGTGGCATTGGCAAGTAATAGCCCTACTCCGCGACCTTCTTTTTTGGTGGTGAAAAATGCCGATCCCGCTTTGGTGGCGGCTTCTTCGCTTAAGCCTTTTCCGTGATCGTAAATTTCCATCACAAAGCGTGAGGCATCGCTATGCGTCAGTATCTGAATAGCTTGCGGTGCAGCGTCTGCTGCATTGTTCAGCAAATTCATCAATGCGGCACGCAACGTGGTGTCAGCTTTAATCAGTCCGACGGGGTCGGAAGAGGAGCTGATCTGTGGAGAGTATTCGTATTGCGCTGTTGGGCGTAATAATTGCCATTCATCCAACACCTCCGCGAGTAATTGCTCGGGGGGTTGCAACGAAACAGCTTCGGGACGTTGCGCATTCGCCAAAATTTTATCGAGGATACGTTTGCAACCGCGCACTTGCTCGTCAAGCGTGGTTAGCGCATCACGCCAGGCGGGCGAGCTTCCCGTTTCATCTTGCAGCTCACCCACCACCACTGCCATGGTTGCCAGGGGTGTACCCAATTCGTGCGCCGCACCAGCCGCTTGTGTGCCAAGTGCCACGATGCGTTCGTTGCGCAAAATTTCTTCACGCGCTTGGGTCAGCATCTCGTCGCGTTTGCGTACCGCTTGTGCCATCTGTACCACAAAATAAGCCACGACGATCGCGGTGAGAACAAATCCAAGCCACATCCCAATCACATGAGAGTTAAACGCATTGTCACCTCCCCCGTGATTGTGATGATCTTGTGGCAACGGCACGTAATAAAACATCAACAAGCTGTAGCACGCGACAGTCAGTGCCGCCATCCCCCAAGTGTAGCGGCTGGGTAGTGTTGCGGCGGCGATGACGAGCGGTAGCACATACAGTGAAATGAAGGGATTGGTCGAGCCGCCACTGTGATACAGCAATATACTCAGTGCCAGCACATCAATACAAAGTTGCACAAATAGTTCGGGGCTAGATACTAAATTGTTGCTGCGTAACCGCCGACTACTTAATACGTTAACGGTGGCAAGCGCAAAAATCGTCAGCAACATTGCTGACCAATTCAATTCCAGTGCCAGAATTTTCCAAACCGTTATTAATGCAACAAGCTGCGTGGCTATCGACACGTTGCGCAAATTAACCAGTCGGCGTAATTGGTGATGACCGGGTAGGGAGGAGAGTATGGTGTCGTTCATGTGCCTATTGTAAACGGAGCGGCATACTTGAATATGCGACATATTGCCGCACCCCTGCCGATGAAAAAAGGGGGTGGATTCGTTATACTCAACAGCTCTTTTAACTTTTGGATTAAGCGGACATCACGATGAATTACTCATTTCGATTTGGCATAGCCTGCCTCAGCATATTATTCAGTGGTTTGGTTCATGCGACCAACGTGCAAGTTGACAACGCATGGGCAAAAGCAACGTTGCCCGGACAAAGCACGGGCTTGGTGAATTTAACGCTCACCAGCAAGCCGACTGCAACCTTAATCGGGGCAACCAGCCCCGCTTGCAAATCGGTGGAATTGCACAGCATGACGCACGATAACGGCATGATGAAAATGCGCGAAGTGAAGGCGATTAAATTGCCTGCTGGCGAACCAATAGATTTGGAGAAAGCAGGTTTCCACTTGATGTTGATCGGATTAAAATCTGCCCTAAAAGAAGGCGAAAATGTGCCGCTCACTTTACACATTAAACAAGCTAATCAGCGCGTAGTAAAAGTTAAAGCGTCTGCAATCATCAAACCTGTGGTGGCAACTCCACCTACGAGTAAAGAAGATACGCACGAACATCATCACTAAATTTAGTGAGTATTTGCTTTCATCAGAGGCGGCGCGTGCCGCCTTTTTTATTTTCTAGTGTAGAATTCGACGCACTTTTTTATGAGAAAAAATCATGACCCTTTCTGCCGCATCTGCCGACCTTAAAGCCCGCGTATTAGCCGAGGCTTTGCCTTACATCCAGCGTTTTTTTGATAAAACCATCGTGATTAAATACGGCGGCAATGCGATGACCGATCCTGCTTTGCAGGAAGGCTTTGCGCGCGATGTGGTGTTATTGAAGTTAGTGGGCATGAACCCTGTGGTGGTGCATGGGGGAGGTCCGCAAATCAACGACATGCTCAAGCGCGTCGGCAAGCAGGGCGAGTTTATTCAAGGTATGCGCGTCACCGATGAAGAGACTATGGATGTAGTCGAAATGGTGTTGGGCAAGGTCAACAAAGACATTGTGAATTTGATTAACCGTTATGGCGGCAAGGCAGTAGGGTTGACGGGGCAAGATAGCGCATTCATTCGCGCAAAAAAATTGCTGCTGGAAAGTGCTGATGAGCCAGGCAAGATGCTGGACATCGGTCTGGTGGGCGACATTGATAAAATTGACCCTTCGATTATTTCTTTCCTAGATTCGGGAGACTTCATTCCCGTGATTGCACCCATCGGCGTAGGACCGGACGGTGAGGCACTGAACATCAATGCCGATGTGGTGTCTGGCAAGCTGGCGGAAATACTCAACGCAGAAAAATTAGTGCTGCTGACCAATACCCCGGGTGTGCTGGATAAAGACGGAAAATTGCTGACTGGTCTAACGCCGAAACAAATTGAAGACTTAGTAACGGACGGCACGCTATCTGGCGGCATGTTGCCGAAGATAGGCTCTGCGTTAGATGCGGCAAGGGGCGGCGTGCGCTCGGTGCATATCATTGATGGGCGAGTGCAGCACGCGCTGTTGTTGGAAATTCTCACCGATGAAGGCGTTGGGACGCTCATTAAGAGCAAGTAATGAAAGTCGTTATATTCCTCAAGCCGTTCGTGGTGAATAGCCTTGCATTGCAAGGTATATTGAAGCATCCGTATCCTTCGATACGGGGCTAAGCCCCTGCTCAGGACGAACGGACTAAAGGTATGTCATTGAATGCACGTATATGGATTTTCGATTTAGACAATACTTTGCATAACGCGACCCCGCACATTTTCCCTCACATCAATCGCAGCATGACGGCGTATTTGCAGCAGCATTTGCAATTAGATGAGGATGCTGCAAATACCTTGCGTATAGATTATTGGCAGCGTTATGGCGCGACGTTGACGGGCATGATGCGGCATCATGCGACCGATCCGGATCACTTTTTGCAGCAGACGCATCAATTTCCAGAGCTGGAAAAAATGGTGTTGCGTGAACCGCGTTTGAGCCATGTGCTAAAAGCGTTGTCGGGTAAAAAAATTGTGTTTTCCAACGCGCCACAACACTATGCGAATGCGGTGCTGAAGTTGCTGAAAATTGATGGTTTGTTTGATGATGTGATGGCGATAGAGCATACGAGTTTTCGTCCCAAGCCTGACAGTTTTGGTTTTTTGAAATTGTTGAGAAAGCACAAAGTGAAAGCCGCACAATGCGTGATGGTGGAAGACAGCTTGGCTAATTTGCGCACCGCAAAAAAACTGGGGATGCGCACCGTGTGGGTAAACGCAGGGCAGCAAAATGAAGCGTGTGTGGATGTGAAAGTTCGAGATGTGATGCAGTTGCCCAAAATGTTAAATCGTTTGAACTGAGGAAAAATATGGCGAGTAAACCTGGTGAACGAAAGCTACAAATTCTGCAAACCGTGGCGCAGATGTTGGAGCAGCCCAAAGTGGAGAAAATTACCACGGCTGCGCTCGCGGCGCGCTTGGATATTTCCGAGGCAGCGTTGTATCGTCATTTCGCCAGCAAGGCGCAGATGTTTGAGGGGTTGATTGAATTTATCGAACAAACTGTGTTTGGTCTCATCAACAAAATTACCCAGGAAGAAAAAAGCGGCAGCAAACAACTCGAAGCCATCATGGCAATGTTGTTGGGCTTCGCGCAACAAAACCGAGGCATGGCGCGGGTATTGATTGGGGATGCGTTGGTCAATGAAGATGAGCGTTTGCAGCAGCGTATCAATCAACTATTGGATCGTATCGAGTCTACACTCAAGCAATCGCTGCGTATGGCCGCCACACAAGGTGAAATGGGCGAGGCGGTAGATGTGGGCGCACACGCCAATCTACTGGTGTGCTTTGTGATCGGTCGCTGGCAACAGTTTGCCAAAAGTGGATTTACACGTGAGCCGCTGTTGCAGTGGTCGGCGCAACGTGCAATTTTATTGGGACAGAAAAACTAAAATCTTTCAGGGGTGGCTTTTGAATTTTCCTGTTGGGTTGAGCGTAAATCCATCTGCACGATATGCTTTCCATTTTCTGGAATCTTCCAGCGTAATCACTTTATTTTCAGTGCGTGAGCCATGCCGATTAGGGATATGCCCTTCTAGCCATTTCATAATTGGCAATAAATCGCGCCGATCTTTGGCGGTAATCAACTCATCCATTTCAAACACCCCCAAGCCTTTTGCGGCAGCCTGTAGATAATGATCCGAGTCGCTGATGCTGGTTAAAATAGGCAGCTTCAACGCACTCAAAAAGTTTTCCAATGAAGCATACATGCTGGTAGCGGCATTGCGCACTCGGTTGGCCACAACAGCTATCTTCGCGTTCGAACTACGCACACCCCCAGACAAATAAAGATCTTTAATAAAGTCCGCGCTTGCGTGGATATCAATTGGTGATGGCGCGACGGGGATAATAATAAAATTGGCTTTGCGTACCAATTCTTGCAGCAACAATCCCTTCGTTCCGGCAGGCGCATCGATAATTAACACCTCTGTGTCAGTCGGAATCCACGATTGCGCGCTACGCTGAATCATGCCCCCTTTGGGCGGGGCGGCATTCGCACCATGAATTTTACTGACATGGGTAGGACGAATTTTGAGCCATTGCATACTAGATCCCTGCGGATCGTAGTCCATCAGCGCGGTCTTATGCTTCTTGCTAGCGTAGTAGCTTGCAAGATTGGTACTCAGGGTGGTTTTCCCCGAACCGCCTTTGGAGTTGATGACGAGTACTGTGAGCATTGATTTTCCGAAGAGCGCGCTTGATTCACGTAAGGAGTTTTTCTGCACTGATTTGTGCGCTGTATGAGATACACAAAACTGTATTTAGTTCACCGTGGTCGTGTCGTGGCTTGCAGTGCGATGCTCTGTATATGCTCGGAGAACGCTGGATCTTCGCCATGCAGCAAAGTGGGCAAGGCTGCGCGAAAATCGGCGCGATTACACCATTCGCCCATGTAGTCTTCCCACGAACGCCAGCGGCGTAATTGCTTTTCACTCATGTCGTCTTCGTAGAGCAGCAAATACGCACGCTCAAATAAGGAAATCAACATGCTAAAAATGATGAACATGCGTTCGCGTTGCTCCACCGAAAGTGCGGGTGTTTCCTCGGTGGTGAAAATGTGCAGATCGGGATGTTCCAGCGTGATTTTGAGAAACTCCTGGTAGTTATCCGAAAGCAGTTGATAGACTTCTTCTTCCTCGTTGTCGCGCTCTCTGCGTTGCTCATAAATGAACACGCCTATCGCCATTGGCAGGCCAATAACGGTCACGATATAACTTGCTAATTCCCAATTTTCCAGCGTGGTCATGCCTTAAGAATCTCGAGAGTAAGGAATATGACTGCCCGTCCAAACATCCAATAGGACGGCTTTAGGAATATCGATCAGGTTTAGATCGGCCATCAAAATGCCTGACTGAATGCAGAGTGCGCGAGTTAGGTCTTCCGCATCGATAATCTTCATTTGCATCAGAATTTCGCCGATGGGCTTGCTTCTGGGTTTTTTGCATTGGTGCGAGTAAATCCGATCGCCGTTAATCTGAATTTCAGCAGTTTGCTGTAGCTCTTTGTGATGCCGCATAACGAACCAAAAGATCCGCTTTTTTATTGCGGACACATCTTTCTGCATGGCTTCGTTGTTACTCACGTACGCCCCTTCAAGTTAGTAGGCTGTCATATCGCACCGACTATTGTATTGCCCAATACTTCCTGCATCAGGTTTATTGCCGAGAGAGATGCTGATAAATCGTCATTGCATGCGCATACTATTATCCAAGCAAGTCCCCGTGAAGTCTAGGATTAAAGGGTTGCCCTGACTTTAAGCACGCCAATGACTACTCATTAGGGGGCTTCTATAAATCTAAACCCCGTCGCAATACGGCGTTGCTCACGAAAAATTACTCCTAACATATCAATCATATCCCCAGTCAAACCACCTGAGGACAAGTGCGTCGTCGCAATTTTTTGTTCGCACCTTCACACCAAACAACGAGCGCAGCGACTATGTTTGGTGGGGAAGCCCCTTGCAGGTTTGTCTTGCTTAGGATTTTGAATTTATAGAACCCCCCCATTACACAAAATTAAAGCTCACGCGTTCGTAGTCCACGCCGCGCTCTACGCTAAAACCCAGTTTTATTTTCCGCTGTTCGCCGTTCCGCATCACAATTTCAAGCATACGATTCGCCTGAAACCAGTTGCGCGGGAGAATGAGGCTGCTCGGTACTTTGAGATTCACACTCGCGCCCAATATGAATGCCGGTGCATACTCTTCCAGCCTGTCTGCAACGCGAACGCTGACCGCTTGCACTTCACCAGGCAAATAGCGAATGCCCATGCGTAGCTGTCCTGTGATCGGCACATTCACCCACGCTGTTGCCGCCAGAGAAAAATGGGTATCGCCCGCCAATCGTATCGCCAAAAATTGATTAAACCCGATACTCGCACCTTGCGTTGTGCGGGTGAGTTGTGCACCCAAGATGTTTTCATTTTCAACGTGCCACGTCTCCGACTGAATGTACTCAGGCGGGGAATGTTGCGAGGAAACGCGGCTCATCGTTCGCTCCAACACTTGGCTTTGTTTGAGTGTGAGCGCATTGGAGACACTATTTTTAGTCGGCTGCTTAAACGCCTCGCCACACACGTGGGCGTAAATATCTTCCGCTTGGAAACACAACATCGCGTTACGCGACGTTGGCAGTCTCGTTATTGCACGTAAATTGCGATTTTCACACCAACACTGATGTAGGAATGTGAGAAATTTAATCGCTTCTTTGCTGCTGCCCTCGCCCATATTTAACTGTTGCGGTGACTTCCCCTGTTCAAGCAGAATGATATGCACCTTCAATAATTTGCTAATCGGGGTGATGGACAGGTAACGCATGTTCTTGCTGTGTGTAATTTGTTGCGCGGGATACAAGCCTTTTCTTCCCGATATATCCGTGACCAACCGCTGTGCTTTGGCGTGCGCCACATCCTCCTCAACCACAATTTCTTTGCTCCACTCCGACAGCCAGTTATCCAGCATCTGTAATTGCATTCGATTCAATTCGGCAGGATGTGCGGAACACGCCAATAAAATTTTTACGTAGATACGATGGCAACTACTGTTTGGATGACTGCCCATCAGCGGGTCGACCACTTCTTCGAGTTGCCGTTTGCTCGCTTCGGCAAATTGGTAAAACTGATGTAGTTGCGCCCAGTGTTTGTCATCAAACTCGTAACCTGCGCGCAAGTGTTCAAGAATAGTCAATCCGCTGTAAAGCATGCACCGCTGACAGAGCAAAGCAATGTGTTGATCCAGCTCCTGATTGCCGTCCATATAACTTTTCAGGCAACGTTGATACCCTTGCGACATCGCTTTCCACAACTGCAAAATCGACATAAACACCACCAGCTCGGTGCGATTGAACGGTAAGGGTCTGGAAATCAGCTTGGTGGCGTAACTCTTTTGTACATGATCAACCGTTTCGCGCAACTCTTCCAGCGTGTTGAGACGTTCGATGTCGTGCATCGGGTAGCGATTGAGTTCGCTCACTTGCGCCAGTAATTGTTGGTGGGCTGGCTGTAAATTGGTGAGCTGTAATTGCCGCAACCATAGCGCACAACTCGCGGCGTTTTTGAACGTCGGGTTAGCGAGATCGTCAGTTGGTTGTAACAGCATCTCAAATGTCATTATTAAATTGGGGCGACGGATATGCTCAATTGGGTAACGATATTTTTTATGACGCGTGAACGCCAGTCAAGTGGCAGTAAAGACTTTCCTTCGCGTTGCGCCACGCCCCAAATCGGCTGAGGAAAATGCTTGTCGTACTCAAAGCGGGGAATGACATGCCAGTGCAAGTGTGGCGTCATATTGCCTAAACTAGCAAGATTGATTTTGTCGGGCTGCAATACCTCGCGCAGTGCTTGTTCAACTTTGCATACCGTCATCATCATGTTGCTGCGTTGGTGAATCTCCAAGTCAGTCATCTCGGCAATATGTGCGTTGCAAATCACCCGACAGAAGCCAGGGTAATCGGCATCCTTCACTAATACCACGCGCAAAAAATCATTCCTGAAAATGACTTCACCGCCATCTTGGTCGCACAATTCGCAGGTAGCTTCTTTATTGTTCACGCGACACCTTTTATTATTGAGCCAACACAAGTTATGCGTGATAGCTACTCAACTCCCTCTCTCTAGCCCTCCTCCATCAAGGGGGAGGGGACTGGTTACGATAAAGTTTGCGGTTCAAATTTACGACAAACAGTACGTAGTTTATGTTACTAGATTACAGCAGCACTCGCTCAATCCCGCCGTTATTCGCTTTGGTCACATAATCAGGCAGCCAGTCTTTGCCCAACAAATGCTTCGCCATTTCCACCACGATGTAGTCGGTGGTTGTTCCGCTGTCGTCGTTGTAGCGACTCAATCCTTGTTGGCACGCTGGGCAGGAGGTCAGCACTTTAATTTCGCCAGTAAAGCCATCGGCACGAAGTGCATTTGCACCTGTTTTCATTTCAGCTTCTTTGCGGAAGCGCACTTGGGTTGCGATCTGCGGTGAGGCCACGCCAAAAGTGCCAGACTCGCCGCAGCAGCGTTCGTTGAGTTTTACTTCTGCGCCCATCAGTTCCTGCACAACGTCCATTGACTTATAGGTTTTCATCGGGGTGTGGCAAGGTTCGTGATACATGTAGCGCGTGCCTTCAACGCCTGCTAGCTTGACGTTTTTTTCTAGCAGATATTCGTGAATGTCGAGCAGGCGGCAGCCGGGGAAAATTTTCTCGAACTGATATTTTTGTAGCTGATCCATACACGTGCCGCACGACACAATCACCGTCTTGATGTCGAGGTAATTCAGTGTGTTGGCCACTCGATGAAATAGCACGCGATTGTCGGTAGTGATCTGCGTGGCTTTGTCTTTTAAGCCCGATGCGTTTTGCGGATAGCCGCAGCACAAATAGCCAGGTGGCAATACCGTCGTTGCGCCCGTCTCATATAGCATCGCTTGTGTAGCTAAGCCCACTTGTCCAAATAATCGTTCCGAACCGCACCCGGGAAAATAAAATACCGCTTCCGAGTCCTCGCTGGCGATACGCGGATTACGAATAATAGGCACGACGTTGTTGTCTTCAATATCGAGCAAGGCGCGAGAAGTTTTCTTCGGCAAATTCCCCGGCATCGGTTTGTTGATGAAGTGAATCACTTGCGCTTTGATCGGCGTATGACCGATTGTGGCAGGTGGACGCTTGAGCTGTGCCTCAAGCAGCCCCAAACGCTTCGCTACTTTATGCGCCATGCGCTGTAATTTATAACTCCACTCGATGGTCACCTTGCGCATCAGCTTGATGGTGAACGGGTCGCTGGTGTTGAGATACGCCATCGAAATCGCGCTGACCGCATTGAATTTTTTCTTGCCCTGTTTGCGCAAGAAATCGCGCATCGCCATCGATACTTCACCGAAATCGATATTCACGGGGCACGGGTTCAAACACTTGTGGCACACCGTACAGTGATCGGCGACATCGTTGAATTCATCGAAGTGTTGTATGGAGATGCCGCGCCGCGTTTGTTCTTCATACAAGAACGCTTCAATGAGCAAGGACGTGCCGAGGATTTTATTGCGCGGCGAATACAGCAAGTTGGCGCGCGGCACATGGGTCGCGCACACCGGTTTGCATTTGCCGCAACGCAAACAATCTTTAATTGAGTCGGAAATTTGTCCCAGCTCACTTTTTTCCAGAATCAAACTTTCTAATTCCATCAAATTAAAGCTGGGTGTGTAGGCGCGTTCTAAGTTGCCGCCAGTTAGCAGCTTGCCTTTGTTGAATCGACCTTCGGGATCAACCTTGAGCTTGTAATCGGTGAATGCGGCAATTTCACTTAGTTCTAAAAAATCAAACTTGGTGATGCCGATGCCATGCTCACCGGAAATTACGCCGCCCAGATCTTTCGCCAACTGCATGATGCGATCCACCGCCGCATTCGCCTGTTGCAACATCGCGTAATCATCCGAGTTAACGGGGATGTTGGTGTGGACATTGCCATCGCCCGCGTGCATGTGCAAAGCAACAAACACGCGGCTTTTCAGTATCTTTTGATGAATGCTTAGGCATTGTTCGAGGACGGGTTGATAGGTGCTGCCGCTAAAAATTTGGCGGAGTGGATCGCGCAGTTCACGTTTCCATGAGGCCCGAAGCAAATGACGCTGCACCGCGTCGAATACAGTTTTTGCATCTTGTTTATCGGCAGGAGTAAAGATGCAATCAGACAGCGATCCATCCAAATTATCCCGTAACCATTCCCACCGACAGCGCACTTCCGTCAATAACTGTTTAGCTTCCTGCTGACGCGTACCCAGCAATTCCGCGTCGCCCAACTGCGCATCGTCTTGGTAATGTAGCGGCAACTCACCCGAAAAAAATTCATCGAGCGCATCCAAGAATTTCAACTTGTTGTGCAGCGACAACTCGATGTTGATGCGCTCCACGCCATCGCAATAATCGCCCATACGTGGCAGTGGAATCACTACGTCTTCATTGATTTTGAAAGCGTTGGTGTGTTTGGCAATCGCGGCGGTGCGTGCGCGATCCAGCCAGAATTTCTTACGTGCTTCAGCGGATACCGCGATGAATCCTTCTCCGCTGCGCAGGTTAGCGAGACGCACGATTTCGGAAGCTGTTGACGCAGCGGCATCGGCATCATCACTCACCACATCGGCGACTAACACCATCTTGGGACGTGTGCCGCGTTTGGATTTTGTCGCGTAGCCAACCGCTTTCAAATAGCGCTCGTCCAGATGTTCCAGTCCTGCCAAAAATACATTGGGCGTTGCGCCATTGCGTTTATCAAACAGTGCGGTGATTTCCACAATCGCTGGTACGGCTTCACGCACTTGCCCGAAAAATTCCAAACACACGGTGCGCGTATGAGTATGAGCGCGATGGAGGACAAAGCGTGCCGAGGTGATAATGCCGTCGCAGCCTTCCTTTTGGATGCCGGGCAAGCCAGATAAAAATTTATCGGTGACATCTTTGCCCAAGCCTGCTTTACGAAACGCGCTGCCGGCGATGGTTAAAATTTCGGGCGCGCCATGTGGTGTTTTCCCATCCACTTCAAAACGGCTGATGCGAAAACTGGCAGATGGCACATCGTGTATTTTGCCGAGGTTGTGGTCGGTACGCTCGATTTCCATCCACAATCCGTCGGGCGTGACCATGCGCCATGACACCAGGTTATCCAGCGCGGTACCCCACAACACCGCCTTTTTCCCGCCCGCATTCATCGCCACGTTGCCGCCTATGCACGAGGCATCGGCCGAAGTGGGATCGACCGCGAACACCAAATTATTTTTTTCGGCGGCTTCCATCACGCGCCGCGTGACCACCCCCGCACCACAATGAATAGTCGCTACAGGCTGCGCTACACCCGCCAATTGCATGGTTTCTACGGCAGATAAAGTTTCGAGCTTTTCGGTATTGATAACGGCGGAAAACTTATCCAGCGGCACAGCACCCCCTGTGTAACCCGTGCCACCGCCACGCGGAATGATGGTGAGTTTAAGTTCGATGCAAGCGCGCACCAGCGCGGCGATTTCAAATTCGGTATCAGGATTCAATACCACGAATGGATATTCCACGCGCCAGTCTGTCGCATCGGTCACATGTGAAACCCGCGCGAGACCATCGAACTGAATGTTGTCTTTGCGTGTGATACGGCTCAATACTTTGAGTGCGCGTTTGCGCAACGCGATGGTTTGTTCAAATTCGGCAGCGAATGAATCAATGGCTGCGTGGGTTAAATCTAACAAGCGTTTAACCGCTGCATTACTTTGGCGGCGTTCTTCAATGCTATGCAATCGGTGGCGTAGCGCGCCGATTAAGGCGTTGCGCCGTTTGGCGTTGCCGAGCAAATCATCTTGCAAATACGGGTTGCGTGACACTACCCAGATGTCACCTAATACCTCGTACAACATTTGCGCTGAACGTCCGGTGCGGCGTTCTTCGCGCAAGGTATTGATGATGTCCCACGCCTCGCTACCGAGTATGCGTATGACAATTTCGCGGTCAGAAAAAGACGTGTAGTTATAGGGGATTTCGCGTAAACGTGCGGTCATGGTGTTCTCAGGCTTGATGAGGCGCGCATTTTACCTGATTACTACCGCTTGCTTAGTGCCAAATTAGAGGGTGATGAGCAGTCCTTATCATTGGTAGCGCAAAATAATTTTTGCTGGTAAATTGCCAAGATATAGCGTGTCCCTGTTACGTAGTTAAATGGGATCGGTTTAGGGAGAGTCCAGTGCCTCAAGTATTTATTTCACTCATATTCGTTCTGCTCAGTGGGCTGGCTTCGCCTATCGCCTATGCGGAAAACTACGAATTGGGGCAAGGTTGGCGTTCGGGCAATTTCTATTTGTCGGGATACACCAACCTTGAGTTGATTGATCGTTTTGGCTCTCCAGCCAAATTGGATATTGATGACTTCAGCGTATTTGCCAGCGGCAACATCAATCAGTGGGTGAATCCTTTTGCGGAAATTGAATTGTCCAAGCACACGCTTATCCAGCAAGGTGGCAACGCGCAAAATGGTGATTTGATTATTGAACGATTTTATAATGATGTCATTTTTTCCGAGAAAGACACCTTGCGTGTGGGTAAGTTGCTTGCCCCGCTGGGCGAATGGAATATCACCCATGCCGCCCCCTTGATGCCCATCGTTACGCGCCCTTACACTGCCGCTCGTGGTTTTTCTGCGTATATCGGCGGGGTGAGTTGGCAGCACGAATCGAGTGGTGAAATACCGAGTTGGCAGCTGTATTGGCAGCCTGACAACGAGTGGTTCAAGCGACCTGCAAGCCAAACCAGTAGAAATTTTCACAACGTTATTGGCGGGCATATCAGTAGAGCGTACGGCATCAAAGATCAAATGGGTGCCTCTTTTCAATACGGCACGCTCATTGAGCGTAATGAAACTTACGCTTTGCTTGGGCTGAATGCGAGCCATTCTTTTGGCAAGCTAAACTTGCAAAGTGAAGCCATCATCTCGCGTTTTTCGGGTTCTATCGCCAAAGCGCATGATTTGGAGTCGGGCATTTTTGTCTTGGCTGACTATGCGATTACGCCGCAATGGCACGGCATCATCGAAGGCGAATATTATCAAGATCATACTGTTGTAGCCGCTTCACGCAGCATGTTGTTAGCGGTTAACTACAAGCCCGATAGCGTGCCGTTCGTTTGGAAATTGGAATATATTCATCAGGCAGGCGTGCCTTCTCCTATCGCGACTATTCATACGGGCTTAAAGGGCTCACTTTCATTTTTATTCTAAATAATGCGCATCCTCCTACTAACCCTTGGAATCTTGTGGGCTTCACTCGGTGAAGCAGGCGGGCTATTGGTAATCGCATCGCCACAAGTGCCAGTCGAAAAAATATCGGTCAAACAGCTAGCGGA
>JBEBKA010000056.1:0-16959 GCA_040079595.1 Gallionella sp.
CATCGGGCGTGCCGAGGTTGACGAGCAAAATGCCGACGCGTGAAGGGGTGCCGTGCGGGATGGAGGGTTCGATTTGGTATGCCATGAGTGATCCTTAAGTGATTATTAAATTCCAATTTAACACATTGTCCACGAAAGACACGAAAAGCACGAAAAATAAAACAGATAGAATTTCTCACGAAACTTGAAGGTGGCATTGGGGTATTTAGCTATGTCTAAAGCCAAAATTTAACATTTTTTGGTTTGATTTTTTTCGTGCTTTTCGTGTCTTTCGTGGACAAGCTTTACAACACAATCCGCTCAATGGTTGCTTTTGGGTGACAGCCAAAATTAACCAATAAGCCCAAGTTCATTCCTGTTGCTTTCAGGTAGTTCAGCACTTGCGCTTTATGTTCTCCCGTTGTGGTGGAGAGAGCTTTGAGTTCGATAATGATGGATTCATGGCAAACGAAATCGGGAATATAAATTTGCCGCAACGGCTCACCTTTGTAGTAAAGCTTCAGTTCTTGGTGAGCGACAAACGTAATCCCTCGTTTATAAAATTCCTTACTCAGACACTCCTGATAGACGGCTTCCAGAAAGCCACAACCCATTTCTCGATACACCTCAAACACAGCTCCCTGTATTTCATAGCACGCTTCCCTATGCAAAATCTCTCTGCCCACTTTTTCGTGCCTTTCGTGTTTTTAGTGGACAAGGGTTTTATACAAGTTTTAATGCTGCGACAACGCATTGCCCAGCAGCCGCGCTGTTATATCCACAATCGGAATCACCCGCTCATAGTCCATGCGCTTGGGGCCGACCACCGCCAGTGTGCCAACAAGGTTGCCATTGGCGGAGTAGGGTGCGGTAATTACGCTGCAATCATTGAGCGATGCCAAGCCTGATTCGCTGCCGATGAAAATATGGATGCCTTGCCCTCTACGGCTGGCATCGAGCAATTGTAGTAACTCGGTTTTTTGTTCGAATAAATTGAACAAACCGCGTAAGCGATTCATGTCGGTGGAGAAATCTTCCACGTGCAGCAAGTTGTGTTCACCGCTGATAACGTAATCTTCGCCTTGCTTGGCTTCAGCTGCGTCACCCGCCGCAAGGGCTGCGGTCATCAAGGCATTCATGTCTTGATGCAATTGTTGCAACTCGCCGCGTAACCGATCACGAATCTGCGAGAAGCTGCAACCGATGTAATGTTGGTTGAGAAAATTGCCCGCCTCAGTGAGTTGTGATTGGGTGTAGTCGCGCTCCATCAGCAGCACGCGGTTTTCTACTTCACCGTCGGGCATGACGATAATCAACAACACGCGTTTGTCACCCAGCCGCAAAAACTCGATCTGGCGGATGGTCATCGCGCTGCGTTTTGCGGTGGCGACCACACCCGTGAATTGCGTTAATTCGGAAAGCATATTGGAGGCTTGCGCAATCAGACGCGACGGATTATCTGGCTGCAACTGATGTTCCATTTGCTGAAGACTAACGCTATCCAGTGGTTTAGTGGTGAGCATGGTGTCAACAAATAATCGGTACGCCAAGCCGGTAGGGATACGCCCTGCGGAGGTATGCGGGCTGCTGACCAAGCCGATTTCCTCCAAGTCGGCCATCACATTACGAATGGTCGCCGAGCTGATGTCCAGGCCGGAATGCTGCAACAATGCGCGCGAGCCAACCGGCTGGCCATCGCTGATGTAGCGTTCTACTAGGGTTTTGAGCAGGAGTTGTGCGCGGTCATTAAGCATGGTGGGATTTTACCATTGCAACCGTGAATTATTGACAAGGTTATTAAATGTGAACTTCTGCCTTGTACAATACTCTACGGGTTCTAAATTTATTCAGGAGTGGTGGATGTCCCGTATTTTGTATGTATTCAGCTTTACTTTAATTGCCTCAGTAACCCAGCCCGCTTTTGCCGAAACACCCACTCAGATATTGGCAGCCATTAAAGCAGATGCTGCAAAAGTTGCAGGTTTCCAGGATTTTTCCGCCACACGTGGCGAGAAATTCTTTAAGGATAAGCATGGCGGCGATTGGAATTGCGAGTCGTGCCACACAAAGAATCCTGCTGAGCAAGGCAAGCACGCAAAAACCGATAAGCCGATAGACCCACTCGCCCCGGCTGCCAATGCGGAACGTTTTACCGAAATGAAAAAAGTGCAAAAATGGTTCAAGCGCAATTGCAACGATGTGCTGGATCGCCTATGTACACCTCAAGAGCAGGGCGATGTGTTGGCATATTTATTAACTATTAAAAAGTAACTTTAACTAGGGAGCTCAGTGTGGAAAGCAGAATCAATTTTAGAAATATCCTTGCGGGTATCAGTCTGATGTCGTTGTCGTTTGCGGTGTATGCCAGTGACGTGTCCCTGCCCACGATTAGCAGTAGCTATACCGACAACACAAAATCATACATGCTGGCGTTGAATGATGCCGCCACTCCGCAAGCGGTTGCCGTACCGATAGTTAAGCCTGCTGCATTTAAGCCCCCTTTCTTCACCTCAAGCAATGCGCATCAATATCTCGGCTTAGGTACGATAGTGTTGGTGGGCTTAGCTGCGGTTACCAACCCTGGCGAAGGGTGCGAGCATAATTGCGTTGCGCCACAGCCGCCCCGCCAAACATCAGGCACAGCGCACACCCGCTTTGCACGTGCGGCGGCAGGCATGGCGGTTGCCACGGTCGCTTCTGGATTGATTTCACACTGGGATGATTTTCATCTTGAGGATGGTTTGACTGACCCAGATAATGTACACGTGATGTTGGGCGCGGCAGGTGCGGCACTGATGTCGTATGCCGTCATAAAATCAGCCAGATCCACCACCGAGACCAGTCACGCAGGAATGGCGGAATTGGGCGGATTAGCGATGGCTGTTGCGATTAAATTGACTTGGTAAGGGACGCGTAATGACGACAAAATTAAAATTCACAACATGCCTGTTGAGCCTGTGGTTATTGGCTAGTGGCTATGCAGCGGCAGCGGAAAGTTTGGGCGGATGGATGCTCGATTTTAATCGCGCCAAAGAAATTAGACCCGTGACTAACAAAGCCTATCAAACCGAATGTGGTGATTGTCATTTTGCCTACCAACCCGGATTGCTGCCGGCAAAGTCTTGGGAAAAACTTTTAAGCTCGGAAGCATTGCGTAAACACTTTGGGGTCAACGCCGAAATCGAAGCAGATACGTTAAAGGAGATTCTCGATTACGCCATTGAAAATGGCGCGGATAAATCCTACTACAAACGCGCCCGCAAAATCGCCAATGCGACGATGAGCGGCGATACGCCAATGAGCATCACCGGGCTGCGATATATCGAGCGTACACACAAACACATCCCCGCAAAAATGGTGAAGGGCAATGCAGGAGTGAAATCACTTAGCTTCTGTGATAAATGCCACACACAAGCCACAAAAGGCGTGTTTGATAACGACACGGTGACGATTCCCAACTATCCCGATTATGACGATTGAATTTTGAGGAGCTGGGCAAAGGCGGTTGTTTCCGATCAGAGATTTTCCGCCTTGCACGATCACAGCTTACTATTCGATAGTATGTTCAAAGAAGCATTCCTCTCATATTAAAAAGCTTTCTGCTTACTCAATCCCGCGTTGCTCACAGCGCAAGCAAATTTCCCTTGCAACGACGATTGCAATTGTTATAACATAGTTGCCACTTTCCATAAGGGGACAGTCATGCGCACCAGTTTAAGAAAAGTTGGAAATTCACGTGGAGTAATCATCCCTGCCGCGCTGTTGGCCGCGTGCGAAATGGGTGATGAAGTTGACATTCGCCTGGAGGGAAAAAACCTGCTCATTGCGCCAATCAATGCGCCCCGCACCAATTGGTTTGATGGTTATAAGCCAGAGGCCGATGTCGAGCCACTTGCCGCCATTCCCGTGGGCGAAGGAGATGCAGAATGGGTATGGTAAAGCGTGGCGAAGTGTATTGGGTCAATCTCGACCCCACCATCGGCACAGAAATTAAAAAGACCCGCCCCGCATTAGTCGTCTCGCCAGACGATATGAACGCCGCCTTGTCACGCGTCATCATCGCACCGCTCACCAGCAAATGCCAACCCCTCGGCTGCCGCCCCGAAGTTAGATTCGCACGCAAATCAGCGCGCATCCTCCTCGATCAAATACGCTCCGTGGACAAAAGTCGCTTGGCGGGAAAGATGGGCGAGATTGACTTGGCGAAATGGCATCCTGTTTTGCTTGAGATGCTGGCGTGAAACGTATTCTGAATGCTGACCACTGTTAAGTCCCGCCACTCACCATGATTAAACCTTTCAATCCCGATCATGCACGACTTGACCGCGTGGTCGCCGAAGCGCGCCAGCAACGCGAGTTGCGCGAGTCCGGCTACCGCGAAAAAGCACTCAAATTATTCCCGTGGATATGCGGCCGATGTGGTCGCGAATTTTCCGGCCTGCGCCTGCGCGAATTGACCGTGCATCACAAAGACCACAATCACGACAACAACCCAGCGGATGGCAGCAACTGGGAATTGCTGTGCGTGTATTGCCACGACAACGAGCACTCGCGTGAACTGGACGAGGCGGCGCGCAATCGCGGTTCGGATCAGCAGGCAAGCGCAACCCACAATCCCTTCGCAGATCTGAAATCGCTGTTGAAGGATAAATAATGAGCCGCCGCAATCACTACCACGTCTACGTCATCGAATTGTCGAAAGACGTTTTGTACGAAGGTAAATTCAAGAAGTGCAATCCCGGTTACATCCCTGGAAAACCATGCGTATATGTAGGTATGACCGGACTCGATCCCGACATTCGTTTCGACAAACACAAAGCCGGTATCCAATCCAATCGCTACGTCAAAGATTACGGGTTGCACTTATTGCCAGACCTCTACGAAGCATTCAACCCGATGTCTTATGACGAAGCGTGCACTAAAGAAGTGGAAGTGGGGATTGATTTGCGTGAGGCGGGGTTTGGGGTATGGCAGGCTTAAGCACCCCTTTATTAAGCGGTTGATGAATCGCACCATTAAGCGTACTATTAACAACACTTAAAACAAATCTGCGAGGAGCTACCCATGTCCAACTTGACCGCCAATGACCTGAAAACCAAAGGCATCGCCGCCATCGAAGCCGTGTTGGCGGATCGACCCGAAGCCATCGTCTCGGTGCGCGGCAAAGATCGCTTTGTGGTGATGGACATCGCCCAATACCACTACCTGCGCGAATGCGAACTGGAAGCGGCACTGGCCGAGACCCATGCTGATGTGGCTGCCGGACGATTTGTAAAGGAATCGGCAGAGGCACATGTTAAACGTGCGAAAAAATCTATCGCATGACCTTCCAGCTCATCTTCACCGCGCAATACGAAAAACGCGCCGCGCGTTTTCTCAAACGCCACCCCGAGCTGGAAAAGCAATACCTCAAGACACTGCAATTGCTGGAACTAAACCCGCACCATCCCTCGCTGCGCCTGCACGCCTTGAGTGGAAGACTGGAAGGATTACACTCGGTGTCCATCAACCTTTCATACCGCATTACGCTGGAGTTGCTGATACATGATGAAGAGATCATCCCAGTGAATGTGGGGGATCATGATGTGGTGTATTAGCGTAGGTGGCCGAAACAGTTTCGCTACGATTTGACTTGTGCCGAATATCTGCTGTGCGTTGCAGATTCAACCAATGCATTTTGGAGTGCTGATTCTCGGCCTTATGTAGCGCGCTACATAAGGCCGAGAATCAGATGGCGGTATTATCCTTCGCAACTATGTTCTTTTGGGAGCGAAAGCTGCCACAAAAAAATCCCCGACAAAAATTTGCAAGGGCTTTTTGTTTTCTCACTACAAGATTTAATGAATGGTGATGCTATTTTTTGTAAATCTGGTCAAACACGCTGCCATCGGCAAAGTGCGCTGCCTGCGTTTTCCGCCAGCCGCCGAATACCTTTCGATAGTGATCAGTTCAACTTTGGGAAAAGTTCTACAATATTTCCACCCGTGAATCGTCTTCACTAACATGGATACAACGTTAACCTCTAATGCGCGAATGATCGAACAAGATAAACGTATCACCGAGACGATCTCCAGTGAACGCGGGCGACTGAAAAATTTCATTCGGCAGCGCGTGCCGGATGCAGGCGAGGCGGAAGATATTTTGCAGGATGTCTTCTTTGAGTTTGTGGAAGCGTATCGCTTACCTGAACCGATCGAGCAAGTCGGCGCGTGGCTCTACCGTGTTGCGCGCAACCGCATCATCGACCGCTTTCGCAAGAAGAAAGAAGAGCCGCTGCCGGAATTTTTTGAGGAGGATGACAGCGAGCATTGGCTGGAAGGGGTATTGCCATCGTTAGATTCTGGGCCTGAAGCGGCGTATGCGCGAGCGGTGTTGTTGGAAGAGTTGACCGCCGCATTAGCCGAGTTGCCAGAGGAGCAGCGCACGGTATTCATCGCTCACGAATTGGATGGGCGTAGTTTCAAAGAGTTGGCGGAAGAAAGCGGTGTCGGCGTGAGTACCTTGCTGGCGCGCAAGCGTTATGCGGTGCTGCATCTTCGCGGCAAGCTGCAAAAAATCTATGACGAATTTCTATAAATTCACTGAAGCCGCGCTGGCGGTGTTGCAAACGTACTCAAAATCCTCGTGTACCTTTTCGTACACTCCGGTTTTTCGCCCGTTTGCGCCTTGCCATCATCGGCTTGATTGAATTTTTAGTGTGACTTTAATTTTGTAAAGGAGTAGTGAAATGAGTATGAACTGCAAACCAAAATGTGGAAAAATTTTCTTACTAGTAGTGTTGGGCATTGCGGCATTGGGCTGGGTGGTGATGACACTATGGAACTGGCTGATACCGGTGTTGTTCACTGGCGGGCACGAGATTGACTATGTGCAAGCAATGGGTGTGCTGCTGTTAAGCAAGATATTGTTCGGCGGTTTTCGCGGTCGTGGTTGCTGGAAAGGTCGTTGTCAGCAACGCAGTATGGAAAACATGACACCTGAAGAGCGTGAAAAATTTCAAACGGGAATGCGTAGCTGGTGCTGCAAGTCCAAGCAAGATGATACGGATGCAGGCAAGCAGGAACATAATTGAATTTAGACACTGATTGATTCGGGTTCGTCGTTCCCGCGAAGGCGGGAACCCAGTCAAATTAACAAGCTGGATCCCCGCCTGCGCGGGGATGACGAATAGATCAGTGCTTCCCAACACCTCAACCAAGGAAAAATAATATGACTAACACGTTGTTCACCCCAACCAATCTCGGCAAGCTGCAATTAAAAAACCGCATTGTTATGTCACCGCTTACGCGTTGTCGTGCTATCGGTAATGTTCCGAATGAGTTGATGGAAAAGTATTATCGGTTGCGCGCAGATGCGGGACTTATCATTACCGAAGGCACCTCGCCTTCGCCCAATGGTCTTGGTTATGCGCGTATTCCGGGCATGTTTTCGGATGCGCAAGTGCAAGGTTGGAAGCGCGTGACCGATGGTGTGCATCAAGCGGGCGGCAAAATTTTTGTGCAGCTGATGCACTGTGGGCGCGTCTGCCATCCCGCCAATATGCAGGCTGGTACGAAAATACTGGCCCCATCAGCAATAGTTTTACAAGGCGAAATGTGGACAGACAGTGAAGGTATGCAGCCTTACCCCCCACCTGATGCGATGAACGAGACTGACATTGCGCAAGCTATCGCCGAATATGCAAATGCCGCGAAGCGCGCGATAGAAGCGGGTTTCGATGGGGTGGAATTGCACGGTGCGAACGGCTATTTGATTGACCAGTTTCTCAATACCGCTTCCAATCAGCGCGTCGATCAATGGGGCGGCAGCATCGAAAATCGTATTCGCTTCGCGGTGGAAGTTGCTAAAGCAGCGGCTGCCGCGATTGGCGCGGAACGTGTCGGTATGCGTCTTTCGCCTTATGGCGCATTCAACGGCATGACATCCGATGCCGTGATGGACACGCTGTTTGAGCGACTGATCAACGAACTCAATACGGTGGGCTTGGCGTATATCCATATCGTCGATCACAGCGCGATGGGTGCGCCTGAAGTCAGCCCCGCGCTAAAAGCCAAGCTGCGCGCCGTATTCAAAGGCCAGTACATTATGTCTGGTGGTTATGATGCAGCCCGCGCGAATGCCGACCTTGATGCAAAGCGTGGTGATCTTGTCGCGTTTGGCCGTCCATTTATTTCCAACCCGGATCTCGTTAAGAAGCTGCAAAATGGGATCGGGTTGGCCGCGCCGGATGACAATACTTTCTATACGTCGGATGAAAAGGGTTACACCGATTATTGAGCGTAACAGTATCGTTGACAGTTGGAGGTTGTATTACTACATTAGCCCTTCCTTAATTTTGCACCCTGGCTATCCACATGAAACCTATTTTTGCCGTACTCGTTTGTGCTGTCGCGCTAACTGCCTGTAGTAAGGAAGGCCCTCCGCCCGAAAAGACTGAACAGCTTGCTCTGACGCAAATTGTGGGTGCGGTAGCGGGTGAAGGCAGCAATCTCTACAGCGGCGAGATACGCGCGCGCCACGAAGCCCCATTGGGTTTTCGTATCGGCGGAAAAATCACCGAGCGTTTGGTTGATGTTGGTACGGTGGTGAAAGCGGGGCAAGTGTTGGCGCGTATAGATTCCGTAGATAGCGGCTTGCAGGTCAGTGCCGCCGAGGCGCAATTGCAGTTGGCTGAAGCCGATGCAGAACGTTACCGCGAACTATTCAGTAAGAAATTCGTTAGCCAATCGGCTTTGGATGCAAAAGAAACACTGTTGAAATCTGCTGCTGCTCAAGCGGGGTTGGCGAAAAACCAGTCTGCTTATACCGCGCTACGTGCAGACCTCGCGGGCGTGGTGTCGGCGACGTTGGCAGAAGTCGGTCAGGTAGTGAGTGCGGGGCAGGCGGTAGTGCGTGTGGCCGAAAGCGGCGAACGCGAAGTATTGATTGCCGTGCCGGAAGCGCAATTTGCCAAACTCAAAATCGGTGCGGCAGCAGAGGTGACGCTGGCATCCGATGATAATGCCGAATTGCAGCTGTCGGGGCGTTTGCGTGAACTTTCTCCTGCTGCGGATGCGGCGAGCCGCACCTACTCGGCGCGTATCGCGTTGAATCAATCGCGCGGTGACATCGCTTTGGGCATGACAGCCAGAGTGCGATTCAAATCCGCACGGGAAAAGGGCAACCTCGTTATCCCATTGACGGCTATCTTTCAACAGGGAGATCAACCTGCGGTGTGGATCGTTTCGGCGGATCATTCGATTAACCTGCGACCCATTAAAATTGGGGCTTACCGCGATGCGGGGGCAGTGGTAAATAGTGGCTTGGCAGCAGGTGAACGCATCGTCAGCGCGGGTGTGCATAAGCTCAACGCGGGAGAAAAAATCCGCGCGATTGAAAACGGTGCGATTCAAACTGGTTCTGTGCAATGAAAGGCCCCAATCTTTCCGCGTGGGCACTCACGCACCAGTCTATGGTGGTGTTCCTCATCTTTGTGTTGTCGGGCGCGGGGATTATTTCCTATTTCAACTTAGGGCGTTCAGAAGATCCTGATTTCACTTTCAAAGTGATGGTGGTGCGCACCTTGTGGCCGGGTGCGACGGCGCAAGAAGTGGAACGCGAACTGAGTGAACGTATCGAGAAAAAATTGCAGGAAGCCCCCTGGGTGGATGTCATACGCTCCGCCTCTAAACCGGGTGAATCCTTGGTGTTTGTGATCCTCAAAGATTACACACCGAAAAAGGAAGTGCCCGATGCGTGGTATCAGGTGCGCAAAAAGCTCAACGACATTCGACAAACTTTACCTGCGGGTGTGCAAGGGCCGTTTCCGAATGATGAATTTGGTGATGTGCAAATCAACATCTTTGCATTGACGGGAGATGGCTTTGATCTCGCCGCGCTGCGCCGTTACGCGGATCGCATCGCGCTGGACTTGAAAGCCGTACCCGATGTAAAGCGTGTCGAGATGATAGGCGTGCAGGAAGAAAAAATTTACATAGACGCATCACCCACACGCCTTGCCAGTTTCGGTATTTCGCCGCAGCAAATTTCTGAAGCACTGCAAAAACAAAACGCGGTGAATCCGGCGGGATTTATTGAGACTGATACCAATCGTATTCGGCTGCGGGTCAGCGGCGGATTTGATAGCGTAGATCAGGTGCGCGATGCTGATTTGTTGATCAATGGGCAACACTTTCGCTTGGGTGATATAGCCAAAGTCACGCGCGGTTTATCCGATCCACCCAGCCCCACCATGCGGGTCAAAGGTCAGCCTGCAATTGGCTTAGGCGTGGTGATGGCGAAGGGCGGCAACGTCATCAATCTGGGCGAAAACTTGCAGCAAGCCATGCAAAAAATCTCCGCCGAGTTGCCTGCGGGTGTGGAAGTGCATGTGGTGGCGAATCAACCCGAAGTAGTCAAAGGCTCGATCAAATTGTTTGAAGAGTCGCTCGCCGAGGCGGTGCTGATCGTGCTGGCAGTCACCTTCCTGAGCTTGGGTTGGCGTACGGGTACAGTGGTCGCGTTGTCGATTCCGCTGGTTTTGGCAATTACCTTCTTTATGATGAAAATATTCGGCATCGACTTGCAGCGTATCTCGCTCGGCGCGTTGGTGATTGCCTTGGGGCTATTGGTGGATGATGCCATCATCGCGGTTGAAATGATGGTGGTGAAAATGGAGCAAGGCTGGGAACGCACTAAAGCCGCCACGTTTGCTTATACCTCCACGGCATTCCCCATGCTCACGGGGACGATGATTACCGCCGCCGCGTTTACGCCTGTTGGGTTTTCAAAGTCTGCCGCGAGCGAATACACCATCTCGATTTTCCAAGTGGTGACGATTGCGTTGGGGGTGTCCTGGATCGTCGCGGTAGTATTCACACCTTATCTTGGCTACAAATTGCTCGATCAAAAAAAGCTCATGGCAAAAGCCCAGCAACATAGTGAAGATGTATATGACACGCCGTTTTATAGACGTTTCCGCAAAGTGGTGGAATGGTGTTTGAGCAATCGCTGGAAAGTTATCGCAGCAACGGTGTTGATATTTGTGCTGTCAATTATGGCTTTCGGCAAGGGTGTGCAAAAACAATTTTTCCCTTCTGCAAGCCGTTTGGAGTTAATGGTGGATGTTTGGTTGCCACAGGGTGCATCGCTCAAAGCCACTGAACATGAGGTGCAGCGCATTGAGGCGTTGTTGAAGGACGACACTGCGATTGCTTCGTATTCTTCTTATGTGGGCAATGGCGCGCCGCGATATTTCTTATCGTTAGACCAACAATTATTCGCCGACAACTTTGGGCAGTTCGTCATCGTTACTAAAGGGTTGACTGAACGCGAAGATTTGAAGCATCGACTCGAAGCAAAATTTGCAGCAGCCGATAGCGGATTTTCACACCTGCGCGTGCGCGTAGTGCGTTTGGAAAATGGCCCGCCGATTGGCTACCCGGTACAATTCCGCGTGATGGGTGAAGACCTCAGCAAGTTGCGCGAAGTTTCTGAGCAAGTAGCTACTATGATGCGTGCCAATGTGCATTTGCAGAATGTGAATTTTGATTGGAACGACAAAATAAAAAGCATACAAGTGGTAGTGAATCAGGATAGAGCGCGGCAAATGGGCACATCGAGCCAGGAAATTTCACAGGCGTTGCAAGGTTGGCTGAATGGCGTGGCGATAACGCAATATCGTGAGGCGGATCAATTGATCGACGTGGTGTGGCGTGGCAAAGTGGGCGATGCGCGGCAGTTAGATCAAATTCCAAATCTCGATATTCCCCTGTCTGGCGGACGGCACGTGCCGCTGGCGCAAGTCGCCAAATTGGTTCCCGTGTTGGAGGAGGGACTGATCTGGCGACGCAATCGTTTACCTGCATTGACTGTGCGAGCAGACATGGCGGATAAAACCCAAGCCGATACCGTGTCCGCTGAAATTAACACGCAGCTAGCCGAAGTGCGTGCCAAATTGCCTGCGGGTTATCGCATCGAAACGGGTGGTAGTGTGGAAGAATCTGCCAAGGGCGAGACTGCCATTAAGGCCGTGATGCCGTTAATGCTGGTCGGGGTAATCACACTGTTGATGATTCAACTGCAAAGTATCAGCCGCACTGTAATTGTGTTGCTCACCGCACCGCTGGGCTTGATCGGCGTGACTATCGCGCTGCTAATTTTTCAAGTACCGTTCGGTTTTGTGGCAAACCTGGGCTTCATCGCATTGGCGGGAATGATTATGCGCAACTCCGTGATTTTGGTAGATCAAATTCGTCAAGATGAAGCCGAAGGTAAGAGCCAATGGCAAGCGATAGTTGGTTCAACCGTGCGGCGTTTCCGTCCCATCATGCTGACCGCCGCTGCCGCGATATTGGCGATGATCCCGCTCACGCGCCAAGTGTTTTGGGGGCCGATGGCCGTGTCGATTATGGGCGGCTTGGTAGTGGCGACGATGCTTACTTGTTTATTCTTGCCTGCACTGTATGCGGCGTGGTTTAAGGTCAAGAAGGCTTAAATTTTCACTGCCACGCGCTTGGTAACTGCGGACATGAGTTCATAACTAATCGTGCCAGCGGCTCGCGCCACGTCTTCGATAGGCAAACCCACGCCCCACAACACGACTTCGCTACCCACTTGCGCATTGGGCAATTTGCTCAAGTCAACAAACAACATGTCCATCGAGACGCGCCCCAAGGTTTGTGTGCGTTGTCCATCTACCAATATCGGCGTGTTATTCGGCGCATGGCGCGGATAGCCGTCGGCATAGCCGCAGGCGACGATACCGATACGCATAGAATGCTCGGCGCGGAACAATGCGCTGTAGCCGACTTCATCACCCGCGCGCAAATCTTGCGTGGCGATGATGCGGCTGCTAAGAGTCATCGCAGGTTTGAGTCCGAGTTGTTGCGCAGTGGTGTCAGAAAATGGCGATGCGCCATACAACATGATGCCGGGACGCACCCAATCGCCATGCGATTCTGGATAACGTAACAACGCGGCGGAGTTTGCCAATGACCGCGCCACGCGATGCGGTGCAGCCAGCGCGTTAAAAATTTCAAGTTGCTCGTCTATGCCGCGTGCTTCATCGGCATGGGCAAAGTGGGTCATCAGCGTGATGTCGCGCACGGCGGCGTGGCGACGCAACTGCTCCATGGTTTGCGACACTTGTTGTGGAATAAAACCCAAGCGGTTCATACCGCTACTCACCTTGAGCCACACATCCAGTGATGCACGTCTTGGATAAGCATCCAATAATTCAATTTGCCAAGTGCTGTGTATCACGCAGGTCAAATCGTATTCCGCGATGAGTGGCAGATCATCCTCGGTAAAAAAACCTTCCAACAGCAAGATAGTCTGGCGATAACCCGCTTCGCGCAAGGCAATGGCATCCTGAATATCCAGCAGCGCAAAACCATCAGTGGCGGATAAAGCTTCGGCAACACGCAGCAAACCGTGTCCATAACCATCCGCTTTAATCACCGCCATGATGCGCGATGACGTGGCGCGTCGCGCCACATGCAGATTATTTTCTAACGCGTTCAAATCAATGTGGGCTTGTATTGGGCGGGGCATAAAAAATTCTAATCGTGAAATTGCATTGAGATTGGCGTGAATAATAGCAGGCGTAATGCTTTCGTGTTATAAAAGCACCTGAGAAAAATATACCTATTTGTTGAATGAATTTCGGTTTTTACATCATCCTTGCGGCGCAATTTTTATCCGCGCTTGCTGACAATGCCCTGCTGTTTGCCGCGATTGCGCTACTTAAAGAGTTGAGCGCACCCGCTTGGCACACGCCCGTTTTGCAGCAAGCCTTTATCGTTTCGTACATCATTCTCGCGCCCTTTGTCGGCGCATTCGCAGACTCGCTGCCCAAAGGTCGCGTGATGTTTGTCAGCAACAACATCAAAATTTTGGGCTGCCTTGCCATGTTATTTGGCGTGCATCCGCTACTGGCCTACGGCTTGGTAGGTTTGGGGGCTGCAACCTATTCGCCCGCCAAATACGGCATTCTCACCGAGTATTTGCCAGCCGATAAATTGGTGCTGGCAAATAGTTGGATGGAAGGATTAACTGTTGCGGCAATTGTGTTGGGCGCAGTAATCGGCGGGGCGTTGGTGATGCCGGATATTGCGAATGCGATGCTGGGATGGTGGGATGTGCCGCTCATCGAAACGGGCATCAACACCGCATCCAAACTCGCCATCGCCATCATCGTGCTGATATACGGGTTGGCGGCATTGTTCAATTTGCGCATCCCTCCCGTTGCAATTGAGCACAAGCCCTTCAGCAACAGCCCTATCGCCTTGTTCAGTGATTTTTGGCATTGCTTCAAATTGCTGTGGAAAGACCCGCTCGGACAAGTGTCGCTCGCCGTTACCACTTTATTTTGGGGAGCAGGTGCAACGTTGCGCTTGCTGCTACTGGGCTGGTCTGCGGTTGCGCTAAATTACAACATCAGCCAAGCGGCACAACTCACGGCATGGTTCGCGGTCGGCATCGCCATCGGTGCGGTGCTGGCGGCGAAATGGGTCAAGCTGGAACATTCGGTAAAAGTGTTACCCGTCGGCATCGCCATGGGTTTGGTGGTACTGCTGATGATACCTATCACCAACAGCACATTGGCGGTGCTGCTGCTGATTGTCATGGGTGCAATGGGTGGCTATTTTGTCGTGCCGATGAATGCACTGTTGCAACATCGCGGACACTTGTTGATGGGTGCGGGTCGCTCCATTTCCGTGCAAAACTTCAACGAAAATCTGAGCATTTTCGCCATGCTGGGGTTGTATGCCGTTATGGAAAAAATGGAGTTGAGCATCTACATCATCATCGCCGTGTTCGGCTTATTGTTGGCGGGAATCATGACCGTGCTGTACAAGAAACATGGACACGATCAGGATAGCGAAGGCCGGTATTAGTTGCTGTAGGAGCGGCTTTTGCCGCGAACAGAGGTCATCGCTGCTAACGCTGCTCCTACTTTTTTAACGTCTCAACAGCCAGACACAAATCCTGCCACGCCTTAGCTTTTTCCATCGGGCTGCGCAGCAAATAACTTGGATGATACGTCACGATTAAAGGAATGCCCTGATAGTTGTGCGGCGTGCCACGCAAGCTGGCGAGCGTGGCATCATTGCCGAGCAGGGCATTGGAAGCCACCTTACCTAACGCAACAATCACCTTAGGTTGAATTAACGCAATTTGCCGTTGCAAATAGGGCAAGCATTGCGCA
Organism: Gallionella sp.; assembly: GCA_040079595.1. Lineage (GTDB taxonomy): Bacteria > Pseudomonadota > Gammaproteobacteria > Burkholderiales > Gallionellaceae > Gallionella. Next base: position 15,170 of record JBEBKA010000056.1, read on the forward strand.
ATCTCGCCGACGTGGGGGCTGCGATCTTCGGGCGGACGACACTTGATGACGTTGGCGATGTACACATTACTGCGCTTGAGTTTGAGAGCTAGCAACATGTTCTCCAGTAACTTGCCCGCTGCACCAACAAACGGCTCACCGCTGGCATCTTCTTCCTCTCCCGGCGCTTCGCCGATGAATAACCAGTCGGCCTTTTCAGCCCCCACACCGAACACCGTTTGCGAACAACCCGCGCGCAATGCGCAGGCTTGGCATGAATGTACTGCGCTTTTTAGTTCGGGCCAGCTGAGGTTGCTATTGATTTGGAACGACTTGCCCGTGGCTTTAATCTTGGATGGAACAACAGCTAACTCGTCCCCTCCCCCTTGAGGGGGGAGGGCTAGGGAGAGGGTGGAATTTTCAGTACCCCCCTCTCCCCGACCCTCTCCCACAAGGGGAGAGGGGGTATTTAGTCTATGTGTATCTTGTGCTGAATTAACAACCACAACATCCCGCCGCACCCACAGCGGATACATATTCAATTCGCGCAATACCGCTTCGTGCCTATCCATTCGCCCTCTCTCCTAACCTCTCTCCCGCTTGCGGGAGAGAGGAATCTGAACTCTCTGAATTACCGATACTCCCCTCGCCCGCTTGCGGGAGAGGGGCTGGGGGAGAGGGTAAATCAAGTGCCATCACCACCGCATCCTCGCGACCCTGTTTATTTTGGTAATAACCGCGACGCAAGCCCACCTCGCTAAAGCCCACTTTGCGATACAGCGCAATCGCTGCCGCATTGGACGAACGCACTTCGAGAAACACGCGCTGCCTATTTTTCTCCTGCGCCATCGCCAACATCCCGTTTAATATACTGCGCCCCAAGCCCCGTCTTTGTTGGCTTGCAGCCACGCCTATCGTGAGCAATTCCGCCTCATCTACGCCCATCATCAGCACCGCATAGCTGCATATCTCGCCATCCTGCTCATCCACGCAACACACATAGCCGTTAATCAACGCATCGGTAAAATTGCCCAGCGACCAAGGATACGCCTGTACCGATTGTTCGATGTGCAACACGGTATCAATATCCGCTAAAGTCATATTACGCATTCAACAACTTCTTTTCAGTGGCAAGAGCTTCACGCTCATGTGTTTTGAGTGCCACTTTATCGCGCAAATAAAAGGGCTGCGCCAACGCCGCATCCACACCCAAGCCATTAGCAAACTGCACTGCCCCCAATGCTGCAATCGCTGCCGCATGCGGCACAGCCGCACTATCCACCGCGCTCAACTGCCCTGCATAACACTCACTCAATGCACCAAAAATTAAAGGTTGCTCTTCACCATTGCCCCCTCTCCCTGTGGGGTAACCAGCGACTTGTCCGCTTGCGGGCTTAGTCGAATGGCTAGTAGTTTCACCAGAGGGTTGGGGAGGGGGTGAATTCACCAAAAACCCACTCCCCACCCCAAACCAATCTTCCCCCGAAACACGGGGCGCGTCTTGCGCTTTGCACAAACACGGCTCGCTCACCGTCGCCCACTCGCCGTTAATTTTTTCATACACCGCGTGATAGATTTCCCCCATGCGCGCATCCAGCGCAGCGATGACTTTTGATTTGCCCGATGCTTCTGCCAACGCCTGCAAAGTACACACCCCAGCCACAGGCAGATTCGCGCCGAAAGCCAAACCCTGCGTTGCGCCACACGCGATGCGCACGCCCGTGAAAGAGCCGGGGCCTGCGCCATAAGCAATGCCATCCAACTCGGCCAACCTCACTCCCGCATCGCGCAACAAAGCAGCGAGCATCTCC
>JBEBKA010000057.1:0-14909 GCA_040079595.1 Gallionella sp.
GCAGCGGCAACACCTTTTACGATGCGATGGTAATAGGTACGCCCGTGGTGACCTGGCCGGGGAAATTTGGTCGGGGTCGAAATGTGGCAGCGGCGTATCGGCAAATGAAAATCGCTGATGCGCCGATTGCGCAACGGCTGGAAGAGTACGCACCCTTGGCTTTGGCATTAGGACGTGACCCCGTTCGACGGCAAGGACTTCGCGAAGCCTCACTGGAGGCGGCAAGCCAATGTTTATTTGAGGATATGCAGGCAGTTAGGGAATTCGAATCGTTCTTGGAAGATGCTGTGGTTGCGGCAGGACACGGTGAAAAACTAGTTGAAAATTGGTCTCCCAGCACACGATAAGGCGCGCACTTATTTACAGCAAGCGCGTTAAATCTCCACGAGTAAATCCGCACAACGAGTTCGCCATATTTTTCCCCAGCGCGATGACTTTGAGCAACTCACCCATCTCCGCAGGGCTGGTGAGTTTTTGCAATTGTGCCGAGAGCGGCAAGTAGTCGCGCAGGTTTTCTGGTGAGGTGTCTTTCAGTAATTGAGTGATGCCGCAGTTGATTAGGAAGAATGCCTGCGAGGTGTAACCCATCAGCTCCAGGCCAGCATCAATGCCGCATTCGGCGATGTCGGTGAAATTCACATGGGCTGTGATGTCCTGCAAACCTGGTAAAAAGAATGGATCGTCATGTGCGTGGTGGCGGTAGTGGCACATCAGCGTGCCGTTGTTGCGTTGCGGATGATAGAACTCGCGCGCACCAAAACCATAGTCGATGAATAGCATCGCACCCTGCTCCAATCGTTGCGCAAGGCTATTGATTAGTCCGCGCGCGGAAAGACAAATTTCGCTGACATATCCATCTGGCACGGAGATTTTTTGCGCAGCTTCTAACAGCGCAGAATCGCAAATGGCGCGTTCCTGCCAAATGAAATCGTTGCCACTTAATGCCACGCCGCGTTCCAGCAACACTAGTCCCCTCGCCCCTTGTGGGAGAGGGGAGAGGGGTGGTATTCCATCTGAGACTTGCCAATGCACTAGATACACGGGCAAGGCATCCAGCACTTCATTGGCGATAATTGCGCCGTTGAATTTTGTTGGTAAAGCATCGAGCCAATACAAGCGATTGAACAAATGCGGCAAGCGTTCGCGTATAAGTATTTGCTGGCGTTCGCGCAAGTCAGCACTAACTTCGAGAATCGAATAGCTGTCTGGCAAGCTTCCAAGTTGCTCCAATTCGGCCAGCATGTCCGCCGCTAATTTTCCGCTACCCGCGCCCAGCTCCAAAATGTGCGGCGCGCTGTGTAACATGATTTCTGCCACTTGCTTCGCCACGGTACGCCCGAATAACGGTGAGAGTTCCGGCGCGGTGATGAAGTCCCCTGCTTCGCCAAACTTGTGCGCCCCAGCTGTGTAATAGCCCAAGCTTGGTGCGTACAAAGCCAATTCCATGTAGCGCGCAAATGAAATCCAGCCACCATTTGCGGCGATGTCGCGACGAATCAATTCGCAAAGTTGCGTGCTGTGTTGCACGGCTTCCGCGCTGGGTGCGGGTAGGGTGGGGTGGTTGAGCATGGTCGAGTATAATTCGTAGATGAGCGATTTTATCAGCTAGCTCGCAAATAAGGACGACGGTATATGCAAGACAAAGTGGTGCTGGTAACGGGTGGAGCGAAGCGGGTGGGCGCGGCGATTTGTCGTGGCCTGCATGCGGCTGGCGCAACCATAGTCGTGCATTACCGCCATGCTGAAAGCGATGCGCTGGCTTTACAAAACGAATTGAACGATAAGCGCAGCAATAGTGCTACGGTGTTTCAGGCGGATTTACTCGACTTGAATGCGTTGCCCAAACTGGTGAATGCGGTTATCGAAAGGTTTGGGCGGCTGGATGCTCTGGTGAACAACGCATCGAGCTTTTATCCCACAACTTTAGCGCAAGCGAACCAAAAGGATTGGGATGATCTTATGGGGAGCAATCTGAAAGCGCCGTTGTTTTTAGCGCAAGCTGCTGCCGATGAATTACGCCATCGGCATGGTTGTATCGTGAACATCGCCGACATTCATGCGGAACGTCCCTTGCGCGGATACTTGCTGTACAACGTCGCCAAAGCGGGGTTGGTCGCACTCACACGCGGACTGGCAGTAGAGATGTCGCCGCAAGTGCGGGTCAATGCAGTCGCACCGGGGCCGATACTGTGGCCGGAAAATGAGGCGTGGGCAGATGAAGAACAACGCCGTAAGATCATCGCGCATACGCTGTTGAAACGTGCCGGAGAACCGGACGACATTGCCAAGGCCGTGGTTTTTTTGATTCAAGATGCGCCATACATTACCGGGCAAGTCATTGCCGTTGATGGCGGACGTAGCATCAATTTTTGAGAGCTTCACTATGAACGACATCATCCAACCTACACATCTTGAACAAGCTGAGGGCCGCCATTCCAGCAATTTCAATCGCCTGCGTGGTCGGCTCGAGCATCACGTCGGGCAAGCCATCGCCGATTACAACATGATCGAGAATGGCGACAGCGTGATGGTATGTTTAAGTGGTGGCAAAGACTCTTACACCTTACTCGATATTTTGCTGGCTTTGCGCAAACGTGCGCCGATTGATTTTCGTATCGTGGCGATGAACCTCGACCAAAAACAGCCCGGCTTTCCTGCCGACGTGTTGCCGAATTATTTGAAAAAAATCGGCGTGGAATATCACATTGAAACGCAGGATACTTACGCTATCGTCAAAGAAAAAATCCCAGAAGGAAAAACTACCTGTTCGCTGTGTTCAAGGCTGCGGCGCGGAATTATTTATCGTGTGGCGGGTGAGCTGGGCGCAAATAAAATTGCGCTCGGACATCATCGTGACGATATGATCGAAACGCTGTTTTTGAATCTATTTTTTGCCGGCAAGCTCAAGGCCATGCCGCCAAAACTGGTGACGGATAAAGGTGATCACATCGTGATTCGTCCGCTGGCATATTGCGCGGAAAAAGACATCGCGCGCTTTGCGCGCGCGATGGAATTTCCGATTATTCCGTGCAACTTATGCGGTGCGCAAGAGAACCTACAACGTCAAAACGTCAAGGGAATGCTCGCCGAATGGGAGCGCCAATATCCGGGACGCACTCAAACTATTTTCACCGCAATGCAAAGTGTCTCCCCCTCTCATCTGCTGGATGAAACTTTATTTGATTTCAAGAATCTCTTGCCAGGTCAAAAGGTGGCGGAAGGTGACATCGCATTCGATATGGCTGAATAACCCCTGTATGATGCTTGCCGCAACGCTTCGTTGATTTGTATATTGGATTTTATTTTTTAAGGAGTAAGGTTATGCTGTTACGTCATTTGGTTGCACTGTCTCTCATCACGGCAAGTAGCACCGCGCTTGCGGATTCTTTCGATATTAACTTGCGCGATACCAGTGCCCAACTGCAATACAGTGCCGCTTTGGGTAGCTCCACGCTGGGCAAAAACGAAATGCACCTCGGCTATCTCTACACCAGCAAAACCAACTCCTACGCGGATTTCGGTATCCTGGTCAAAGATGAAGTCAGCCCCAATGCCCCCGGATTAACCGTGGGTGTCGGCCTCAAAGGGTTGTTGGCTAAAGTGAATACCAACACTGCCTCCGCACTTGCGCTGGGCGGTCAAGTGCGTTACGCCGCTCCCGCCGTACCGCGTATTGGTTTCTCTGCATCCGCTTACTGGTCACCCAACATCCTGACCTTCGGCGATGCGGATCGTACAGTTGAGACTGGCGCACGCGTTGAATATGAAGTCATCCCGCAAGCGACAGCCTATATTGGATATCGCAAAATCAACGTGGGTTTGAAAAATGCGGGTGAAGCCAAGCTGGAAGAAGGCGCACACATCGGCGTTAGACTGACTTTTTAAAACTAGCGGTGGTTGATACCACCGCTAGTTTTCTAGCAGCTACTCCACCGCGATCTTGAAAATCAGCTTGCGTATGTGACCACTGCTTACCAACGGCGCATGCGCATCTTCAGGAAAGAAAATGCAAAACGCACCCGCAGGCACGGTAGCCCAGCTATCCGGCACATCGTCGAAAAACTGAATGTCACGCTCGCCGTTGTAATCCGCTATCGGCTGATGGCAATCAGACAAAGGCTTCCAGCCCATCTCGTCTATCCCTGCTAACACCAACTGAATGTCGATGTACTTTCGGTGACATTCCAGCTTCGCCTCCGCACGTGTGCGACCATTCGCTTCTTCCACAATCACAAACAATTGCTTGTCGATGATGTCATGCACGCCAGGTGTTAAGGCAAGCAAATCAGTGTTGCGGATGTACTCGAACGTGGGCGGAAATAGCGGATGCAAAGCGGCATAGCGGGAAGATTGGGAGAGATCATGGCTGCTGTTTCGGTTGAACTTAATCTAAGCAGATTATGCCAGGCAAAGATGCCTTGCATATCGCCAGATAGTATCCTCACAAGCATATAAGTTGCCTAATTCACCCGTCACAACAGAAGGGGCTCACATTTTCGGACAGTCCTACGCCATTGCGATACGCATTCACAACTCAATCAACCACACGTCACAAAATGCTTTCATAAAAGTGGCTTACCATTTGACTTAATAGTACTTGCTTCAACTATAATCGCGCCATGGAACAAGAATTAGGCACATTAGAAAACAAACTTGAGCAACTGATAAAAGTTAGCAGTCGCTTGCGTGCGGAAAACAATCAATTACGTCAAGAGTTGGCACATGCTGTGAGCAGCCATCGCGTGTGCAACGATAAATTGGCTAGCGCGAAAGCTCGCCTTGAAAAATTGCTTCTCACGTTGCCTGAGGAAACCGCATGAGTAAAGCCAAAACCATTAACGTTAAAATTCTCGACAAAGAGTTATTGATTGCTTGCTCTGAAGAAGAACAGAAAGAGTTACTTGAAGCAGTCGATTTTTTGGATAAGCGTATGCGTCATATTCGTGACGCGGGCAAAATTGCCAGCGTTGAGCGTATCGCCATGATGGCGGCACTCAATATCACCCACGAACTGCTCGGCATGAAGGTTGGGCGCGGCGTTGATCTCGGTGATTTTACGCGTAGAATAAACGACATGAAGACAGCAATTGATACGGCATTAGCCGATCAGGAAACGCTATTTTAATGAATGCACCCTTGGTGCTAGAGGTTGTCCCCTGCGGTGTTCGTCAGGCCCATAATTCTTTGAACCAATGAGCTTATGCTTAGGTCGCGCTCCTTAACGTTACTGTTGTGCGCATCCCTTGCGGATGTACCTGATGTAACTGGAAACCGGCCCTCTTGAACCCAGGTTCAAGATATTGGGTCAACGGCACAGGCGGGGGGCTTTATTCAAAGACCTTTGTACAACTACTCCGCTCTCTGATGCGGCGTTAAAAAATGACTCGATATCCTCATGTACGAAAATGTACATTCCGGTTTCTCTCCATTTTTTTCCTTGCCTCAGTTTCGCTCGCCACGTTGTACAAATGTCTTTACGATGCGACCTTGATTACTTCGGTCGCATTTTTTCTGTACGTTCCGTCATTGCGAGCGCAGCGTGGCAATCCAGAGGGTTTTACAACACTACAAGTGCGAACTGGATTGCTTCGGCAAGCCTCGCAATGACGGGGTTAAAAAATTTAAGGGGTATCCATGCGCTACTGGCTGATGAAATCCGAACCCACCGATGTCAGCATCGATGACCTCGCCAATTTTCCCGATCAAAGCGTGGCATGGTATGGCGTGCGAAATTATTTGGCGCGCAACTATATGCGTGACCAAATGCAGATCGGTGATGGGGTATTTTTTTATCACTCCAACTGCAAAGAACCTGGCATCGCGGGTACCGCCAAGGTCAACAGTGTTGCCTATCCCGATGCCAAGCAATTTGAAAAGAAGAGTAAATACTTCGACCCTAAAGCCACGCAAGAACAACCGCGCTGGTTTAACGTCGATGTGCAACTGGTGAAAAAAATCGCGCTGATTTCACTTCCCGAACTGCGACAACATCCTGAGCTTGAGCGTATGGGTACGTTGCAACGCGGCAACCGCCTATCCATCACGCCTGTTGATCCGTCCGAGTGGAAATTCATTCTGAAAAATTTGGTGCGCGATTAACGTGGAGTGGATGCTTGCCTATTTGTTGTTAGGCGCGTGTGTCGGATTTTTGGCAGGATTATTCGGCATAGGTGGCGGCTTGCTACTCGTACCTGTGCTGTTATTTTTATTCGATGCACAACATTTTGCGCCTGAACATTTGCTGCATCTCGCACTTGGCACGTCGATGGCAACGATTATTTTTACCTCGCTTGCCAGCCTGCGCAAACATCATCAACACGGGGCGGTGAATTGGTCGGTGGTGCGCAACATCACACCCGGAATTTTATTCGGCACAGCCCTTGGCTCGCTATTTGCCACCAACATCGCGCCGCATTTCTTGGGCATATTCTTCGCGCTGTTCGTATATTTTGCTGCCGCGCAAATGTTGCTCGATGCAAAGCCACATGCTGCGCGTCAACTCCCCGGCCAAATAGGGTTTACGCTAATGGGTGTATTCACTGGCTGGATCAGCAGCCTGGTTTCCATCGGCGGCGGCACGGTTGTCATACCGTTTTTGGTTTGGTGCAATGTGCCACTGCGCAACGCCATCGGCACATCCGCTGCCATCGGCTTTCCTATCGCAATCGGCGGCACACTGGGCTACATCCTCACGGGATTGTCCAACGACGCACTGCCGCCGCATAGCGCTGGCTTCGTTTATCTGCCCGCATTATTGTGGGTCGCGCTCGCCAGTGTCTTCACTGCACCGCTGGGTGCAAAAGCCACGCATCACATGAAAATTGGCTTGTTGCGTAAATTGTTTGCCGTGTTATTGATCGCATTAGCGACTAAGATGTTGTGGAAGATACTCAGTTAATTTTCGCCCACTAAATGGTCTCTCTACACACAAAAAATTCTCAGGAATTTATTAACCCAGAATCCTGGCTGACCAATATCGCCACTAGCTTCCCTCCAGCAGAAGTTGAGGTATTACGCGCCGCTTGCGAATTAGCCGAGCCACTTTACCAAGGTCATGTCGAAGCCACGGGCACACCGCTGATGCAGCACGCGCTGGGTACAGCTTCAATCCTAGTTGGCATGAATATGGATTACGAAACCATTGCCGCCGCGATTTTGTATGCTGTGCCTGAGCATATCGAAGATTGGGCAGAAAAAATCGAGCAGACTTTTGGTGCTAACGTGAAGATGTTGGTTGATGGCATGTCGCGCATGGGACGGATTAGTTTGCTTAGTGAAGTGGGCACACAAGACAAAAACGCAGCCGCGCAACAAATCGAAAGTCTGCGCAAAATGTTGCTGGCGATGGTGGATGATATTCGCGTGGTGTTGATCAAACTCGCCGAGCGTACTCAGACCTTGCGTAACTTATCAGGTGCAAGTGCAGCACAACAAAAACTCATCGCGCAACAAACCCGCAGCCTGTTTGCGCCGCTGGCGAACCGTCTTGGAGTATGGCAACTCAAGTGGGAGTTGGAAGACCTGTCGGTGCGCTACCTTGAGCCTGAGCTATACAAAAAAATCGCCAAGTTGCTGGATGAGCGCAGAGTCGATCGTGAACGTTATATCACCGAGGTAGTGGCAAAGTTAAAGCAGTCACTACATCAGGCAGGCATCAGCGCAGAGGTAACGGGTCGCGCCAAACACATCTACAGCATCATCAATAAGATGAAGCGCAAGCATTTGGATTTCAGCGAACTGTACGATGTGCGCGCGGTGCGCATTTTGGTGGATGACGTGCAGAGTTGTTATACCGCGTTGGGCATCGTGCAAAGTTTATGGACACCAATCTCCAGCGAGTTTGACGACTACATCGCCCACCCCAAGAGCAACAACTACCGCTCGCTACACACCGCCGTTATTGGCTCTCAAGGCCTCGCGCTGGAGGTGCAGATACGCACTTATGAAATGCATCAACATTCCGAACTCGGTGTCGCCGCGCATTGGCGTTACAAAGAAGGCGCGAAATCAGATGCCAAATTCGATGAAAAAATTATATGGCTGCGCCAGATTTTGGAGTGGAAAGAAGAGCTGGCTGACAAAGGCGATTTGCAGGAACAATTCAAAAACGAATTATTCCACGATCAGGTTTACGTGCTCACCCCGCAAGGCAAAGTGATTGCCCTGCCCAAAGGCGCGACCCCGGTAGACTTCGCCTACATCCTGCATACCGATCTGGGACACCGCACCCGTGGCGCAAAAGTGAATGGCAACATCGTGCCGCTCAATTACAAATTGCAAAACGGACAACGCGTGGAAATTCTCACCATCAAACAAGGTGCGCCGAGCCGCGATTGGATTGCTCCCTCGCTCGGCTTTCTGCAAAGCTCGCGTGCGCGTGCCAAAGTGCGCGCCTGGTTCAAAAATCAAAACTTCGATGAAAGCGTCGCGCAAGGCAGGGTGCAATTTGATAAAGAATTACAGCGGCTCGGCATCACCTCCATCAACCAGGAAAAAATTGCACAACGCTTGCACTTCAACAAATTGGAAGATTTCCTCGCCGCCATCGGGCGCAACGAAATCACCTCGCGCCGTATCGCCGTCGCCATTCAGGAAGAGCTGCCCACCAAGGTGATAGAAATCGCCAAGCAAACTATTTTCAGGCCAACCACCGAGCGCACCAACAAAGCCGACATCACCGTCGGCGGCGTGAACAACCTGATGACCCGCATCGCCAAATGCTGCAACCCCGTGTCACCTGACGACATTGTGGGTTACGTCACACGAGATAGAGGTATCACTATCCATCGGCAAGATTGTGCGTTTATGTTGCGGCTTTTAGAGAGCAGGCAGGATAGAAAATTGACGGCGCAGTGGGGTGAGTAGTTTGGCTAATCAGCGACTGGTATGTGCCAATAACGAAAGCTGTGACTGCCAAGAAAAAGAGAACTAATTATATTGCGCGGAATGAAAAAAGGACGTAATGTCCGCATATCTTCCCAGATATGGATTCTTGCCAAATGCGCTACACAACAATCGAAACTCCTGATGCTGCGCTCTCTTATCTTGCGGCTGCACGCAAACAACATTCGCAGTCTGAAATTGCAAAGTATTTGCAAATTGATGTACGCACCGTTCGTCGTTGGGAAGCACGCCAATCTGAGCCACCAGCTTATGTAGCTGTTGCTTTACAACAGTTACTCCCGCTACATATTGTTCAAACCGCTCAAGGTACTTTCGATTTTATAGATCTCTTCGCAGGGATTGGCGGCATTCGCACAGGGTTTGAATCGATTGGTGGACGCTGCGTATTTACCAGTGAGTATGATTCTTACGCACAAAAAACTTATGCTGAAAATTTTGCAGGTGGGCATGAACTAGCGGGTGACATTACACAAATTTTAGCTAGCGAAATTCCGAATCACGATTTGTTATTAGCAGGCTTTCCTTGCCAACCGTTTTCCATCGCTGGGGTATCGAAGAAGAATGCTTTGGGTAAAGCTCACGGCTTTGCTTGCGAGGCACAAGGCACATTATTTTTTGACGTGGCTCGTATCATTAAAGAAAAACGCCCCCGTGCGTTTCTGCTGGAAAATGTAAAAAATTTGCAATCGCATGATAAGGGGCGAACCTTCGATGTCATCAAACGGACGCTGACAGAAGAGCTTGGCTATCACATTCACGTCAAGGTAATAGATGGTGCGCACTTCGTGCCTCAACACCGTGAACGTATTTATATCGTTGGATTCCGCGACCCCGTTAGCTTTGATTGGTCAGCTCTACACTTGCCAGAAAAGAACCATACGCTTGCAGAAATTTTGCATCGAACAGATGGCACTGAATCCTTCCTGCCTTGGGATGAAAGCAAATACTTCGACCATGCAAAAAATAAAGTAATCGACAAGTACACTTTAACTGACAACCTCTGGCGTTATCTACAAGACTACGCAGCCAAGCACCGCGCAAAAGGCAATGGTTTCGGGTTTGGTCTGGTTACTCCTGACAAGGCATCACGCACGCTGTCAGCACGCTACTACAAAGACGGATCAGAAATTTTAATTTATCAAGGTAAGAAAAAAATTCCACGTAGGCTTACCCCACGTGAGTGTGCAAGGCTTATGGGCTACCCTGACACATTCAAAATTCCTGTTTCAGATACACGTGCGTATAAGCAATTTGGCAACTCGGTCGTCGTCCCTGCTATCAAGGCAATTAGCGATTTGATGTCTCCATTTCTTACAAACGACACTCCAGTGGTTATTTCACAGCCGATCAAACTGTCACGCACAAAAAAGAAAGCGTTAATACTCGATGTACCAGAATATGCGTAGGCACAAATTATTAACACTTAGCAATTTAAGGAAAGCTAATAATGGGCTTTAACAACATTGACTCTTTGATTCAAGCAATGCGCTCACTTGGCGCGGTCAATTTACTCTGCAAGCCTTTAGCTGAAAACGATAATACTAAACAACAAATTTACCTTGGCGGAAGTTATGAGACTCTTAAACAGCTACCGTTTTCAGAATTGCGTAGCGAGCCAAGTGTAAAGAGACAAAACTTCAAAGCTTCGCTTAATTTTTTTTGGATAAATGAAAACGCTCAGATGGAGCAAGCGACGGGTGCGCAACTAATCCTGTACCCAGACTACCCAGAGATCAGGCTTTCTGGTTTTTTGCGAGGTTGCTCTATTGCACCTTCAGCCTTATTGCAACCCGTTCCGAAAGAAGCACGCTTACACAACAACGGCACGGATGGGCGGTGTCTATTTTTAGGTGTCACGACGGAGAATAAAATTCTTGCGTATCTTTCACCAACGGGCAGCACTATCTCTGCCGAGATGACTAAGAAAATTCAAGATGGTCATTGCCAACTAAACGGTGTTCTATATTTAATTCCCAATACCGACCAAATAGATTCACGCACAATTTTGCTTGCACGTTTGCGCGAAATTCATCAAGCAGGTTTGCATCAGTCCAAGCGCTTAGACAAGCAAGGAGTGGCTATCCCTTACAAAGCCCAAAATGGCGGTGGTTACACATTGGAAGCATTGCTCGGTATTAAACCAAACTCTAAAGCTGCACCTGATTTTATGGGTTGGGAAGTCAAAGCATATTCTGGCAGTCGTATCACTTTGATGACACCTGAACCCGATTCAGGTTATTACGGACAAAATGGTGTCGAAGCATTTGTCAGAAAATATGGACGACAACTTCCAAATGATGTTCTCTATTTTACTGGTACACATAAAGTTGGTAGCCCCTGTACCAGCTCTGGGCAAACGCTATTTTTAGACGGATTTGATTCGAACACTGGAAAAATACTGAGCGTTGATGGTGGCATTCAATTACAAGATACGAATGGCAACGTATCTGCGGGCTGGTCTTTTAATGGGTTGCTTACTCACTGGAGTCGTAAGCACGCCGCTGCCGCCTATGTACCTTACGACAAATCACCAGTTATTCCACCAGAGTATCAATATAAAAGCCCTGTACTTCTTGGTGAAGAAACTGAGTTTTCGCTGTTTCTTTCCGCAATGGAACGAGGTGATGTGGTTTTTGATCCAGCATCAAAGATTGAACATGCGAGTACGCAAAAGTCGCGTGTTAAAGCGCGCAGCCAATTTAGAGTCACCTTGAAAAGACTGCCTATGCTTTACAAAAAATTCGAGGCGGTAGATATTGATTAAAGGGCCTTTAACTACCTGCTCAGTGAACTTTAGCGAGCAAGGGCAATGATAAGGGGCAAGGTTCGGATAGTTACAACCCAGCTCGCACGCCTTAATCCACCTGCCTTGCCGAGAACCTAATTACGCCGCCATCGCGTGAACTTCACGCTCAATACGCGTCTTTAGTTTGGCCTCGGCAATTTTCAAATCGTAGCTCAGTTGCAGGTTCAGCCAAGACTGCGCATCTGTGCTGAAATAACGCGCCAATCGTAATGCATTATCGGTTTAATCGAACGGCGTTCGTTGACGATTTCATGCAGCCTTGTCGCAGGCACGCGCAACGCCAGCGAGAGCGCGTGAACGCTCATGCCCAGCACCTCGATAAGGGGTCGAGTTCGTAGTCGTTTTTCGCAGCAGCAGTTGTCGGTGGTGAAGCTGAAACAATTTGCTATCCGCTGACACAAAGCGAAATACACACCCGTGAAATAACCTATTGCGCTATTTTAGTTTTTTGCTAATATCTAAAACAGCCGCTGTAGTTATTTTAATTTTAGGATAGGGGTAATCCGATGAAAAAATTCCAGTCTGGTTTCACTGTTCAACAAGATCATTACAAAAGCTTTCAGCCTAATCCGATTAACCGCACTTGGGTGCTGGATAACATGGAGTTGGTTCAGCTGCTTGGGCAGGCTGACCGAGAATTAGGCAGGCTGGATATGTATTCGAACTACATTCCTAACATCGACCTGTTTATCAGTATGCACGTGTTGAAGGAGGCTACTCAATCGAGCAAGATTGAGGGTACGCAAACGAACATGGCAGAGGCGTTGCTGGACAAGGAAGATGTTGCCACCGACAAAAGGGACGACTGGGAAGAGGTGCAAAATTACGTGGCCGCGATGAATGAAGCGGTTGCAAAATTACAGACTTTGCCCTTTTCTGCGCGATTAGTACGGGCGACTCACAAGACCTTGATGCAGGGTGTGCGCGGTACGCACAAGCATCCGGGCGAATTTCGGCGCAGCCAAAATTGGATAGGTGGAGCGACCATCAAAGATGCAGTTTTTATACCGCCTGTGCATACATCCCTTGGTGGGTTGATGGGAGATATTGAGAAGTATGTGCATAACGATGCGCAATACTTTCCCGAACTGTTGAAAATTGCTTTGGTGCATTACCAGTTTGAAACCATCCACCCGTTTTTGGATGGCAATGGCCGTGTGGGGCGTTTGCTGATTACCTTGTATCTGGTCAGCAAGGGGATATTGAAGCAACCCGTTTTGTATCTGTCGGATTTTTTCGAGCGCAACCGTACGCATTATTATGACAATCTGATGCGGGTGAGAGAAAAGAACGATCTGTTGCAATGGTTCAAGTTTTTTCTGGTGGGGGTTATCGAAACCGCGAGAAGCAGCAGTGCCACGTTTGACAATATCCTCAAGCTGCAAAAGCAAGTGGATAACAAGATACAGACGCTGGGCAGCAGAACAGCGAATGCACAAAAGATCATCCATTACTTGTATCAACATCCGATGATTGATGCCGCCAAGGTGGGTGAGGTGGCAGACATATCACCCGCATCGGCTTATAAGTTGATTGCCGATTTGGAGCAGTTTGGAATACTGAAAGAAATCACTGGCGGCAAGCGCGGCAAGATGTATGTGTTTGCAGCCTATTTGCAGTTGTTTCAATAACGGCGGATGCGCTGTATGCAAGCCACCAAACCAGGCGCGAAGTAAGCACCAAGCAGCCCTCTCGATAGAATGAACTAACGAAGTCAGCTTCTCCAATAGCTTATAGAATGGACGTATGAGACACATCGAAAAACACAAAACACACCGCATCGGTTAGCTGCGTGCAGCTGTGCTGGGCGCAAATGACGGTATCGTTTCCACTGCCAGCCTTGTCTTGGGCGTGGCAGCGGCGGGCGCGAGTTCCAAAAGTATTTTGATCACGGGCGTGGCCGGCTTGGTGGCGGGTGCGATGTCGATGGCGGCGGGTGAATATGTTTCGGTGAGTTCGCAAGCCGATACCGAGCGTGCGGATTTGGATAAAGAACGCAAAGAGTTGGCGACTGATCCCCAGCATGAGCATGAGGAATTGGCGGCGATCTATGTGGGGCGCGGACTGGATGCGGCACTCGCCGCCGAGGTTGCTACCCAGCTGACGAAGCATGATGCACTCGGCGCACATGCGCGCGACGAGCTGGGGATTTCCGCAACTTGGTCCGCACGCCCGGTGCAAGCCGCGCTTGCATCGGCGGGTACTTTTTCCGTGGGTGCTGCGCTGCCGCTACTGGTTGTCCTGTTAGCGCCTGCATCTCAACTGATGTGGGTTGTTTCGGTCAGCTCGCTGTTGTTTCTCGCTTTACTTGGTTCATTGGCTGCCCACGCTGGCGGTGCTTCGGTGGTGACTGCTGCTGCGCGGGTAACCTTTTGGGGTGCTTTGGCGATGGCTCTAACAGCCGGAGTGGGGGCTTTTTTTGGAGTGGCTGCTTGAACCAAGGATGCCGAATTTCCCCGCGTGGTTTTAATGAATCAATCTCGTTAACCTCCTAGATACGCACGCTGCACAGCATCGCTACCCAGCAATTCATTCGCCGCACCCGATAAGGTGATTGCGCCACTTTCCATCACATAGCCTCGTTGTGCAACTTGCAGGGCAAGCTTGGCATTTTGCTCAACCAGCAAAATACTCATACCTTGTGCAGCGATGTCGCGGATGGTGTCGAAGATTTTTTTCACCATCAGTGGCGCAAGCCCCATGCTGGGTTCGTCCAACATCAACAAGCGTGGTCTACTCATTAACGCACGTGCCATTGCCACCATTTGCTGTTCGCCGCCCGAAAGTGTCCCTGCCAGTTGGTCTTTACGCTCGGCGAGGCGTGGGAACAACTCATACATACGTGCCAAGTCAGTTGCGATTTCATTTTTGTCATTGCGGCTGTATGCGCCCATTTGTAAATTTTCTGCCACGGTCAAACGCGCAAACACGCCGCGACCTTCCGGCACAAGCGCGATGCCCATTGATACGCGTTGATGTGCGGCAATGTTTTTTAGGCTATTGCCGTGGTATAGAATCTCTCCGCTAAGGGGCTGTAGTAGCCCCGCCAAGGTTTTGAGTGTGGTGGTTTTCCCCGCGCCGTTGCTGCCGATTAGCGCGACCAATTCGCCCGGTGCAATTTGCAAAGAGATGCCTTTTACTGCTTGGATACCGCCGTAGGCGACTTGCAGATCGCGGACTTCTAGTATGTTAGCTTCAC
>JBEBKA010000058.1:0-14549 GCA_040079595.1 Gallionella sp.
AAGTATAATTCTCTTTACTTTATTTGGTATAGTATTTTATACTCAATCCTAGTTAATCATTCAAGCCTAGGTGGAAAGTATGAGCGAACGCAAAATTTCAATGCAGGAAATGCAGAAACAAGACAAGACCTTTATTAAGCGCAATAGACTGCTTTCAATTGTCCCACTGTCAGAATAACGGTAGCGAGGTATTTGAGGGAATTATCAGTCTGTGGGCATGGAGAAGAAATGCAATGGTTAGCACTATGACAAGCTCCGCCACACCCACTGTATTCATATGATTTGCGAGAATACTCTATGAACTGAACATCATGATACCGAACAAATTATCGATAACATGAATAGCGTGTTGGAAGAAATGAACCGCTAAGTGTTTTACAGAAACATTTAATTGATTTAAATCATGAGACTCAATTCAGAACGATTGACAGAAATCACCCACTTGACTCGCAAGAGCGCGCAAGTGGCGTGGTTTCGTCAATATCTTGGTGTAGACGTGCCGTGTGATCGCTTTGGCCCTATACTAACCGACACTGTTTATGAGAAACTCCTTGAAAAAAAGTTAGGACTTGTTCAAAACTCTGCCACAGCACAGACTAAGCAAAAAGTATATTTAGTAGGAGCATAGATATGACGCGCAATCGATCATCTATACGAACACTCACTGGCACGCGTATCTATTTGAAGCACGGCAAGTTTTATTATGTTGCGCCGGAGCCTATGCTAAACCGCAAGACCGGCAAGGTAAGTAAATGGCACATACTCTGTACTGAAAAAGAGGGTGAAGACAAGGCACGCGAAGTGCGCAATAACCTCATTGGCACAGTCGAATCGCCAATTGGCAGCGGAGATTTTCCAGCCTACTTTTCCAAGTGGCAGAAAAAAATTCTCAAGGATCGTTCTGATGCCACCCCGAAAGACCCGGCGCATGCGATCGTGTGGGCAACCGGAACCCGGAACCTGAAATCATCGTTGCTGATTATCGAAAAGGCATTCCGTGACTGTGATGTGGCAAATATCGAGCCTGTTGAAGTGGCCGAGTTTCTTGACCAATGGGAAGGGAGAAGATCGGCACAGACTTACAAAGCCACCCTGTCAAAATTCTTTTCGTGGTGCTGCCGCAAGGGGATCGTCAAGAGCAACCCCGCCAAGGAGGTTGAAGTCACCGCGCCGCCCAAGCGCGACGTGTACATCACGGACGAACAATTCAACGCCGTGCGCGCTCATTTGCTGATTGGAGAGGACAAGAAGCCGACCCGGACGGGTGAAATGGTGAAGTGCTACGTTGAGCTGCTTTACATGCTGTTTCAGCGCGGAACTGAAATTCGCCTGCTGCGCTGGGATCAGATTACTCCGGAAGGAATCGTGTTCAAGCCGACCAAGACAGAGAAAAAGGCCGGCACAAAAGTGTTATGGCCTATTACCGAGGACGTGCGCGCCATCTTCAATACCGCCAAGAGGGCCGCCAAGATGGGCAGCATGTACATCATCAGCAATGAACAAGGCCAGCCCTACACCACACACGGCATCGCCACCATGTTCATCCGAGCATGTAAACGTGCGAAGATCGATGGCATCACCTTGAAGGATATTCGTTCTAAGGCATCAACCGACGCAATCAATCAGGGATACACTATGGAACAGTTGCAAGTTTCCCTAGCACATACAGATTCAGCCACCACAAGGGGCTATGTAAAGAACAAAGTCGCCCCGGTAAATGAGATTATTTTGAGCCTTCCAGATATGGAAAACCAAAATCATATTAGACAATTGTCTAATAAGTTGTCTAATAAAAACTGACAAACCGCTTGCAACTACTTGATTAACCTGGTCGGGGTGGAGAGATTCGAACTCCCGACATCCTGCTCCCAAAGCAGGCGCGCTACCAGGCTACGCTACACCCCGAAGGCTGCGCATTATACAGATGCAGCTTTGAAAATCAATTTAGTTTAGGTGTTTTTTTAATTGGTGCGATGCCAGCATCAAGTAATAACCCATCGACCACAAAGTGAGTAATGCAGCAATCCCCAATAGCCATATGCCTATCAGGTGGCAATTGATTCCCAATAAGTCCTCATGGTAAAGCAGCAGCAAAATCGCAATCATTTGGAATGTGGTTTTAATTTTTCCTAACATCGACACGGCGACACTTTTACTTTCACCCAATTTCGCCATCCACTCGCGCAATGCCGAGATGGTAATCTCACGACCAATGATGATGAAAGCGAGAATTGCATCGGCACGCCCTAGCTTCACCAAGATGATGAGTGCGGCTGCCACCATGAGTTTGTCGGCAACGGGATCAAGGAACGCGCCGAATGCAGAGCTTTGATTTAACTTACGAGCGAGGAAGCCATCCAACCAATCGGTGATGGCAGCCACGGCAAAAACTGCGGTACTGATTACATTTTTGAAATGCGGACTGAGCGTTTCGTCGGATAAATAAAATGCCGATACAAACACTGGGATGAGCAGAATTCTTAACCAGGTGAGTAAATTGGGAATGTTGAGCGGCATAGCGAGTTTATTCAGTAGATGCGCTAGTGTAGCCGCTGATAAATCTTTTCAGCAACAAAATGTTTGATTTTTCATTAATGGAGTTGTTGATAAATCGCTTCAGCAAGGGCTTTACTGATGCCTTCCACTTCGCTGAGTTGTTCTACGCTGGCTTGTTGTACTTCGCGCAACCCGCCAAAATGCGCCAGGAGATTGCGTCTGCGCTTGTCCCCTACTCCGCTAATGTCCGCCAAACTTGAGGTGATACGCGCTTTGCCACGCTTGGCGCGATGCCCTGTGATGGCGAACCGATGTGCCTCATCGCGCACTTGTTGAATTAAATGTAGCGCGGGGTTATCGCTGGATAATCGTATCGCTGTGCCGTCGGGGAAGATCAATTGTTCCATGCCCACTTTGCGTTCTGCACCCTTAGCCACGCCGACTAAAGCCAAATCGTTCAGCCCTAGTTCACTCATCACTTCCATCGCAATGTGTAATTGCCCCAGCCCGCCGTCAATCAAAATCAATTCAGGTCGTGCGCCCTCACCTGCTGCCAACTTTTCATAGCGACGTGTGAGTGCTTGGCGCATTGCTGCGTAATCATCGCCAGCGGTAATGTCGTGAATGTTATAGCGACGATACTGCGCGGAACGCATTTCGAGGTTTTCATACACCACGCACGAGGCCTGAGTCGCCTCGCCCATTGTGTGGCTGATGTCGAAGCATTCAATGCGTTGCAAATCAGGGATGCCGACCAATTCGCGTAGTGTATCCAAGCGCAACTGTTGCCCGCCCTGCTGCATCGACCGTTGTTGCAGGGCTAGCAAAGCGTTGCGTGTAGCCATCTCCAGCCATTGTTTGCGTTCATTTGTTGTGGCTTGAACCAGACGCACAGGGTGTCCAGTTTGTTCACTGAGCAATTGTTCCAGCGTTTCGTCGCCGCATTCAGTGTTCAATATCAATAGGGGTGGCACGCTGCTATTCAAATAATGTTGCGCGATGAACGCCTCCGACACTTCGCTTATCGTTAGCTCTTCCGCATGTTCCGGGAAAAAGCTTTTATCGCCGAGATGCCTGCCACCACGCACCATCGCCAGGTTCACACACACGTTTCCGTCGAGCTGCACCACCGCCACAATATCGGCATCGGTTGCACTGCCTGTGGATTCAACAAACTGCTTTTGTTGCACGACATGCAAATCGCGCAACTGGTCGCGCAACACCGCCGCTTGCTCGTAATGCTGGGTCTCAGCGGCGTGTTCCATCGCATCACGCAAAGCCTGCTCAACCTCTTGATGACGACCTTTTAACAACGATACTGTGTTGCGTATGTCAGCCTGATAATCCTCAGCGGAAATTAAATTCACGCACGGCGCAGTGCAGCGATGGATCTGATGCAACAAACAAGGTCGTGCGCGATTGCTTAACACACTGTCTTCACAAGTGCGGATACGGAAAATTTTTTGCAGCAGCTGGCTACTTTCCTTCGCCGCCTGCGAATTGGGGTACGGCCCGAAGTATTGATGCTGCTTGTTCGGCGTGCCACGAAAATAAGTCAGGCGCGGAAATTGATGCCCTGTTAAAACAATATACGGATACGACTTATCGTCACGAAACAGAATGTTGTAGCGTGGCTTGAGCGACTTGATGAGATTGTTTTCCAACAGCAACGCTTCAGCTTCAGAACGCGTCACCGTCGTCTCAAGCCGCGCAATGTGCGACACCATCAGCCGAATACGCGGCGAGATATTGGTCTTTTGAAAGTACGAAGAAACGCGTTTTTTTAACTGCTTCGCCTTGCCCACGTACAGCACATTGCCCTTGCTATCGTAATAGCGATACACGCCTGGCAACAAAGGCAGGCTGGCGAGGACGGGTTTAGGGTCGAAGTGGATTTCACCCGTTTTTGTAGACATTCCTCAATCTCCAGCTTGTAACTTCTCAAACATCATTGGGCTTAATTGATTTAAGAACTGTGCCTGCGGGCTCGATTGTAAAATACTTCGATGTAATTCCAGCGCAGGCTGGAAACCAGTTATTAAAATGTTCTATACAACGTGCGGTATAAAACCAAAAGTCTTTTTGGGTAAAAACACTGGATTCCGACCTGCGTCGAAATGACAGTCTAAGTGAATACAATTCACACCACCCAGCCTTAACTGCTTACCACAACGCTGCGCCAGTGCTTCGTCGTGTGTGACCAATATCAATGTCGTGCCTTGAGCACGATTAAGTTCCAGCATCAGCTCAATAACTTGCGCACCCGTGGCAGCATCGAGGTTGCCAGTGGGTTCGTCGGCGAACAGTATTTTTGGTTGGCTGACAAAGGCTCTGGCTAGCGCAACACGCTGTTGTTCGCCACCAGATAAGTGTTTGGGCAGATGATGGGCGCGTTCGCTCAAGCCGACTTGTTGCAGCGCGACTTCGGCCTGTTGTCGTGCATCGCCCACACCGCGCAGCTCCAACGGCAGCATGACGTTTTCCAACGCATTCAACGCGGGTAACAATTGAAACGATTGGAACACGAAGCCCGCCATTTCGCCGCGCAACTTGGCGCGCCCGTCTTCATCCAACGCGAACAAATTTGCACCATTTAGCAATACGCTGCCGCTGCTCGGCACATCCAGCCCCGCCAATAAGCCGAGCAAGGTTGATTTGCCCGAACCCGATGCGCCGACGATAGCGAGGCTATCGCCCGCTTCTACCGAAAAGGTGACTTCGTGCAAGATGGTGAGCGGCTTGTCACCACTTAACACTTGCTTACTTAGCTTTACTGCCTGCACAATTGCTGCCATGAAAATTTTTTCCTTCACATTGGTTTTGCTGTTCGTTGCGATGTGTTTTTCGCAAACTGCATTTTCCGCAAAAAACATTCTCGTATTCGGCGACAGTTTATCAGCGGGGTATGGCATCGCCCTAGAACAAAGTTGGCCGAATTTGTTACAAAAAGAGTTGGTGCGAACACAATCCCCATTCAATGTTGTGAATGCCAGCATCAGCGGCGAAACCACCACAGGCGGTTTGCAGCGCATCGGCAAAGCATTGAAGCAGCACCAGCCTGCGATTGTGATTGTAGAGCTCGGCGCAAACGATGGGCTGCGCGGCTACAACCTGGCCGATACCGAACGCAATCTGGATAAAATTATTGCGCAATCTAAACGCAGTAAAGCCAAGGTGCTGTTGGTTGGTATGCAACTCCCGCCAAATTACGGTGAGACTTATGAGACGAAATTCCGCGAACTTTATCAACAACTCGCTAAAAAACATCGTATCGTATTGCTGCCTTTTTTATTGGAAGGCGTGACCCAAAACCAATTTCAACCGGACAATCTGCACCCTACCGCCGACGCACAGCAGCACATCATGCTGAACATACTGCAAGAACTTAAACATTTATTACATTAGCCCTACATGCCAAATCTACTCGCCCAAGAAACCAGCCCCTATCTTCAGCAGCACGCCAACAACCCTGTAGATTGGCACGCTTGGAACCCTGCCTCATTGCAATTGGCACGCGACCAAAATAAACCCATCCTACTGTCTATCGGTTATTCCGCCTGCCATTGGTGTCATGTGATGGCGCATGAATCGTTTGAAGACATCAACGTTGCTGCGGTGATGAACGAGCATTTCATCAACATCAAAGTCGATCGTGAAGAACGTCCCGACCTCGATCAGATATATCAGACCGCGCATTACATGTTGACCAAGCGCAATGGTGGCTGGCCGTTGACGATGTTCCTCAGCCCTGATGGCACGCCGTTTTTCGGCGGGACATATTTTCCAAAAGAAGCGCGTTACAACCTGCCCGCTTTTCCGGAATTGTTGGAACGTGTCGCCGAGGTTTACAGCGATCAGCGCGACGAACTGATGGCGCAAGGTGAGCAAATCATCGCCGCGCTTGCCAGCATGGGGCCAAAAGCTGGCAGCACGAATGTCGCATTGAATGAGCAGCCATTAGCCTTGGCAGTGAAGCAACACTTGGAGAATTTTGATCCCATCTTCGGGGGATTGGGTGACGCACCAAAATTTTTGCATCCTGCCGAACTCGATTTGCTGTTACGTCGCAGCCAAGCAACCGACAACAAGCAAGCTGCACACGTGGTGAATTTCACGTTGCAACAAATGGCGCATGGCGGACTGTATGACCAACTGGGCGGTGGCTTTTGTCGTTACAGCGTGGATGAGCGTTGGGATATTCCGCATTTTGAAAAAATGCTTTACGACAACGGACTGCTCTTAGGGTTGTATTGCGATGCCTGGCAAAGCAGCCAAAACCCTTTGTTTGCGCGCGTGGTCGATCAAACCGCCACATGGTTAATGCGCGAGATGCAATCCCCAGAAGGCGGCTACTACTCTTCGCTGGATGCCGATTCGGAGCACGAAGAAGGGAAATTTTATGTGTGGCAGCGCGATGAGATTCGTGAGTTATTGAGTGACGAAGAATACGCGTTGATCGCCCCTTACTACGGTTTGAATCACCCCGCCAATTTTGAAAACCACAGTTGGAATCTGCGCGTCAGTATGCCTCCCAACGAGTTGATTAAAGAACTTGGACTGACTGCGGCACAAGCCACTGAACGTTTGCTCAGCGCACAGAAAAAATTATTCGCCGCACGTGAACTGCGAATCCGTCCTGGTTGTGACGAAAAAATCCTCAGCGCGTGGAACGGCTTGATGATAGCGGGTATGGCGAAGGCTGCGAGAGTGTTTAATCGCCCAGATTGGTTGCTGTCTGCACAACAAGCGATGGACTTTGTGCGCAACACCTTATGGCGTGATGGCAAATTATTAGCGACGTATAAAGATGGCAAAGCGCATTTGAATGCCTATCTGGACGACCACGCATTTTTGCTGAATGCCTTGCTTGAACTGATGCAAGCCGAGTTTCGTCAGACTGATTTAGCTTTTGCCACACAACTCGCCGATGCGCTTTTGGAACGCTTTGAGGACACTGAATCAGGCGGATTTTTCTTCACCAGCCACGACCACGAAGTGCTGATCCAACGCAACAAAATCGGACAAGACAACGCCACACCATCGGGCAACGGCATTGCCGCGCGAGCCTTGTTGCGATTGACGCTCGTCACGGGTGAAACCAAATACGCAGCCGCAGCCGAACGTTGCTTGCAGTTATTTTTTCCGACCTTGCTGCAATCCGCCAGCTATCACAGCAGCCTATGCACGGCATTGGCAGAATCCCTGCAACCCCCAGTTTTATTGGTGTTGAGAGACAATAAAAACGAAGCCGTTGCATGGCAAGAAGCATTGCACCAACACTACTTGCCGAACGTGATGACGATTGCTTTATCTAATGAAGCTGCTAATTTACCTGAGTCACTCAACAAGCCAATCTCTGAAAAAATCACCGCTTGGTTGTGTGTGGGAACAACGTGTTTACCGCCGATTCACGAGTTGGGTGAACTGCTGGAAAGTTTAAGTCTGCCCACACATCACTAACGCAGACTCACTCCACCACCTTGAGCGGAAAACCCCATCGCACCCATCACACCAGCACCAAAGCGTTTTGCCAGTCGATCAGCAAAACCTTCTTTAACGGTGAAATCGACAATGTCTTCAGCTTTAATGACATCGCGTGCGACAGATTCCAAACTACCAAAACCATCCGCAAGACCCATTTCAACGCCCTTTTGACCGTTCCACACTAGGCCGCTAAACGTATCGGGCGTTTCTTTGAGACGCTTGCCGCGACCTTGCTTAACAATGTCGATAAATTGCTGGTGAATCTCCGCGAGCATTTGCTTCGCGTATTCCTGCTGGTCGGGACGCGCCGCTGAGAAAGGATCCATAAATCCCTTGTTCGATCCCGCTGTAACCAAGCGACGTTCCACCCCTAACTTTTCCATCGTACCCGTGAATCCAAAACCATCCATCAACACGCCTATCGAGCCGATCAAACTCGCCTTGTCCACAAAGATCTTGTCTGCCGCTGCCGCTACATAATAACCACCCGACGCGCAAATATCCTCGACCACCACATACAACGGGATTGCAGGATATTTTAAGCGCAATCGGACGATTTCATCGTTGATTTGCCCTGCTTGCACTGGACTACCACCTGGACTATTGATGCGTAAGATCACACCCTGCGTACCTTTATCCTTGAATGCCTCTTGCAAGCTCGGAATTAAATTATCCGCACTGGCTTGCGCATCCGCTGCGATCACACCCTGCAAATCAATCAGCGCGGTGTGTTTGCCACCGCTCAAATGGGATTCTTTTTTATCCAGCCACCCCATCGAAATAAACAGTATTAAAAATAAAAATGCAAAGCCGAGTGTTTTGAAAAAAATGCTCCAATGCCTTGCACGACGCTGCTCTTGAATGGCAGATATAGCTAGTTTTTCCAGCACGCCACGTTCCCAATTACTGCCTTGATGGTTATTTTGATCTGACATGTTGTTGCTCCAAATATAATTAGGCGTTCGCTTTGAACCACGCTTTAAGTTCCACAAAATCTTCTACCAAGGTCAGCGGTTTCAGTGCCCGCAGTTGCTCTTCCGAATGCGCGCCATGACCGACCGCCACCACGTCCACCTTGGCGTTGTGCGCCATCTGCAAATCGTGCGTGGTATCACCGATCATCAAGGTGCGTTCAGGGGACACATCCAACTCTTCCATCAACTCTAGCAACATCGCTGGATTAGGTTTTGAAAAAGTCCGATCCGCAGTGCGGGTTGAGTGGAAGTAATGCGTCATATCGGAGGATGCCATCGCGCGAGTCAAACCCGCATGAGTTTTACCTGTCGCAACAGCAAGTTGATAGCCAGCCTCGTGCAATTCAGTAATTGTTTCACGCGCACCGTTGAACAATGGAATAGCTCCATCTTGCTGCAAAAAGTGATGACGGTAGCGCGTCACCATTTCGGGACGTTGTGCTTCGGTCATGGTCGGGACAGCATGACGCAACGCCTGATCCAAACCGAGTCCTATCACATAACGCGCCGCCTCATCATCGGGAATCGGCAGCCCAACATCACGACATGCCAATTGAATGGAGTTGACGATGATCGCCGTCGAATCCATCACCGTACCATCCCAATCAAACACAATCAAATCATAACGTTTGCTCATTACATCACCATCCAAAAATAGGGGCGCATCTTACCATCAACGCCCCTTGAGCCATAAAGCTGTGCAACAATGCGCACATGAATAGTCCTACCGAAAATAACTGGCTGCTGTATTGCCGCCCTGGCTTTGAGCAAGATTGCGCGCAAGAAGGGTTAAGATTAGCGCGGCAACAACGACCCGTAACGGTTATCGAACAACCCGCCATTCAAGAAGATAGCGGCTATGTGCAAATCGCACTGAACGAGCAAAAGTTAAATTATCGCGAGCTGATTTTTTCGCGCCAGCTGATACGCTTACATCACACTATCGCGGTACTATCAGAGCGTGACCGCCTCACCCCCATCCTTTCTGCCATTGCCAACATAGCAGGCAATTTTGGTACGCTTTGGCTGGAAGTACCCGACACCAACGATGGCAAATTGTTAGCGACCTTTACTAGGCGTTTTCAGCCGCTGCTGGAGGCTGCGCTCATCAAAGTTGGGCGGCTCTCCAACCCCTCTCCCCAACCCTCCCCCATCGAGGGGGAGGGAGTATCGCAGCACTCGAATTACAAAACTGTAAATTTACCGCGCCTGCATATTTTCTTCCCCGACAAATCCTCCGCGCTCATCGGCACCAGTGACCCGCACAACAGCTCACCCGCCATCATGGGCATCGTCCGTCAATCCATGCCTGCCGAAGCACCGAGCCGCTCTACGATGAAGTTGGCGGAAGCAATTGAAGTATTCATGGATCGCAGCGAACAAACCCGTTTACTGCGCACTGGAATGCAAGCTGTCGATTTAGGCGCAGCACCCGGTGGCTGGACTTGGCAGATGGTTAAACGCGGCATACGCGTCACCGCAGTGGACAACGGCCCGATGAAAGGCGCACCCGCCAAACACCCGTTGGTAGAGCATCTCAAGCAGGATGGCTTCAAATTTGCACCGCGCAAAACGGTAGATTGGCTGGTCTGCGACATGGTGGAAAAACCCGCCAAAGTCGCCACCCTGATCGGTGATTGGTTCGCCGCTGGCTGGTGCAAACACGCCATCTTCAATTTGAAACTACCGATGAAGCAACGCCTTGTGGCAGTCGATAGCGCGCTAGGTGGTATCCGAAAACGACTGGATGATGAAGGCATCAATTACAAAATGATTGCGAAACAGCTTTACCATGACCGCGATGAGATCACAGTGTTTTTGACCAAAACCAAGGGTTAGTTAAAATTACACCTCATTCCAAAATTCGCCTTGATTTTTACCAATAGAAAACTAAATATGAATACAAGCAACCGCAAGTTACTCCCTATTAAGCAACAAGGTTTTACCTTGATTGAAATCATGGTCGTCGTCGTCATTATGGGGATCTTGGCAGCATTAATCGTACCCAAGTTGATGGGTCGAGCCGACGATGCACGCATCATTGCTGCCAAGCAAGATATTGCCACGTTGATGCAAGGTCTCAAGCTTTACAAGCTGGACAATCAGCGTTATCCCACGACTGAACAAGGTTTGCAGGCATTAATTGCCAAGCCAACTACAGGACCTGCTGCAAATGGCTGGAAATCTGGCGGTTATCTGGACAAGTTGCCCAATGACCCGTGGGGAAACGCTTACCAGATGTTATCGCCCGGACTTAAAGGTGAGGCGGACGTATTTTCGTTGGGTGCAGATGGGCAGGCCGGCGGCACTGAAAACGACGCTGATATTGGATCGTGGGATTTGTAGTTTTCTGCTTTGATTAAGCACATTTCATCTCGCGGTTTCACCTTGCTGGAGCTGCTGATCGTGCTGGTTATCGTTGGCATCACACTAGGATTTATTTCATTCAAGGCGATGCCAGATGATCATCAGGCTTTGCAGAACGATGCGCAGCGTATTGCTTTATTACTGCAAGTGGCGCGTGACGAGGCGATTGTGCGCAATCATCCCATAGCCTTTGAAGCTGAGCCAAACCGATACCGATTTTTAATGTTCGATGAAAACACCTGGCAATTACTGAGCAATGATGATTTATTGCGCGAACGGGAATTCAAAAAATCACCCGTTACATTCGCCAGCACCCTACCCTCATTTGCGCTAGGCAAGCCACTCCGCATCGTCTTCGAGCGTGAGCCAGTGGATAAGCCGTTTGACTTAACGTTGTCCATCGGCGAAGCGCACATCTCCATTCATGCCGATGGCATTGGTCATTTCACCGTTGAATAGCATGAGCCTACATAGTAAAAAAACCATGCAGGGCTTTACTTTGCTTGAAGTATTGGTGGCATTGGTGATTGTCGGCACTGCCTTGGGAGCGAGTCTGCGTGCGGTTGGCAGCCTGACGGAAAATAGCAGCGACTTGAGTGCGTCAATGATGGCGACCTGGTCTGCGGAAAATCGGCTCGCACAAATCCGCTTGTCCCACGAGTGGCCCGAGCTGGGTCAACGGAAATTTGACTGTCCGCAAGGTGAATTAAAGTTGCTATGCGAAGAAAATGTATTGACCACGCCCAATCCATTTTTTCGTCGCGTTGAAGTGAGCGTGTTTGATGTCCAGCCAGGTGGGCGGCGCATCGTAAAATTAAATCAAGTGGTGTCCAATGCGCAATAAGCAATACGGCCTCACCTTGGTTGAATTGCTGGTGGCAATCAGCATCCTTGCCACCATTGCTGTGTTGGGTTGGCGAGGCTTGGACGGCATTGTGCGGGCACGCATTGCACTCACTAGCGGTCTCGAACAAACGCGGGGCATGCAGCTTACTTTTGCACAAATGCAAAGCGATTGCCTGCATCTCGCCAGCCCTACCATTTTGCTTAATCGCTCGGCAATCCAAGCCAAGCCAGAGCAATTAAATATGGTGCGCATCGTGTATGCGGAAGGGCAACCCTCACAGGTTCAAGTGGTGAGCTATCAAATTAAAGAAGGCGTGTTGACCCGTCGCGAGTCTGCTGCGACACGTGATTTAATCGAGCTTGATGCGCTATGGCAATCCGCTATCAGCAAGACCGATGCCTCACCCATTGTGACGCTGCAATCGGGCGTAAGCACCATGACGATGCGGCTTTGGTTTGCAGGCAGTAATGGCTGGAGCGTTCCGTTTAACGCATCCACCGCAACGCCGATTAACCCACCCGCCACACCGCTCGCCCCCATTGGATTGGAAGTATCCCTGCAACTACAGGCGCAACCAACCAGCTTGCTCAAAGTGTTTTTACTGGGAGCTTTGTAACCGTGAGACACGCCCTACCCAAACAACAACGCGGCGTAGCGGTTATCACCGCCCTGCTCTTAACCACGCTCGCGGTTACCATTGTCGCCAGTTTATTTTGGCAACAGCAAGTGCAGGTTCGCTCGATTGAAAATCAGCGGCTACAACTGCAAAAACAATGGATATTGCGCGGTGCATTAGATTGGTCCAGCTTGATTTTGCGTGAAGATGCCAAACATTCCAGCGTCGATACCTTGGATGAACCTTGGGCTGTGCCGCTTGCCGAAACGCGCTTGGATCAATATGTCGAAAATGGACAAAGCGACACGGAAGACAGCGATGCAATACTCACAGGCAGTATCAGCGATGCACAAGCACTTTTCAATCTGCGAAACATGAACGTAAATGGCATCATCAATCCACGTGCCGTCACAGGATTCGAACGCTTGCTCAATAGCCAAAGAATGGATGTGAAACTCGCACAAGCCACGGCAAATCTCATGGCAGCCGCGCAGACCAGTCCTGCGAATCCTAATCAAGCAGGGGCGGTACAACCCATCAATCTCACTCAGGTGGATGACTTGCTTGCCGTGCAGGGCTTCACCCCCTCGATGCTAGTGTTGCTAAAGGCATTGGTCATTTTTCTGCCGCAAACTACTCCGATCAACGTCAACACCGCACCCGCTGAAGTGCTGGCTGCTCAATTCAATCTTTCTCTAAGTGATGCAGCCGTACTCATCAAAAGCCGCGACACAGCCACTTTCAAAGACCTTGCAGATTTTAATACGCGTTTGAGCAACAAAAACATTGCCGCATCAGCAGACCAAGCGGCGGTCACCACCAATTACTTCCTGGTCAACGGAAAAATTAAAATGGGGCGCGCAGCACTAAGTATGCAAGCCTTAATCAATCGCAATGTAGGGAAAACAGAATTGATCTGGATCAGGGAGTATTAACTTGAAAGCCTTGCTGTTCACCAGCCTGATGATTTTATTTCCCGTCACTTCTCATGCTAACGAAACGCTAGCACCTGAGCTATGGCTCACCACGGGGTTCGCCACTTACCATTTTCAAACCGACCAACATCTCAGAAACGACAATGCTGGCGTAGGACTTGAATATCGCCTTTCACTCAACAGCAAACTCGCAGCTGGAAAATTCAACAACAGTGACTGGCAAACCACGCGCTATGCAGCTTGGCAATACCAACCCATTGCACTAGGCATGGCAAAATTAGGTGTGGCGATTGGGTTATTTAATGGCTATCCAAAAGTTAACAACAGTGGTTGGTTTATTGCGGCGATTCCTGCAGCGACATTTGAATGCCAACGCATCGGAATAAACTTGGTTGCTGTACCCACTTATCGGGATAAACTGCATGGAGCTGTGTCGCTGCAACTGAAACTCAAGCTTCTCTAATTAGAGAAAAATTAGAAACTGATATTTTCTATTGGAGCTGTTTCCGCCAGTTGAATATTGACCCATCGTGCCGACTGAATTTTGACCCAAGCACGAGAGTTGTTTTTTGAAGCGTAAACTGTTGACAGGTATAGAAAATTGCATGTCTGTAAATGTTCATTTTGGACTTTTTCTATCGTCGTGAGTTTCGATTGAGCAGCATGTGCCGCCCATCACAGCGGTTATTACGCTTGGAAAGCCTGCCCCAAGTCACACAAAATCACCCTCTATTATTTTCATAATATTCCAAGGTAAACGAAGCCTGCTTGTCTTGCTGTAAATGCTTGACCAGATAAGGCATCACTTCTTGTAACACGCCATGCAATAG
>JBEBKA010000059.1:0-14523 GCA_040079595.1 Gallionella sp.
ATATAGTGGGTTCGAGTGGTAAAAAGTGGGTAAAAGTGGAGATTGGCGATGTTTCAGGGCGCGGCGCAACTAAATTTAGACAGCAAGGGCAGGCTTGCGATACCCGGTCGGTATCGTGACAAGCTGCTGGCTGACTGCGCGGGTAACTTAGTGCTCACTGCGGATGCCGATGGGTGTCTGTTGGTGTATCCCCAGCCGGAGTGGCAGCCCATCCGCGAGAAGTTGCTCAAACTTTCCGCTCTCAATCCAAAAATCCGTGCGTTACAACGTCGCTTAATCGGCTATGCCGAAGATGTGGTGATGGATGGTGTCGGTCGCGTACTGATTTCTCCAACCTTGCGTGGTTACGCCGTGCTGGATAAGCGCGTGATGCTGGTCGGTCAAGGTAATAAATTTGAATTGTGGGATGAGGCGAAATGGCAATCGCAGCAAGAGGCTGGGTTGTCATTTATGGATGGTGAGTTGCCGCCCGAACTCGAAGGCTTTTCGCTTTGAGGTTAGTGCAACGCAATAGTTTGCAGAGGCTTTTGTGAGTGAGGCGTTAATCCACACTACTGTTTTGTTGAATGAAGCGGTTGCCGCGTTAGAAATAAAGCCAGATGGAGTTTATGTTGATGGCACGTTTGGTCGGGGCGGGCATAGTCGGAAAATTCTTGAGCAACTGGGCGTAAACGGAAAGTTAATCGCACTGGACAAAGATGTTACTGCGGTAGCGGTAGGCAAGCAGTGGCAGGATAAGCGGTTTCACATGGTGCATTGCGGTTTTAAGCAATTGGCTGAGGTGCTGCAAAAGCTGGGTGTGGCAAAAGTGGATGGTATTTTGCTCGATTTGGGCGTGTCGTCTCCGCAGTTGGATGAGGCGGCGCGGGGATTTAGTTTTCGTTTTGATGCGCCGCTGGATATGCGCATGGATGTGAGTAGCGGTGTGACGGCAGCGCAATGGTTAGCAACGGTGGAAGAGAAGTTACTGGCGGAGGTGATACGTGATTACGGCGAAGAACGGTTTGCTAAACAGATTGCAAAAGCGATTGTTGTTGCGCGCACAACGCAGCCCATCTACACCACGCGGCAGCTCGTCGAGCTGGTTAGCCAAGCGGTACGTACCCGTGAAGCAGGGCAAAACCCGGCGACTCGTACCTTTCAGGCTATACGGATTTATCTCAACCAAGAGCTCGAAGAGCTTGCGCGGGTCTTGCCAGAATGCGTGACGCATCTCAACAGCGGGGGTCGCCTCGTGGTGATTAGCTTTCATTCGCTGGAAGATCGGATCGTGAAACATTTCATGCGCGATATGGCGGAGGGCGACAAGTTGCCACGTGGTGTGCCGATACGAGCAAGCGAAGTGCCACAAGGCAAGTTGAGTGTGGTTGGTAAAGCAGCGTATGCGGGAGAGGTGGAGTTGCAGGGCAATCCGCGTGCGCGCAGTGCGGTGATGCGGGTGGCGGAGCGTCGTCATGCAGCTTAATCGCACCCTGCTGAATGTGGTGGTGTTGGTGATTGTGGTGTTGTGCGCATTGAGTGTGGTGACCTCGCAGCACAAGGCACGCAAGCTGTATGTCAGCTTGCAGCAAGAAAAAGACAGTGCACAGAAAATAGAAGTGGAGTGGGGGCAGTTGCAATTGGAGCAGAGTACGTTAGCCACACTGGCGCGTATTGAAAAAATTGCCACGCAACGACTGCAAATGCAGCTCCCTAAAAATGAGCAAGTGCAATACATACGATTAGACACAAACAAAAATCTCGAAAACAATAACCCTGATAACCCCGCAAAATAAATATGAATTACGCCGCTAGCGCAAATCGAAACGTCACGGTGCAATTGCCGGGATGGCGCGCCACGGTGTTATTTGCATTGTTGCTGCTAGGCTTGGCTGGGCTGGTGGGACGGGGCGTTTTTCTGCAAGGCATACACGATGACTTCCTGCAAAAAAAAGGTAATGCGCGTTTTAGTCGCGTGATTGAAGTGAATGCACATCGCGGCATGATTACTGATCGTCATGGTCAGCCGTTGGCGGTGAGTACACCTGTTGAATCGGTGTGGGCAAGTCCTGCTGATGTGAAGGTGACGGACGCTCAAATCAAAAACCTTGCGCAACTTCTTGGGGTGACGGGGGGGGATTTGAGAGCTAAGTTGGTGGATAAATCGCGCGATTTTGTGTATCTCAAACGGCAGCTTCCACCCGATCAAGCGCAGAAGGTTTTAGCACTTAAGTTGCCTGGTGTATCGCTGCGCCGCGAATATCGCCGCTATTACCCGACAGGTGAGGAGTCAGCCCAGATGCTTGGATTTACAGGGCTGGACGATAATGGTCAGGAAGGTTTGGAGCTAGCGTTGCAAAAGCAGTTGGCCGGCAAGGCGGGTAGTCAGCGCGTCATTAAAGACAACCACGGTCACATTGTGGAGGATGCGGGCAGCTTGCGTGAGCCAAAATCAGGCAGTGATATTGCCCTAAGTTTGGATGGCAACGTGCAACACTTGGCGTATCGTGAATTGGAAATTGCGGTGAAGGAACATCATGCCAAATCGGGTGCGGCGGTGGTGTTGGATGCGCGCACCGGCGAGGTGTTGGCATTGACTAATTATCCCGCTTACAACCCGAATAGCCGAGCCAATGTGAATGTCAAAGCGATGCGTAATCGCGCCGTGGCAGATTTGTTTGAGCCTGGTTCAACCATGAAGCCGTTTGCCGTTGCGGCTGCTATCGAATCGGGTAAATTTAAGCCCGCCACCTACATCAATACCGAACATGGCAAATACAAAGTGGGTAATCGCGTGATACACGACACCCATCCGGAAGCGCGTTTAACCGTGGCGCAAGTCATTCAAAAATCGAGCAACGTTGGCGCGGCGAAAATGGCATTGTCATTAAAGCCGGAGGTGATGTGGCAGAGCCTGACTGATAGTGGGTTCGGCGAAAAAACCGGCAGTGATTTTCCGGGTGAAGCAAGTGGCCGATTACGCGATCCCAAGAGTTGGCAACCCATCGAACAAGCCACCATGTCCTACGGGCATGGTATGTCAGTTAATTTATTGCAGCTGGCGCGCTCATACACCATCTTCGCCAACAACGGCGAATTGAAGCCTATCTCCTTGTTGAAGTTGGATCGCCCAGCCATGGGGAGAAAAGTATTTTCTGAGGCGACTGCCCATGCCTTGCGCGACATGATGGAGTCGGTGGTGAAAGTGGATGGCACTGCACCGTTGGCGCAAGTGGCGGGGTATCGCGTGGCGGGGAAAACGGGTACGGCGCATAAATTGGAAGGCGGTCGTTACGTTGATAAATACGTCGCTTCCTTTGTTGGATTTGCGCCTGTTTCTAATCCGCGTCTGATTGTCGCGGTGATGATAGATGAGCCGGATAATAAACAGTATTACGGTGGATTGGTTGCGGCACCCGTGTTCAGCAAAGTGGTGGGCGCAGCATTGCAAGAATTGGGCGAGCCGCATGATGCGCCGCTCAACAACGTCATTGTGCCGACAAAATATCTTGCTCAGGAGGAGATTTGATGACGGTCTCCGCGCGTTCAGTCGTTCAGCAATTGCAAGCGTTGGGCGTCACGCTCACTCATTTGGTCACCGATAGCCGCGCCGTGAAAACAGGAGACACCTTTGTTGCGTATCCAGGTGAAAAATTAGATGGTCGGCAATTCATCGCACAAGCCATTGCACTGGGTGCAAATGCAGTGATTTGGGATTCACGGAATTTTGGTTGGAATGCTGATTGGAATGTGCCGCATGTGGCGGTAAATAATTTGCGCGATGCGGCGGGCGGGATTGCGGATGTTGTGTA
This sequence comes from Gallionella sp., assembly GCA_040079595.1. Taxonomy (GTDB): domain Bacteria; phylum Pseudomonadota; class Gammaproteobacteria; order Burkholderiales; family Gallionellaceae; genus Gallionella. Next base: position 3,792 of record JBEBKA010000059.1, read on the forward strand.
TGGATCGCCCTCGCAAAAATTACAGATGATCGGCATTACAGGGACGAATGGAAAAACCTCGACGGCGCATTGGATTGCCTCCGCGTTAAACGACCATCAAAAAAGCTGCGCGTTAATCGGCACGCTGGGAAACGGCTTTGTTAATGGCTTGCAGCCCAGTGATAACACCACGCCTGATGCGATACGGGTACACGGATTGTTGGCTGATTATCTGCATCAAGGTGCGCGGTCGGTGGCGATGGAAGTGTCTTCTCACGCTCTGGCACAGGGACGCGTCAACGCGGTCGCATTTGATGTGGCACTACTCACCAATCTGAGCCGCGATCATCTCGACTATCACGGCGATATGCAAAGCTACGCTGACAGCAAACGCAAATTATTCCAATGGGATCAATTGAAATTTGCGGTGCTGAATTTGGATGATGCGCTTGGTGTGGAGCTGGCCGAGCAACTGTTGAATGAAGTATCTCACTCTCCTCAATTCTCTGATGAAAAAACTAGCCACTCAACTAAGCTGGTAAATAACACCAGCCAAGTTGCTGGTTACCCCGCAAGCGGGAGGGGACGCGAACGAGAAAAACAATTTTTAATTCCCGAAGTGGTGGGCTATGGATTGACGGATGCGGCTTTGCAACACGCCGAACGACTGGGCATACGTATGGTGTACGGACACCCTGCCGCCATGAGCGGGCAAGGCTTGCGCTTGGAAATTCATTCAAGCTGGGGTGCGACACAACTGCAAAGCCCGTTGTTGGGGCGATTCAACGCAGCAAATTTATTGGGCGCGTTGGCGGTGTTGTTGGTCAGCGACATCAGTTTGAGCGACGCGGTGGCTGCGTTGAGTAACGTGCAAGCGGTGGCGGGACGAATGCAGCGACTCGGTAACGCGCAACAACCCACTGTGGTGGTGGACTACGCACATACCCCTGACGCGCTGAAAAAAGTATTGCAGACCTTGCGTGAAATTAACGCGACACAAGCGAGCAAATTGATTTGCGTATTCGGCTGTGGCGGTGATCGGGATCGCGGCAAGCGCGCCATGATGGGCAAGGTGGCGGAGCAGTTTTCCGACCATTGCATCGTCACCAGCGACAATCCGCGCAGTGAAAATCCGCAACGCATCATGGCGGAAATCGTGAATGGCATGCGTCAAAACAACCACGAAATTATGGCGGATAGATCTGCCGCAATCGCTCGTGCTATCAGTCTTGCAGATAAATTAGATACCGTGCTAGTGGCGGGTAAAGGTCACGAGGACTATCAGGAAATCAGCGGTGTTAAACATGCCTTTAGTGATGTGCTAGTTGCCGAGCAAGCTCTGAAAAATTGGATGCCAGAGGTGCGCGCATGATGACGCTACAACAGGCGACGCAAGTTTTGAATGGTCGCCTCGTGGGGAAAAACCTGCGCTTCAAATCCATTTCGAGTGATAGCCGAAAAATCGCCATCGGCGATTTGTTCGTCGCGTTGCGCGGTGATAATTTTGACGGGTATGGATTCGTCAATCAGTCTGCGCAACAAGGTGCGGTGGCGGCGTTGGTGAATGTGGATAGCTATCAACATCACGAGATGGATTGTCCGTTGATATTGGTCGATGACACGCAGCTCGCGTTGGGAAAGTTGGCGGCACATTGGCGTAAGCAATTTCAAATTCCACTGGTGGCGATCACAGGCAGTAACGGCAAAACCACTGTGAAAGAAATGTTGGCTCATATTCTGCGTGCGGCGACAGGCAAGGCGGAAGCGGTGTTGGCGACACAAGGTAACTTCAATAACGATATTGGGATGCCGTTGACGTTGCTCGGCTTGAAGTCGCAACACCGTTTTGCGGTGATTGAAATGGGCATGAATCATTTTGGTGAAATCGATTATTTAACGCGTATCGCTGAGCCAACAGTGGTGTTAATCAACAACGCTAGCGGCGCACACTTGCAAGGGCTGGGTTCGGTAGAGGCGGTCGCTCAAGCGAAAGGTGAAATTTTTAACGGCTTGCAACATGGCGGCACTGCGGTCATCAATGCTGATGATGAGTACGCGCCGCTATGGCGCACTTTGGCGGGCGCAGAGCAATTGTTGGAATTTGGTCTGAACCCACAGGCAGATGTGTCCGGTGCTTGGCAGCCGCATGGTGGCGGTTTGAAGTTGGAAGTGAGTACGCCACTTGGCGCATTTGTCGCTAACTTGCAAGTGCCTGGCGAACACAATGCACGTAACGCGCTTGCCGCAACCACTGCGGCAATCGCATTGAACATCCCGCTGGAGATTATTGCGGCAGGTTTAGAAAAATTTGGCGGTGTGGCAGGTCGTTTGCAGCGACGTGAGAGCAAGCAAGGTGCGGTCATTATCGATGATACCTATAACGCCAACCCTGCTTCGCTGCGTGCCGCCATTCAGGTGCTGGCAGACAGCGCGGGCAAGCGCGTGCTGGTGTTGGGCGACATGGGTGAGTTGGGCGATGACGCGGCAATGCTGCATGCCGAAATTGGCGAGGCGGCTCATCGCGCGGGCATCGAAAAATTATTGGCGTTGGGTGAGTTAAGCCGCAACGCGGTGCGCAAGTTTGGCGAGGGTGCGCAACATTTTGAGCGTATCGAAGAGTTGCAAAATGAGCTGGATAAAACACTGGACGACCACACCACGGTGCTGGTGAAAGGATCGCGCTTTATGAAAATGGAACGTGTGGTGATGCACTGTGTGGATTTAACGCAAGGCGATGAGCGAAGAGTTAGTGCAGATGACAGGCGAAATAAAAAATCTCCTGCAACAGACAATCAGGAGATTCATTAAATGTTACTCGCACTCGCTCATTGGCTGTCGTTGGATGTACGCACTTTCAGCGTGTTCAACTACATCACGTTGCGTGCGGTGTTGGCGGCAATGACCGCATTGGTAATCTCCTTCATGCTCGGTCCGTGGATGATACGCAAGTTGGCGGCGATGAAAATCGGGCAGTCGGTGCGCAGCGATGGTCCGCAAACGCATCTGGTTAAAGCGGGTACGCCAACCATGGGGGGCGCACTGATTTTGGCATCGGTGGTAATGACCACTTTGTTGTGGGGTGACTTATCCAATGCCTACATCTGGGTGGTGCTGTTTACCACGGTGGGAGTGGGCGCAATTGGTTGGGTGGATGATTACCGCAAAGTGGTGCATCGCAATCCTGACGGCTTGTCGGCAAGAGCAAAAATGTTTTGGCAATCACTCATCGCGCTGAGTGTAGGTTTTTATTTGTGGAATCACGCCACATTGCCCGCGCATACCGAATTCATTGTGCCATTCTTCAAGCATTTAGTGTTTCCGTTGGGCGTAGTGGGTTTTATTGTGTTGGTTTATTTGGTCATCGTGGGTACGAGCAATGCGGTAAATCTCACCGATGGTTTGGATGGTTTGGCGATCATGCCCGTGGTGATGGTGGCTAGCGCGCTGGCAATTTTTTCTTACGTGGCGGGACACGCCGAGTTCTCCAAATATTTGGGAGAGCCAGCGATTCCGGGCGCGGGTGAATTAGCAGTGTTCTGTGCCGCGATTGCGGGGGCGGGGCTGGCATTTTTATGGTTTAACGCCTATCCGGCTGAAGTGTTTATGGGCGACGTCGGTGCACTGGCACTGGGCGCGGCACTCGGTGCGGTGGCGGTCATCATCCGCCAGGAATTGGTGTTGTTCATCATGGGCGGCGTGTTCGTCATTGAGGCGGTGTCGGTAATGATGCAAGTGTCGTACTTCAAATACACCAAGCGTCGGTTTGGCAAGGGCGAACGTATTTTGCTGATGGCTCCATTACACCATCACTTCGAGCAGAAGGGTTGGAAAGAAACGCAAGTGGTAGTGCGCTTCTGGATTATAACGATGTTACTGGTCTTAATAGGACTGGCGACGCTGAAGCTAAGATGAGTACCCATCAAAAAAAATCAGTATTGGTACTGGGTCTCGGTGAGACGGGGTTGTCTATGGTGCGCTGGTTAAGTTTACAGCAGGCAAATTTGCGCGTGGCAGACAGCCGCAATGCCCCGCCCAGTTTGACCGAGGTCAGTCAGTACGTCGCAGCAGAACAAATTTTCTGCGGCAATTTTACCGATGCATTGTTTGATGGCATTGAATTGATTGCCATCAGTCCTGGTGTACCGCTACGTGATCCCGCTGTGGCGCGGGCAGTTGAGCGTGGCGTGGAAGTGGTGGGTGACATCGAATTATTTGCACAGTCTTTACCAGAAAAAAATCGCCCACACATTCTTGCTATCACGGGTTCAAATGGCAAAACCACCGTGACCAGCATGATGGAACATTTGTGCAAGGCGGCGGGAAAAGATGCCGTGGCGGCGGGCAACATTTCTCCCGCCGTGCTGGATGTGGTGTTGGAGCGTGGCGTAAATCAACCTGAAGTGTGGGTGTTGGAACTCTCTAGCTTTCAATTAGAAACCACGCGCAGCTTGAAAGCCGATGTCGCTACGGTACTTAATATCAGCGAAGATCATTTGGATCGCTATCCCAGCATGGATGAATACAGTGCCGCCAAAGCCAATATCCTCATGGGTTGCGGCGTGCAGGTGTTGAACCGTGATGATGATCGCAGCATGAATATGGCGCGCCCGAAGTGCCACACCATTACCTTTGGTTTGAGCATGCCCACCAATGAAGCGGACTTCGGCATCAGTCGTGAGGGTGAGGAAATTTGGTTGATGCAAGGTGCGCAACGGTTATTGAAAGCCAGCGAGTTGCAGATTTTTGGTTTGCATAATGTGGCGAACGCCCTGGCAGCCTTGGCATTGGGACGTGCAATTGATTTTCCGATGGCGAAATTATTGGAGGCACTGCGCAGTTTCAAAGGCTTGCCACATCGCGTGGAGCGCGTGGCGGTGATTGATGGCGTGACGTATTACGACGATTCCAAAGGCACAAATGTCGGCGCGACGGTTGCTGCACTGGAAGGACTGGGCTGCAAATCGGTGTTGATTGCGGGTGGCGAAGGCAAGGGACAAGACTTTTCACCACTCAAGCAAGCCGTGATTAAACATGCCCGCGCCGTGGTATTGATCGGGCGCGACGCACCGTTGATTGCCTCAGCATTAGGCGGTAGCGGCGTATTTGTAGTGTATGCAAAAGACATGGGGGCTGCCGTGCGACAAGCCGCGCAATTGGCGGAGAAAGATGATGCCGTGTTGTTGTCTCCCGCGTGTGCGAGTTTCGATATGTTCCGCAATTACGAACATCGTGCGGAAGTTTTTGTACAAGCTGTACACGCGCTTAATCAATCAACCGCATCATTCTTGTTGGATGGTGGTGCGCAATTTAGTCAGGATGGCGCATGGCTGCATTGATTAAAACGCGCACCGCCCCACCCCAAGTTCAATTTGATGAATTGCTCATTTGGGTGTTGATCGCATTGCTCGCATTGGGCTTTGTGATGGTGTATTCGTCTTCGATTGCGACGGCGGAGGCGAGCAAATTTACGGGGCATCAACCCACCTATTATTTAGTGCGTCACGGAATTTTTATTGCACTTGGCTTAATGGCAGGAGTGGCTGCTTTTCAATTTCCTGTTCAGACGCTGCAAAAATATGCCCTGTACCTTTTTCTGGGAGGTGCGGTTTTATTGGTGCTGGTGCTGATTCCGCATGTTGGCAAAGAGGTGAATGGCAGTCGTCGTTGGCTGTCGCTGTTGGTAATTAACTTGCAGCCTTCCGAATTGATGAAGCTGTTCGTGGTGCTGTATGCCGCCGATTACACGGTGCGCAAGGGCAACATCAAACATTTGCTGGTTAAAGCATTTCTTCCGATGTTGGTAGTGATGGTGCTGGTAGGAACATTGTTATTGCTAGAGCCGGACATGGGCGCGTTCGTGGTGATTATTGCCATCGCTTTCTGCACCTTGTGGTTGGGCGGCTTCAACCTCAAAGTATTTGCCGCGCTGATGATTGCCTTGCCGTTGGCGTTTACCGCACTGATTCTTTCTTCGCCCTACCGCTTGAAACGGGTCACGGGCTTTATGGACCCTTGGGACGACCCGTTTGGCACAGGCTATCAACTGAGCCACGCGCTGATTGCATTTGGACGCGGCGAATGGCTGGGTGTGGGGTTGGGCGGCAGTGTCGAAAAATTATTTTATTTGCCCGAAGCGCACACCGACTTTTTGATGGCGGTAATCGCCGAAGAGTTGGGGTTGGTCGGTGTTACCGCTGTAATTGTGTTGTTTGGAATTTTTGTGATTCGCGCGTTTCGTATCGGTCGCCAAGCGGCATTTTTGGAGCGCAATTTTTCTGCATTGGTCGCGCAAGGTATCGGCGTGTGGCTGGGCTTTCAAGCCATGATCAACATCGGCGTGAATATGGGCATCTTGCCAACGAAGGGCTTGACCCTGCCGTTCCTCAGCTTCGGTGGTAGCGGTGTGGTGGTGAACTGCATCGCCGCTGCGGTGTTGCTGCGCGTGGATTATGAAAACCGCCGTGTTGCACGAGGGCTGCCGATATGAAAATTCAAAAGCAAATTAGTCACAGAGAACACAGAGTTCACAGAGAAAACCTCGTCATCCGCTTTGTATGTGCAGCGAATTTTTGGGCAGTATTGTTTTTCCAATTCGGGAATATGAAGCCCATATTTATTAAATGCACAAACAGAAAATTTCATGGCGATTTCTCTGTGAACTCTGTGTTCTCTGTGGCTAAAAAGGGTTTGCTCCAATGAGCCGCTCTCTCTTAATCATGGCCGGAGGTACAGGCGGTCATATTTTTCCGGCAATTGCAGTTGCCGATGTATTGCGCAACAAAGGTTGGAGGGTGACTTGGCTGGGTGCACCGAACAGTATGGAAGCCGAGCTTGTGCCCAAGCATGGCTATGACATGGCGATGGTGCGCTTTTCCGGTTTGCGCGGTAAAGGCATCGCCAGAAAATTGATGCTGCCGTTCAATTTGCTGATTGCGTTGTGGCAAAGCGCGGTGGCGATTTTCCGTCATCGCCCCGACGCGGTATTGGGTATGGGCGGCTACATCACCTTCCCTGGGGGCTTAATGGCGGTATTGCTACGCCGCCCTTTGGTGATACACGAACAAAATTCCGTTGCGGGATTGAGCAATAAAGTGTTGGCGAAAATCGCCACGCGAGTGATGAGCGGCTTCCCGAACGTGCTGCCGAAAGCCGTGTGGTGCGGCAATCCAGTGCGCAGTGAAATCGCTGCATTGCCGCAACCCGAACAACGCTTTGCCGGTCGCAGTGGCAAGCTGAATGTGTTGGTGGTCGGCGGAAGTTTGGGTGCGACGGCAATCAACGCAATCATCCCGCAAGCACTCGCGCTCATTACGCTTGAAGCACGCCCCCATGTGACGCACCAAGCGGGGAAACAACATGCCGAGACGGTAAAGCAGCTCTATCAGCAAGCCAATGTGCAGGCAGACATCAAACCATTTTTGGATGATATGGCAGCGTTTTATGCCAACGCGGATTTAGTGATTTGTCGCGCGGGGGCATTGACGATTGCCGAGTTGGCGGCAGCGGGAGTGGCAAGTATTTTGATTCCCTTTCCGTTTGCGGTGGACGACCATCAAACGCATAACGCGCGTTTTTTAAGCGAGAAAAAAGCAGCGATATTGTTGCCGCAGAGCGAGATGAGTGCGGAAAAATTAGCGCAGCTATTACGCGAGTTGAGCCGTGAAAAATTATTGTCTATGGCAATGCTGGCGCGTGGCTTGGCCAAAGTTGATGCGGCGTTGTCGGTCGCAAATGTGTGTGAGGAGCTGGCGGCATGAAGCACAAAGTAAAGCATCTTCATTTCGTTGGCATCGGCGGTTCGGGCATGAACGGTATCGCCGAGGTGTTGTTGAATTCGGGCTATCAGGTGAGCGGCTCAGACTTGAGTGAGAACGTGGCGACACAGCGGCTGAAAGAGTTGGGCGCAACGATTTATTTGGGACACGCTGAAACGAATTTGATCCATGCTGATGCCGTCGTGGTATCGACCGCCGTGGGTAAAGATAATCCTGAAGTTGTGGCTGCGCGGGCGCGGCATATTCCTGTCGTGCCACGCGCCATGATGTTGGCGGAATTGATGCGTTTGCGTCAGGGCATCGCCATTGCGGGGACACATGGCAAGACCACGACTACTTCGCTCACTGCCAGTATTTTAAGCAAGGGTGGCTTGGACCCCACTTTTGTGATTGGCGGGAAATTAAACAGCAGCGGCACCAATGCGCGACTGGGTCAAAGCGATTTCATCGTTGCCGAGGCCGATGAATCCGATGCTTCGTTTTTATATTTGCAACCCATTCTGTCCGTCATCACCAACATTGATGCCGACCACATGGAAACTTATGGTCACGACTTCGCCAAGCTTAAACAAGCGTTCGTCGATTTCGTTGAGCACCTGCCATTTTATGGCATGGCGATGCTATGTATCGATGATGCCAATGTGCGTGAAATTTTGCCGCGTATTTCCAAGCCAGTTTGTACTTACGGTCTGTGTGAGGATGCGCAAATTCGTGCGGTGAATGTGCAACATAAGGGCGGTCAGATGCACTACACCGTGCAGCGTCGCGGCATAGGCTCAGATAAAGATTTGCACATTGTCTTGAATTTGCCCGGCATCCATAACGTGCTGAATTCGTTAGCGGCTATTGCCGTGGCTCTGGAAGTGGGGGTGGCGGACGAGGCCATCGTCGCGGCACTCGCCGAATTTGAAGGGGTGGGCAGACGCTTCCAGCGTTATGGCGAAATTCAGTTGCCGCCAGTTGCGCTCTCCCACCCCAACCCTGATAAAACAACTAGCCATTCGACTAAGCCCGCGAGCGGGCAAGTCGCTGGTTATCCCCCGAAGGGAGAGGGAGCAGTCGTTACCGCTTCTCGCGGCACCTTCACCCTTATCGATGACTATGGACATCATCCGGTAGAAATGGCGGCGACTTTGGCTGCGGTGCGCGGTGCATTTCCGGACAAGCGTTTGGTGCTTGCCTTTCAGCCGCATCGCTACACACGCACCCGTGACGTGTTTGATGATTTTGTCAAAGTGTTGTGCACCGTGGATGCACTGGTGTTGGGCGAAGTGTATGCGGCAGGCGAGCAGGCGATTGTTGCGGCGGACGGGCGCGCATTGATGCAAGCATTGCGTGTGGCAGGGCAAACCGCTGCCGTGTTTGTGGAGCAGATTGCCGATATGCCACAGGCGATTATGCAGATGGTGCGAGATGGTGATGTAGTGGTCACTATGGGTGCGGGGTCGATAGGTTATACGCCAGGTGCGTTGGTGCAATTACAGCAACCATGAATATGAGCGAGCCCAAACTATTTAATCAGTGTGCGTTACGTGGCGAGTTACGTCACAACGTGCCGATGAGCAAACACACCAGTTGGCGTGCGGGTGGCGTGGCGGAACGCATGTATCAACCTGCGGACTTGGTTGACCTGCAAGTGTTTTTGCGCAGCTTGCCAGTAGGTGAGCCGCTGTATGTGGTTGGCTTGGGTAGCAATTTGTTGGTGCGTGATGGCGGTGTGCGTGGCACGGTGCTGCTGATGCATGGTGCGCTAAATGAATTGCATTTGGAAAATGACGATTCCGTGTATGTTGAAGCAGGTGTGGCGGGTGCAAAACTGGCGCGCTTTGCAGCGACACATAATTTAAGCGGCGCTGCTTTTTTTGCAGGTATCCCCGGCACAGTCGGTGGCATGTTGGCGATGAATGCTGGTTGCTACGGTAGCGAAACTTGGCAAAAAGTACAGCGTGTATTGGTAATGAATCGTCGCGGCGAATTGTTTCAACGCACTGCCGAAGATTATGAGATTGGCTACCGCCATGTTGTTTCACACGAAGTACGTGAAGAATTTTTTGTCTCAGCATGGATGGATTTTGCATCGGGCGATGGCGATATTGCGCGTCAAGAAATTAAAGCGTTGCTGAATAAACGCATCGCGACACAGCCATTGAATTTACCCAATGCGGGATCGGTGTTTAGAAATCCGCCTAACGATTATGCAGCGCGATTGATTGAACTGTGTGGGCTGAAAGGCAAGCAAATTGGCGGTGCGCAGGTATCGGAAAAGCACGCCAATTTCATTGTGAATGTTGGGGGTGCGACAGCCGCCGACATCGAGAATTTGATTAACCAAGTGCAAGTCGTGGTGCAACAGAAGTTAGGTGTTGCTTTGCAGTGCGAGGTTCGTTTGGTAGGAGAAAAACATGTTTAGCCACAGAGAACACAGAGAACAACACATTGCCCTCTCTGTGGACTCTGTGTTCTCTGTGGCTGGTTTAGATTTTGGATGGAAACAATGAATAAATTTGGCAAAGTCGCAGTGTTGTTTGGCGGTAAATCCGCCGAGCGTGAAATTTCACTCAAGAGCGGGGCAGCGGTATTGGCAGCCTTGTTGCGTAGCGGTGTGGATGCCCATGCGTTCGACCCCGCGACACGTAATTTACAAGAACTCAAAGATCAAAATTTTAGCTGTGCCTTTATCGCGCTGCATGGACGTTACGGCGAAGACGGCACGGTTCAAGGCGCGCTGGAATTGTTGGGCATCCCTTACACGGGCAGCGGCGTAATGGCCTCCGCATTGGGCATGGATAAGTGGCGCACCAAGCTGGTGTGGCAGGCGGCGGGGTTGCCGATTCCCGATTTTGAAATGTTAAACGCGAATAGTGACGCAGCATCCGTGGTAAAAAAATTAGGCTTGCCGTTATTCGTCAAGCCCGCCAATGAAGGATCTAGCGTGGGCATTAGCAAAGTAAAAGCGGCGAATGAATTGCAGGCAGCGT
>JBEBKA010000060.1:0-14373 GCA_040079595.1 Gallionella sp.
TCATTGGACAGCGTAAAAACTGCCGATGTGGCAGCGTCAATTACAGCACGGCTTCGTTTGTTTCGCCGGTGTGAATACGGATGACTCGCTCGAATTATTTTCCGACACCGCTGCCGCATTTGTGACGATACCCATCGTCATGCTTGCTAAAATTGTTATCCAGCCGATGGTGGTTGTCATTTATAATCCTCAGGTTTTTTGACAGGGTAGGGCGAAAAATATATCATGCGCGCCTCATGTATGCACGACCTTTCATAGATAGCTTAGATTTCGCCAAGAACGGTCAGCAAATCAGCGGTGAATTGTTGCTTGCCGAGATGCCGAGACTGGCGGATGTGTTGAGCAATACGCAAGGTGCGTTGAGCTACATCGTACAGGGCGGTGTAGATAAGCAGGCGATTCCGTGGTTGGGTGTTCGTGTAACTGGATTGTGTCAGTTGCAGTGCCAGCGTTGTTTGAGTGTAATGCAATACGAGATTAAGCTGGTGACGAGGTTGTTGTTGCGTGATCAGGCAAGTTTAGATGCGCTAGAGGATGACGAAGCGGAATTCGACAGCGTGTTGGCGGACAAGCATCTAGATGTAGTGAGTTTGTTGGAAGAAGAGATTTTGTTAAGCCTGCCCATTGCGCCTAAACATGAGTTTGGCGCGTGTCAGGCGGCAAATAGCCAAAGCCCGGTTGAGGATGAAACGCATCCTTTTGCGGCTTTGGCAAAATTGAAGAGTTTTAATCATTAGATAGTTTCATCAAGGAGTATTAGCATGGCAGTTCAGCAAAACAAGAAGTCCCCATCCAAGCGTGGTATGCACCGCGCGCATGATTTTTTGACTATCCCGGCATTGGCGATTGAGCCAACGACAGGCGAAAATCATTTGCGTCACCACATCAGCCCAACTGGCTTTTACCGTGGTAAAAAAGTAGTTAAGACTAAAGCTGACTAGACTATTCGTTTTGTTGTGCTACGCAGCCGATTTTCTATCGGCTGTTTTCTTTAGTTACTTAGGAATCGCTTAGTGGATGTAACCTTAGCCATAGATGCGATGGGTGGCGACCACGGCACGACGGTCACCATACCAGCTGCAGTTGAATATCTAAAGAAATTTCCCAACGACACGATTGTTTTGGTAGGTCTTGCTGACGCTATCGAAGCAGAGTTGCGCGCTTTAGGTGCGCAAGTTGGTCCGCATTTGCGTATTCATGCCGCCACTGAAGTGGTGGGAATGGATGAATCTCCTCAATCTGCGTTGCGCGGCAAAAAAGATTCTTCGATGCGCATTGCGATCAATCTGGTCAAAAGTGGTGAAGCCGCTGCTTGCATCAGTGCAGGCAATACCGGTGCGCTAATGGCGACCGCACGTTATGTACTGAAAACCATACCTGGCATTGATCGTCCCGCGATTGCATCGTACTTGCCCACCAACAAAGGTCAGGTCTGCATGCTCGATTTGGGAGCGAACACGGATTGCACCGCTGAACATCTGCTGCAATTCGCTTTGATGGGCTCAACCTTAGTCACTGCATTGGAACACAAAGCTAACCCTACTGTGGGCTTGTTGAACATCGGTAGTGAAGACATCAAAGGCAACGAAGTTGTTAAGCAAGCTGCTGAATTGCTGCAAGCTAGTGACCTTAATTTCTACGGCAACGTGGAAGGCAATGATATATTTCTGGGTACTACTGACGTGGTGGTATGCGATGGATTTGTCGGCAATGTCGCATTGAAAACCGCTGAAGGTGTGGCAAAAATGATGGGCGGTTTTTTACGCGAAGAATTCAGCCGAAATATATTTACCAAACTAGGTGCGCTGTTCTCAGTACCCGCGCTCAAATCTTTCAAGCATAGACTGGATCATCGTCGTTACAATGGTGCGAGCTTCCTCGGCTTGAAAGGTATCGTAGTCAAGAGCCACGGTTCAGCGGATGCTTACGCGTTTGGTTTTGCGATTGAACGCGCCGCCGAAGAAGCGCGCGGTGGCATGTTGCAGCATATAAGCGAGCATATCGAGAAGTGGCATCACCAGCGTCAAAAACCTGAGCAAGGAGCGAGTTGATGTATTCACGCATTATCGGAACAGGCAGTTATCTGCCGACAAAAACGCTGACCAATTTCGACCTGGAAAAAATGGTCGATACCTCCCACGACTGGATCGTATCGCGCAGCGGTATCCATGAGCGGCACGTTGCAGCCGATAATGAACTCACCAGCGACCTTGCCCTGCAAGCCAGTATTAACGCCATTTCAGCGGCAGGCATTAGCGCAAATGAAATTGATTTAATCATCATCGCGACAACTTCCCCCGACCAAATTTTTCCTAGTACCGCCTGCATTTTGCAAGACAAATTGGGCATTAAAAATGGCTCGGCTGCATTTGATATTCAGGCAGTATGTGGCGGGTTTGTTTACGCGATGAACATCGCCGATTTATACATTCGCGGTGGGCAAGCGAAAACGGCGTTAGTAGTGGGCGCGGAAGTATTGACTCGCATGTTGGATTGGAATGATCGCACCACCTGCGTATTATTTGGCGATGGTGCAGGCGCGGTGGTGCTACGCGCTTCGGAAACACCCGGCATCGTTGCCTGTAAGTTGCATGCCGATGGTAGTCATCGCGACATGCTCAAGGCAGATGGCAATGTGCGCAACGGCGTTGTGCAAGGCGATCCCTTCATCAAAATGGAAGGTCAGGCAGTATTCAAATTTGCCGTTAAAGTATTAAGCGAAGTCGTAGAAGAGGTGCTGGAAGAAAACAATCTGAAAGGCACGGATATTTCCTGGCTCATTCCGCATCAGGCCAACATTCGCATAATGGAAGCGACGGCTAAAAAGCTAGGCTTGAGCATGGATAATGTCGTGGTCACCGTCGCTAAACATGGCAATACCTCAGCCGCTTCCATTCCGTTGGCACTTGATACGGCAGTACGTGACGGTCGCGTGCAAGCTGGACAAAATATACTGCTCGAAGCGGTGGGGGGTGGATTTACCTGGGGTGCGATATTGATTCGGTGGTAACCAAGAATTGAAATAGGATCGTTTATGCTAATCCTAAAATTCATTCAGTGGGTTGCGGGGCTGCTAGTTACATTTTACGTAATCAAAGGTTTGCTTGGGAAGTTTCGGGAGGGAGATTTTACAAGAGGGGTAGTTATCGCGGCAGTTTGGCTTGGATTGGCTGTCATCACATCGGGTTTTATTTCAATTAAATTCTAATTAACTAACGACTAATTTCCTAATGACTATATTTGCATTTGTATTTCCCGGTCAAGGTTCGCAATCACGCGGCATGATGAACGGTTATGCCGATTTTCCAGTGGTGCGTAATACCTTTGCTGAAGCGTCTGACATATTGAAACAGGATATGTGGGAGCTGGTGACGGAGGGTAGTGATGCTGATCTCAATGCCACGGTGAACACGCAGCCGATTATGTTGACTGCTGGTGTGGCCGTGTGGCGTGCGTGGCAATCGCAAAATGGCGCAACGCCAACCATGATGGCGGGACACAGTTTGGGTGAATACACCGCGTTGGTTGCAGCGGGAGCATTAAGTTTTGCCGATGCGTTACCACTAGTGCGTTATCGTGCGCAATGTATGCAACAAGCTGTTCCTGAAGGTGTGGGCGGCATCGCAGCGATTCTGGGTTTGGACGACGAGGTGGTTCGATTAGTATGTGCCGAAGCGGCACATAGCGAAGTGCTGGAAGCGGTGAATTACAATTCGCCGGGGCAAGTGGTGATTGCAGGCAACCGCACTGCAGTGGAGCGCGGTATGGAGCTGGCAAAAGCGAAAGGTGCGAAGCGCGCCATTATGTTGCCGATGAGTGTGCCGTCACATTGCAGTTTGTTAAAAGGCGCGGCAGAACAGTTGCGTGAATATCTGAGAAATATTGAGGTGCAAATACCAACGATTCCCGTTTTGCACAACGCTGATGTCACGGCTCATAATGACGGTGAAGCGATTAAAGATGCGTTGGTTCGCCAACTGTATTCGCCGGTGCGTTGGGTCGAGACCGTTCTGGCATTTGGCAATCAAGGAATCACGCATAACGTGGAATGCGCGCCGGGCAAGGTGCTTGCAGGACTGAATAAACGTATCGACACAAATCAACAAGCATTGGCGATGAACGATGGTGCAGCGTTGACATTGGCTTTGACTACATTCGCATAAGGATAGAGCATGACACTTCAAGGACAAATCGCACTCGTAACAGGTGCATCTCGCGGCATAGGTCAAGCAATCGCATTGGAGCTGGGCAAGCAAGGTGCAACGGTAATCGGCACGGCGACTAGCGATAAAGGTGCGCAAGCTATCAGCGATTACTTGGCAGTAGACAACATCAAAGGTGCAGGCATGGCGTTGAATGTGAATGATGTGGCGCAGACCGAGCAAGTGTTAGTCGAGATTATCAAACAATTTGGCAGTATCAGCATCTTGGTCAATAACGCGGGCATCACCAAAGATAATTTGTTGGCACGCATGAGCGACGAGGAATGGGATGATGTACTGACGACCAATTTGAAGTCCGTGTTTCGCATGAGCCGTGCAGTGTTGCGCGGCATGATGAAGGCAAGAACGGGACGCATCATCAGCATTTCGTCCGTGGTGGGTAGCATGGGTAACCCAGGACAGGCGAACTACGCGGCTTCCAAGGCGGGGATGGTGGGTTTTACCAAATCACTCGCGCAAGAAATTGGCAGTCGCAACATCACTGTGAATTGTGTGGCACCCGGATTTATTGATACCGATATGACGTTGGCTTTGGGTGAAGAGCAACGCGCAAAACTGGTTGAACATGTCCCGCTTAAACGTTTGGGTCAGCCTGCCGACATTGCTGCCGCCGTGGCATTTTTAGCTAGTTCTAACGCAGCTTACATCACGGGCGTGACGCTGCACGTAAATGGCGGCATGTACATGGAGTAGTCAGTATAGTTACTTAAAATAAACAATTGCACTTAGGGGGTAAAAATGGCAAAGCCAAATTACACGTTTGAAAAGCGTCAAAAAGAAATCGCTAAAAAGCAAAAGAAAGAAGCTAAGCTGTTAAAGAAGTCTACTCCTGTTTCGGAGCAAGAAGTTGAGTCCTCTAATTTGCAGCAGTCGGCAATTATTGAAGCGGGTCACTCGTAACACCCTTGCCTAGCACTCTCTCTGTGGAAGGTTTGCCATGAGTACAGCGTCACTGTCTTTCCCTCACAAACTCACCCTCGGTGAGGTATTGCAACTCTTGGTGCAGGACGGTATGGCGTTGTCCGACGATGCGGATAAGCTTGCCGCAAACCGTAAAGATGTACACGTTCATCCTTTGGCAATCATTGCCGAGCAGCAATGGCATAACCAACTTACACCCAACAAAATTCTCACCATCGAAGTCCTCAGCGAATGGCTGGCAGGCAAGGTGGGGATGGAATACTTTCACGTTGATCCGCTCAAATTAAATTTTGGGGGCATCGCCAGTATCGTTTCAAAATCTTACGCGGAACGGTTGAAAATTATGCCGATCAAGGCGGGCAATGGCGAGGTCACCATTGCCACCGCCGAGCCGTTTTTAACCGAATGGGTCGCGGAGTTAGAGCGCGCACTCAACCAAAAAATAAAATTGGTGTTCGCCAGCCCGATAGACATCAATCATTACCTGCCGGAAATTTACAATCTTGCCAATTCGGTACATCTCGCCAACAAAGCCAAGACGGGCGGGGATGCGGGGGTGCAGAATTTCGAGCAGCTGGTTGAGTTAGGTAAAAGCCAGAATCTTGATGCCAACGAACAGCACATTGTTTCATTGGTGGATTGGCTGTTCAAATATGCGTTCGAGCAGCGCGCCAGTGATATTCATTTGGAGCCGCGCCGCGATGTCGGCACGGTGCGTTTCCGTATCGACGGTGTAATGCACCCTGTTTACCAGCTTCCGCCCAATGTCACCAACGCCATCACCAATCGTATCAAATTGTTGGGACGTATGGACATGGTGGAAAAGCGCAGACCGCAAGATGGGCGCATCAAAACCATCAGCGCGGGCGGCGAAGAGATTGAATTACGTTTATCCACCATGCCGACAGCGTTTGGTGAAAAATTGGTGATGCGTATTTTTGATCCGGAAGTATTGCAGAAAAATTTTACCGATTTGGGGTTTTCACGCGACCAAACCACGCTGTGGCAAAACTGGACGACTCAACCCAACGGTATTATTTTGGTGACTGGACCAACAGGTTCGGGCAAAACTACCACGCTGTATTCCACACTCAGAAATGTTGCTACCCCCGAAGTGAATGTCTGCACCATAGAAGACCCGATTGAAATGATTGAGCCAGCATTTAACCAAATGCAAGTGCAAAGCAACATCGGGTTGAACTTTGCGGATGGCGTGCGCACCCTATTGCGGCAAGACCCCGACATCATCATGGTCGGCGAAATTCGTGATTTGGAAACAGCGGAGATGGCGATACAAGCCGCGCTCACGGGTCACTTGGTATTTTCAACTTTGCATACTAATGATTCACCTTCTGCGATTACCCGATTACTAGAGCTAGGTGTACCAGGTTACTTAATTAACTCAACTGTATTAGGCGTAATGGCACAACGGCTAGCGCGCACCTTATGCACGCATTGCAAATCCAAAGGAAAAATTAGCGACGAAACCTGGCAAGAGTTAGTCAGTCCATGGAAAGCCACCAAGCCCTCACAAGTGAACGTACCAACAGGTTGCCTTGAATGCCGCATGACAGGTTATCGCGGGAGAACTGGAATCTACGAAATGTTGCCGCTGAGTAATGAAATCAAAAAATTGATAGGCAAAGATGCCGATCTTGCAAAAATAAAACTGCTCGCGCAACGTGAAGGGATGCGACCGTTGCGACTGAATGGCGCGGAAAAAATTGTGGCTGGATTAACAACGGCGGAAGAAATTATCAAAATCGCGCCACCGTTGGATTAGTTTGCTGCATGGGATGCGGTTGGCATTTTGGAATTTTCGGCAACTTTGGTACAATGCGCGAGCTTTTTTGAATTTTAATTACAAGGTAGGAGAAACAAATGTCTATTGAACAACGCGTTAAAAAAATCGTTGCGGAGCAACTGGGTGTCAACGAAGCTGAAGTGAAGAACGAATCTTCATTCGTCAATGATTTGGGTGCAGATTCACTGGACACGGTGGAATTGGTCATGGCACTGGAAGAGGAGTTTGAATGCGAAATTCCTGATGATGATGCGGAAAAAATCACCAGCGTTCAGCAAGCCATAGATTACGTCTTGGCACATCAAAAGTAATTCTCTTCATTAAACGAGCAGTGGCTTGCTCGTTTCACTTCTCGGAGTTAGCTTGTCTAAACGCAGAGTTGTCATAACCGGACTGGGGATCATTTCCCCAGTCGGCATTGGGATTCCCACGACTTGGCAGAACATCGTCGCAGGGAAATCGGGTATCACCAATATCACTCACTTTGATGCCAGCGCAATGGCTTCGCAGGTTGCGGGCGAAGTGAAAGATTTTGACGTGACGCAATTTTTGCCTGCTAAAGATGCACGCCGAATGGATCGTTTTATCCATTTTGGTTTGGTTGCCGGTATTGAGGCACTCAAGGACTCCGGTCTGGAAGTAACCGATCAAAACTCAGAACGCATTGGTGTGAATATCGGTTCGGGCATCGGCGGTTTGCCTTTGATCGAGGCAACGCACGATGATTATCTGGCGGGTGGGCCACGCAAAATCTCACCGTTCTTTATTCCTGGCAGCATCATCAATATGATTTCGGGCAATTTGTCCGTGATGTTCGGATTGAAAGGTCCGAATCTGGCAATGGTTTCGGCTTGTACTACGGGCACGCATTGCATTGGCGAATCCGCACGCATCATCGAATACGGCGATGCTGACGTGATGATTGCGGGTGGTTCTGAAGCAACGGTGAGTGCGTTAGCTGTGGGTGGATTTTCATCGGCACGCGCATTGAGCACACGTAACGATGATCCTGCAACAGCCTGCCGTCCTTGGGATAAAGATCGCGATGGTTTTGTCATGGGTGAAGGCGCGGGCGTGATGGTGTTGGAAGAATACGAACACGCTAAAGCACGTGGCGCAAAAATTTATGCGGAGTTGGCAGGTTATGGCATGAGCGGTGACGCTTACCATATCACCTCGCCGAATAGCGACGGCCCCAAGCGCAGCATGTTAAATGCCTTGCGTAACGCGGGACTGAATCCTGATGCGGTTCAGTACGTCAACGCGCACGGCACTTCGACACCGCTGGGTGACAAGAATGAAACCGATGCCATCAAATTGGCGTTTGGCGATCACGCCTATAAGCTAGTGGTGAATTCCACCAAGTCGATGACAGGTCATTTGTTAGGCGGCGCAGGCGGCATTGAATCGGTGTTCTGCGCACTGGCTGTACATCATCAAATCTCACCTCCGACCATCAATATCTTCGAGCAAGACCCAGAGTGTGATTTGGATTACTGCGCCAACACCGCACGGGATATGAAGATCGATGTGGCAGTGAATAATAACTTTGGCTTTGGCGGGACGAACGGTTCGTTGGTATTCAAGAAGGTTTAGTTTCAAAGCGCGATGCTAGTCAACGGCTCACCCAGCAATTTGATTAGTATCCGTGACCGAGGGTTACTCTACGGCGACGGTGTGTTTCGCACCCTGCTCGTATCTAATGGCCAAGCGCAACATTGGTCACTGCACTACCAAAAAATTCAACACGATTGCAACGCATTAGGCATAACCTGCCCAGACTTTGCGCTACTTTCCGCTGAGTTGGAGATTCTATTGAGCCAAAGTTCTAAGGGTTTAGCACGAGTTATCAGTGATGCTGATACTCCCTCTCCCCTCGTGGGAGAGGGTTGGGGAGAGGGGGCTAAATCTCGCCAAATCAATAACTGCGCGATCAAACTCATCGTCACCCGTGGCATTTCCACACGCGGTTACGCACCTGCTACGCAAACCACATCAACCCATCTCTGGGATATTGCACCTTTACCTGACTATCCTGCTGAGTGGTCAATACACGGCATCAAAGCGCGCTTGTGCCAATTACGCTTGAGTCAGCAACCCCGCTTGGCGGGCATCAAACACCTTAACCGTTTGGAAAATGTACTCGCAGCCAGCGAATGGAACGATGCAGAAATTGCCGAAGGGCTACTGATGGATGCCGATGGTAACATCATCGAAGGCGTACGCAGCAACCTGTTCGCTGTGCTGGACGGCACACTGACAACCTCGTCTTTATTGGGTTGTGGCGTAGCGGGTATTCAGCGTGATCGGGTGATTTCTTGGGCGAATACCAACAACGTATCACTAAAAATTCGCGCGTTGAATTGGGATGAAGTCATCAATGCCGATGAACTATTTATCGTGAACAGCCTGATAGGTATATGGCCGATACGCGAATTGGAACGGCATCATTGGACAAATTTTACGATGGCGTATCGAGTTCGACAGGGGCTGTGGTGAGCGGTGATTTTGGCCGCTTGTGCTCGTTGAGGCATACTTTCAACTCTTCAATCAAGCTGGAGATTCGCAATGGCGGAAGGCGCAGGACTTTACGGCGCATTGGACATCGGTCAGAGCGACATCAAGTTCGCGGTGTTGGGCTGGGCGAGCCGCAAGGCTTTTTCGTGGCGAAGCCACCTCTCTGAAAATTAGTAGGGCTTCTGCAGCACTTCCTTTAGAAAAATTTTGTTATTTCGCGTTGACAGGGTAGGCTAAATCCGTATAATTCGCGCTCCTTTGCAAGGGGTCGGTAGCTCAGCCGGTAGAGCAGCGGACTTTTAATCCGTTGGTCGCGAGTTCGAATCTCGCCCGACCCACCACCCGTTTAGGTTTATAGTTGTTTTGTCTTAATGCCGCTTTAGCTCAGTTGGTAGAGCAACCGCCTTGTAAGCGGTAGGTCGTCAGTTCGAATCCGACAAGCGGCACCAGTAACGATAAGGCTTACAGAGATGTAGGCTTTTTTGCGCCTAGTTATTTATTGTCTGTGTAGGCTTGGTGTAGGATTTTTCCTAATGTCACCACAAAAGAAAAACCGCCGGGCTATCTCTAGCAATCGGCGGCTTCCGGGCACCGAGGCTCGTCATTCCGTAGTGTTAGCATTATAGGGCTTCTTTTGCTCCAGTTGCGTGATGTGTTGCTCAAGTTCAGAAACTAGCCGCGATTCGTCCGCTTCGGATAAAGACCCGTCCAAAACTTTTGCCTGCCAGTCCAAAAGTTTTGCATGGGCTCGGTTAAGCTCGGCAAACGGCAGCGTGGTGAGCGCGAGTCGAAACCGCTCGCGGGTTAAGTGGGCAGGTTGAAGTTTTCCTTCAAGCTCGGTAATGCGTTGCTCAAGTGTTGCCATGATGTTTTTCCTCCAATGCAATTAGTCGTTGCTCAAGCTGCCCAACCTCAATCATCTTGGCTATCGAAGTCAGCATATAAACCAACCTGCTTGCGTCCTGCGTATCTGCTTGTCCTAGTCTGGCATCACGATACACCCGCGCCATTTCCCGCCTGCAATCCTCGATTGTGGCTAGTTTTAGCTGAGGGGTAGGTACTGCCCTCAAAACTTGCCCTACGTGAACTACAGGCGGTTTGGTTGCCTTTTTTGGCTTGGTTGGCATGGTTAATTTCCGTCAACATACTGACGGGCAAGTGCTGGATTACGGGAGAAGAAAAGAGCTTGAGCGGCGAGATGTGTAGGTGCTTCCTTTTTTGCCAAAATATCACGCACACCATCGGCAATAATTACGCTAACACTATGCGTCCGACCCCCCATTGGTGGCTTGGTTACAGGTCTGGCTGCATTAGGTCTGGATGGGTTAAATTTCAAGATTGCGTCTGCGTCAGCAATGGCTTTGTTAGCTTCGTTTGATATTTGTTCAATTGTTTTTGTCATGGTGAAATTCCTTTGTAGTTGAAAATGGTTCAATGTATGGTTGAATTTTGCATAATTGCTAATTCAATAATTACTCCGTGTTCGCGGAACAATGCCTCCTTTCGTAATAACTCATTGCTTTCATTCAAACGCTGGAGTTCAGTGCTTAGTCGATAAAATTCGCGCAGTAGCTCCAGCTCAGTCATTTCCAGCTTAGTTTTTTTGGTTTAGTCATGCTTTGCACCAGTGAAAGCCAATAGGCACGGCTTCCCCCGCTTCCCGCTTCGCCCGTTTCGCTGTGTTTCGGTTCAAACGGGAAATGCCCTTACCCGCTTCCCGCTTCCCCTTTCCCCCTATAGGGAAGGGGGCGGAACGGGTGTGGTGAAGAGGGTGTGTTATTTGTCCCATAACCAATCCCCTTTCATTGCCAAAAAGCCACGCTCTACCAGTCCAGTGATTGCAATCTTGGCGCGTGATGTTTTGTGCTTGGCATCGGCGGGTATGCGTTCGGCAACAATCGCCACGGCATCGGTGTATTGAATGCACGGCCTTCCTACTGGTGCGCCTTCCTTGCCGTTGTGCGGCGATTTGCGCAGTGCTTCGCCCAAAGCTTCGTTTGCAATCTTTTGATTACTTCGCAGCGAAGGTCTTTTGGCTTGTTTGATTGCTTCGGCTGAATCATCCGGCACAATCACGCATGAAGTGATTTCCTCGCCTTCGTCATCGGTTCCCGCTGGCACAATATCCAACTTGAACGGGTGCGCATCGCCGGTCACGTCATCCTTGGACTTGGCCACACTCCACGCCTTGCGGGTATCGGTCGCAGTCACTTCAATCGCACCATCAAGGGCAGCATATAAACTCGAATGCCCGCGCAGTCCTTTCGTTGTGTCCTTGCCCGTGTGATGCACCAGCAGCACCAGCCCACCTGTCAGCGTTTGCAGTTGCTTGGCGGCGGCGATAAGGTTTCCCATATCCACGGATGAATTTTCATCGGCTCCAGGTGCGGCACGGTTCAAGGTGTCGAGTATCACCAGCCCGCCAGCACCACCGGCAATCACCGCCTTGGCCAGTTCGGGCACGTCATCACTCAGCAGGTCGAAAGGTTGCGTAATGAAGCGCAGCGCATCCGGCGCGGGCTTGTTGTGGTGCAGACTCCACGCCTTGACGCGCTTTCCGATTCCGGCTTCACCTTCAAGGCAAACGTATGTCACAGGGCATTGAGTAACACGGCGGCCAAACCATTCATAATCACCACCGGCAACAGCGCAGCCTATATCCAGCATCAGAAAACTTTTCCCGCTTCCGCTTGCACCAAAAAGCGCGGCCAGCCCTTCAACCGGCAACACACCACGCACCATCCAGCGCATCGGCGGGGCGTTGCATAGGTCAGCACCAGATAACAGCTTGAAACGCATTGCAGGGGCTTCAGTGCGTTGCAACAGGTCGGACAATGCACCAGTGCCAAGCTCTTGCGCGAAGTCGTTGGCATCGTAATTTGAAGGCTTGTCAGCGGGCATTTCAACCCACTGGCCAGCAACAGCAGCTGCAATCTTTTCGGCTTGCTCTTCCTTGCCACGGTCGGGCACTATCACCAAACCATGGGAAGGGAATTTGTCGCGCAATACCTTCGCCACGGTCATCATGCGCCCAGCACCAAAACAAACCACGGCAGCTTTACCCGTTGCTTGATTAACTGCCCATGCTTGCCCAATACCTTCGCAGATATAAACCCGGTCAATGATTTCACCCACGGTAAAAAATCCATCATTGAACGATGCGCCCGGCAGGTTCAATTTGTCGCCACCATCGGGCGGAATGAATTGCAGCGTTTGCAGGTCGTTACCGCTCCAGCATGGAACCGCCAGATAACCCGTTACATTCTGCCCACGGATAATTAGCGGCTCGGCACTGGCCGGATAAACTCGCACCCCTTCGGGCTTGCCTCGTTTGCGGTCAATATATTGTTCGGCAGGTGTCGCAGGTATGCACCGCGCCCATATATCAGCAGCCTTTGAATTAACGGCCTGTTTAATGGGCTTTGTAGGGCTTGGCGAAGGCTTGGCTAGGGGTAAGCTAAGGCGCGATGATTTGTCGCGTGATTCGCTTTGGTCTTTCCAACCATTTTCAAAGGCAGCATGAAACAATGAACCTTCTTTTATGCCGATGTTTTCATCAATACTTTTCCACTTGCTTTCAAATTCATTAGGCTTGAACCCGTCCCCAAATTCGCACCAGCTTATAACTTCAGCTTTTGGCACATTGGCAGACTTGGCGGCGCATAAAAGTTTGAACCATGAATCATAATCAGGAGGGCAGGGAATACTCTGAAGCGCACTTGTAGCGCGTTCGATTTCACCCATAGCGCACCTCTTGCGAAGGGATTGGCTCAGTGCTATCGTGTACGGGTAATTTGCTTTCCACTTCGCCCTTGCCTGCCAGCGGGGCGATTTTATTTTCAGGCGGCGATTTTTTGCCGAATAGAATCTCAAGCTCTCGCAAGCTGCGCGCTACATCAGCGCGATTTGATTTCTGTTTGCCCATGGCTTAACCACCACTCAGCAGCAAACGGATGCTTGCCACGTTCCACGCAAGGCGGCCACTAATCCGCACAGGGCGCAGCGCGCCATTCTCAAGGCAAGCCCACGCACGAAGCGTTTGCGGCTGTCTGTTCAAGTAATATGCGGCGGCATCAGTTGGAACGGTGGGGCGGGTTACTTGCTCCAGTGGTGGGAAGTGTTGAGTGGCTGCGTTTTGCATCGTGTTACCTCGTTTTTTATTTGCGAGGTTTCACCTTGAGTTACCGCTCTTTTTCTCTTCATACTGCGGTATGTAAAACTCAATAATAATGCGGCTTTGCGGGCAGGTGTCCGGTATCTGTCCGGTATGGTGGGGCGGTATCTAATCGCGGAACGATGCTGAAACTTCGCGCCACTCGTCCGCCCAAACTTTCAAATGAACGAACACGCCATTGAGTTTGTTAATCGGGATTTGTTTATCAATTAACGCGGCGGCAATTAGCACAGGGTTCCATGTTGCAGATACTTTGCTTCCCTGCTTGCCAGATGATACGCGGCAGGCCATTAGCCAATCGGGGATATTCTTCCCCAGTGCTTTTGTCCACTGTCCGCGATCAAAGTGCAAGCCACCGAATGCGTTGATAACCGCTCCCTTTGTGATACCTTGAGTCACAGTTTCGCGCTTAACGGTGGGTTTGCTATTGGCAATCAGTGCATCAAACTTTGCATCTAGTCCGCGCCCTTTGCTTCGCGCCCACTCAATGAAGGCAGCGGGGTTCACGCCACGCGCCTCACCCTTACCCTCAATAATTTCAACTTCATCGTCAGCCGTTGCATGATGAAATAGGTTCACCCATTCCAGTCTAGTTGTTGGGTCGGGCATTTGTATCGGGGCTTGGTCAGCGTTGTTCGGGTCTGCATCACAAACCAATCTACAGGCAGCGTCTAACGGCCAAAGTTTTAAGCCAAACCAATAATCTAAATTCTTTTGCATAATCGCATCCTTTC
>JBEBKA010000061.1:0-14265 GCA_040079595.1 Gallionella sp.
GTTAGTGGGGGTACTGTTGACTACTAGCGTACCAGCGATGGCTGCCGATGTAGGCGGATTAGAGGTGACAGGCTACACGCGTGGTGGTGTATTTAACGGCACACCTCGTGGCGGTTATACGCTGGGCGGGCAAATGCAAGGATTTCGCCTCGGTAACGAAGGTGACAATGGTTTTGAATTAGAGTTGCGCAAAACGTTTGATGCGGGCGACGGTATGAAATGGAGCATGGACTACATGCCTACGGTTTGGAATGGTTCGTTTGGCGCAAACCAGGCTTATGCAGAAATGACGGGGCTGGATTTTGCACCAGAGGCAAAATTCTGGGCGGGGCAGCGTCGTTTACGTATTCAAGACGTGCATATCGTCGATCATTTTTTTATGGACTACGGTATCAATTTTGGCGCGGGAATGACGGATTACAACTTGGGCTTTGCTAAATTGGGTGTGGGCGTATTCAATGGCGGCTCTTTGGATAACGCAAACTCAAAACAAAATAATGCTCGCCGGGTCAACGTGGATTTGTCTGAAATTCAAAGCAACCCAGGCGGGGTCGTGCGTGTGTTGGGTACGGTGGTGAGTGGTAATTATGTACTGGGTTCGCCAGGATCAGGCATAGGCATCTCACACAACCAATCTGACTTTTTGGTCAAAGGCCTGACCAATACGTTCTTCCTGCAAACAGCAAGTGGACATGCAGGGTTGAATGGTCAATTCGATAGTCTGGGTGATACATTAAATGCGCCTTTTGCAGGTGATAAAAACGGCTCCTCGAAAAACCGCATTGGTGATTCCATCAATTGGCAAACTGGCAAGTTTGGTGGTCAAGCGTTAGTGGTGCTGCAAAATACCAAGCCTGAAGGAAGCTCAATCAATACCAAAGATACGACGATTGGTGGACGCGTTTCTTACGGTATTACGCGTAACTTCAAAATGCTTGCTGAAGTGGGCATGACCAGCCGCAAACCTGATAATTCAGCCAATCAGACTTTGAATAAAGTGACGATTGCGCCGACCTTGTCATTGGCTTCAGATTTTTGGTCTCGTCCTGAGTTACGTTTCTATGTAACGCAAGCGAGCTGGAATGACGCGGCTAGACTTGCAAATGTTGGCAGCTTTGGTGCAGGTGGCCGCACTTCGTCAACTACCACTGGCGCGCAAATAGAAGTTTGGTGGTAAGCAACACTTCGGCTAGCGATTGAACTTCGTCGCTAGTCAGTCAAAACGTTTTTCTGCACATGCCAACTGTTTGGCGTGTGCATGAAAACCACTTAATCACACGAGGGCAATAAAATGAATATCAAACAAGTAGTGAGCCGCTTGGCGGTTGCCTTGATTTCGGTAAGCTTGATGTCGGTTGCGCACGCAGAGCTGACCATCGCTTACATCACCAATGGCAATACCAATGAAGGTTGGACGCTGATTAACGGCGGTGCGAAAGCGGCGGGTAAAAAAGCGGGCGTGAAATTTATCGAGTTGGCGGCAGAAAAAGGCGAACTGTCTAAACAGCTGGCTATCGTCGAAGACATGATTACGCGCAAGGTTGATGCGATTGCCATTGCACCTGTGGATAGCGCGGGTATTTCACCGGCGGTGAATCGTGCCTTGGCGGCGGGCATTCCTGTTGTCGCGGTGGATACCAATGTGACAGGTTCTAAAATCACCAGCTACGTAGCAACCGACAATATCAAGGCTGCAAATGTGCAAGGTGATTGGGCTGCGGGTCAGATCAAAGATGGCGATAAAGTGATTTACATCACGGGCGATCTAGGTCAGTCGACAGGTCAAGAACGTAAGAAAGGTTTCGTAGATGCGTTGAAAGCAAAACGTCCTAATGCAAAAATTATCGAAGTCTCCACAACGTGGGATCAGACTCAAGCGCAAAACGGCGTGGAATCTGCCTTGCGTGCCAATAGCGATGTTAAGCTAATTGCTTGCGCATGGGATGGTGGTGCGTTAGGCGCAGTGGCGGCGATGAAAGGTGCGGGCATTAAACAGGGCGAAATTAAATTAGCCGGGTTTGATGGTTCGCCAGGCGGTTTGGACATGATGAAGCAAGGTTGGCAGCAAGCAAATGCCGCACAAATGTTGGCGAAGATTGGTGCGGTTGGGGTGGAAACCGCGATTGCAGCTGCCAAGAAACAAAAGGTAGAAGCGCGTATCGATACCGGTGCGTTTTTGGTTCTGCCTTCTAACGTGGACAAGTTCGCCAAAGATTCTGGCGTAGCCCAGTTCATGAAAGTGAAATGATTTTCCTGAGTCATTAAAAATCAAGGTGGCCGTACTCTCCCAGCCACCTTGTCTTTCAAGGAATCAATATGAAATATCTCACACGACAAGAATGGTACGGCGCACTGGTTGCCGTATTGGTGCTCGGTGTTTTGCTGTCTATCGCATCCCCCTATTTTTTGAACAGTCGCAACCTCAGCAACATCCTCGTGCAAGCGTCTGTGATCGCTTTGTTGGCAGGTGGGCAAACGTTTGTGATTCTGACAGGGGGTGTTGATCTCGCGGTGGGTGCGTTAACCGCATTAGCCGGTGCGATGGCAGGTTACATGATGGTGAAATTGGGTATCGATCCCTACCTCGCTATCCTCACCGCATTTGCGATTGGCGCAGGGGTGGGTTTGTTTAATGGCTACTTGGTTGCCTTCGTCGGCATCCCTTCATTTATTGTCACCTTGGGTGGTTTAACACTATGGCGCGGGCTGGCTTTTGACGCGACGGGCGGCTTTGATATGTCGGGTATGCCAGAGCCTTTTCCGTTCATTGGCTATGGTGAATTATTTGGTTTGATACCCATGCCGATTGTGGTGATGGTGTTGTTTTACGTGAGCATGTCATTCGTTTTATCCAGCACCAAATTGGGTCGCTATGTTTACGCCATCGGCTCAAATGAAATGGGCGCGCGTCAGGTCGGCATCAACATTCGTTGGTACAAACTCGGCGTGTATGTCGTGTCAGGATTGTGCTGTGCGCTAGCCGCGCTGGTGCTGATTGGTCGCATGGATTCATCCAGCGGCAAAATGGCGCAAATGTTTGAGTTGGATGCGATTGCGGCAGTGATATTGGGCGGCACGTCATTGTTCGGCGGACGCGGCAGCATCATCGGCAGTCTGCTCGGCGCGATTTTAATCACCATGATCCGCAACGGGATGAACCTGCTGGAAATCTCGCAGTTCAAGCAAATGATGGCAATCGGTGCGGTGGTCATTATCGCGGTTTGGATTGATGTGATTCGTCGCAAACGTTTGCTGCGCAAATAGATAGGGGATGCAAATGAGCAACCAAACTCCTGTATTAAGAATTCGCGGACTCACCAAGCACTACGGTGGCGTGAAGGCATTGACTGAAGCAAATTTTGCTCTCACACCGGGTGAACACGCGGCGATAGTCGGTGACAACGGCGCGGGTAAAAGTACCTTCGTGCGTTTGATTACCGGCGTTGAACAACCCAATAGCGGAACGATTTGCATTGATGGAAAAGTGGTGAATTTTGATTCGCCGTTAGATGCGCGCGATCAGGGTATCGAGACGGTGTACCAAACGTTGGCATTGGCGGAAGATTTGGATGTACCCGCGAATATATTTTTGGGCAGAGAAAAAGTTCGGATAAATTTAGGTCCGCTGTCGATACTTAATCACAAAGCCATGCGTGAAGAATCGGTGAGTATGCTGGCGACCACGGGCGTGAAAATTCAAGACATGAATGAAACTCTGCGCGGCATGTCCGGTGGGCAACGTCAGTGTGTGGCAATTGCGCGCGCCGCTGGCTTTGCAAAGAAAATGATTATTCTGGATGAGCCCACTGCCGCGTTAGGCATACAAGAAACGGCGCGTGTTGAAGAGATCATCAAAGGCTTAAAAGCACGCGGCGTGCCGCTCATTATCATCAGCCATAACTTGCGCCAAGTATTCGATTTGGCGGATCGCATCTGGGTGTTCCGCCAAGGTCGCATCGTTGCCTCAGTGTTGAAGAAAGAGTCCAACCCAGAGCAAATTGTCGGGCTGATAACGGGCGCGGTGAATCCAGATAATGTGCCTGGCGCAACCGACTTGTTGACCGCTATTTCGGTTTTTCGTGAGCCAGCGTAATTCCGCAAACTGGAATCGGTAATGTCTGGTCAATTTCCCCGCTATGTGGTTTTTGGTGAAGCACTGACTGACATGCTCAGGCAGGAAGATGGTCGCTGGTTATCCGTGCCTGGCGGCGCGTGTTGGAATGTGGCGCGGGTTGGAGCGAGGCTGGGGGTATCGACTGCTTTTGCGGGTGCAGTGAGCAATGATTTATTCGGCGAGCAACTCGACAACGAAGGCACGGCAGCAGGATTGGACAGACGTTTTTTGCAGCGCGTCGATGCTGCTCCCCTCTTGGCGATGGTGGTATCTCAGCATCCGCCGCAGTATTTTTTTATTGGGAACGATAGTGCGGATTTGCATTTTGATCCGACACGCCTTCCACAAGGCTGGCTCGAAGCGGCAGAGGTAGTGAATTTTGGCGGCATCAGCTTGATGCGTAAACCACTTTCCACAAAATTGGTAGCTGAAGCCGTCGCTGGAAAAGCAGCGGGTAAGCGCATTGCATTCGATCCCAATTTTCGCAGTATGGCAGCCACAGCAGATTATGCTGAAACGTTTCGCGCCATCGCATCCATTGCAACTTACATCAAAATTTCTGACGATGATTTGATTGGCATATTCCCAGAACTGAAACCAGCACAAGGCTTGGCAACACTGCGCACAATCGCACCTACCGCGCAAATTTTGCTGACCCGTGGCGCAATGGGAATGACACTGTTCAGTGGCAGCGAGGTGCTTGAGCAATCTGCATTTACGGTGTTTGTAGAGGACACTGTAGGTTGCGGCGATGCGGCGATGGGCGGGTGGATGGCCAGCTTATTGTTGCACCCCACTGCGAATAATGCCGCACACCTGCAAGTGTCGGCAGCCACCGCAGCACTTGCCGCAACTCGCGCTGGACCTTATCCGCCATCGGCTGAAGAAGTTGATGCGCTACTCACACAACGGGGGTATGCGTCATGGTTAGCGCGGTAAAGGTCATGATCGGTGATGAACGAAACAACGCTGGCGAATTGATTCTAAGTCAAGCTGATGTATCCAGCAGCACGTCGGCATTTTCCGTGACTAAACGTAGCTTGCATGGCGGCTTGCGTGGGGTTATGGAAATCATCGAAGTTGATAATGGGCGGATGAAGTTTTGGTTGCTGCCAGAGCGCGGCATGGGCATCTGGAAAGTTTGGTTGGATGGTATTGAGATAGGTTGGCAATCACCTGTGCGCGGTCCGGTGCATCCGAAATTTGTTTCTATTCACGACGAAAGTGGTCTGGGTTGGTTAGGCGGATTCGATGAGTTGCTGTGCCGATGTGGACTGGAAAGCAATGGCGCGCCTGAATTTGATGCCCAAGGAAAATTGAAATATCCGCTGCACGGCAAGGTCGCCAATTTGCCCGCTTACAAAGTGGCGACAAGCGTGGATAGCAACAATGACGGAATTCGTGTTGAAGGGTGGGTGGAAGAAGCTCGTTTCAAATTTCAGAAGTTGGAGCTGCATTCGGCAGTGACCACGAAATTGGAATCAACTGAAATTTGCATACACGACACCGTCACCAACACCTCCGATACCGTTGCTGAATTTCAATTGCTGTATCACATCAACTTCGGCACACCGATTTTGGAGGCTGGTGCGGAAGTTTTTGCTCCTGTAAAAACTTTAGTGCCACGCACGCATCGTGCAGAAGAAGGGGTAAGTACGTGGTCAATAATTTCCGCCCCCGAAGTCGGCTTTCGTGAACAAGTTTATTTCATGGAGCTGCTCGGCAATGCAGATGGGAAATCGCAAGTGTTGTTACGCAATGCGGCGGGTACGCTGGGGGTCAGCGTTCATTTCAACCTCACCCAATTACCGTGCTTTACCTTATGGAAAAACACCGCCTCGATGCGAGATGGCTATGTCGTTGGCTTAGAGCCGGGCACGAACTACCCAAACCCTCGCTCGTATGAAAAATCACAGGGACGCTTAGAGACACTACAACCGGGTGAATCACGTGAGTTTGAAGTGCGCTTAGAGCTTCATCTTGATGCATTGAGTATCGAAACGGCACAGCGAAAAATTGCGGAGTATCAGGCAATAATATCGCCACAGGTTAATCAGAACATGCAACGTGGTTGGAGTGTTGACGCAGGTTAGCCTTATAAAAAAGACCGAATAATTACTGTTATCGTGTAGCTGCTTACGACCCCATATGAGACATTTACCTAGATGGCTATAAATGTCCGCTGCGTGACCATAACTGACGTTAGAAAAGCGTGGTCTGTCTCAATTATTTTATGCAGAGCCGCAGAACCATTTAGTGGTTGGTTCTATCAATTGGCGCTTGCACAATAATTACTTTTCCCGAATCTTCATCTACAAGTTTGAATGTAATACTTTGATTGTTTTCTTTGACTTCCTGTATTTCAAGCACGTTATCCCGTGTAGTAGGCGAAAAACCTGGAATTAGGATGACTCCACTCCAAGTTTGCCTGAAATCTGTTAGTGTTCTTTTAACTACATTGAGAGCGTATTTCTTATCGTTGCGCATACTGCCAATATAAAGATATGCCTTTTCCCCTGTACAAAAAGCATAATTTTTTCCGCTTCTATTTTCAGGGTAGTAGGCTTTCCCATGCACCATAAAAGCCCAGCCGGTTTCTTGCTGAGAGTCAGGTTTGCTACCATCCCATCCAGTATCTCTTGCGCAATTAGTATTAAACCAGTTATGGAATGCATCAGGATTTGTGAATCTGAGGTCTTGCGAATCTGGGTATGCCTCCTTTCTCCACTCTTCAAACCGCTTTCTTCTTCCAAAACCATTTTCATTCTCATCAATGATGGTTCCTTCAATGATGTTATCGGATGCTTTTGGCTGTGCACTATGAGAATGCAGTTCATCTTTTCCCGTTATATCCAAAGATTGCATTAGTAACTTGCGCGGTTGTTCTTCCGGCCCTGGGAAACTATGGTAATCAGGGCAATATTTGGGGTTTGTATTTCCAGGCAGAGGCTCGTCATTCCATGTTTGATCAAAGACAACGCGGTCTGATGCAACTTCAACCAGTTTGGCTTTTATTGTTCCAAATGCCCCGTCAGAATCTACATATAGTATTGCGGTAGGCTCACCTATAGTCGGATTCGAAATAACTTGCAGGCTCTCCGAATCTGAAGAGTACTGATAGTCATTTCCATAATATCGAACAATTGGTATACCCCACGACAATAGATCTTTAACTTGACGAAACGGGTAATTTGCACGGATTGTTTTAATATTATTTTTATCCATTACTATTTCCAGCACACCAGAAAAATTTTGAATTGGTTCAGCAGCTATTGGCTCGGGAGCTTTGCATACTTCTCCACGTTTAAATGCTACTCCAGTGAGTCGTGCTTTCTCGTAATGATTCCCCATTACATGGTCATAAATTGAATAAAAGCCTGACATGACCAAGATAACCGAACATAAGAATAATCCTGATATATAGAACTTGCGCCCGAGGGCTATTAGTTCGTGATCTTCTGGGTTTTCCTGTAAGCGCCTACCCAATGAGACAAGCAATAGAAATATTGATAAAAACCACAGAACCGCACCCCATCCATAGCCAGTGACCCTGTCTCCATACGAATGTCCATCTGGCATCAGATCAAATCGAAATGTATCAAGGGACAGCAGAGCTGCAATAATTGAAGACTTGTATGGAATATTTCCGCCTATTAACGACAGAGTTGCAAATAAGAAGAATAGATTTGCAAACCAAGCAAAATTTAAAGCCACCGGCGAAAGCCAGCCTATTGCCAATATGTACCAGCCTGGTAGCTTTTGAGTACTATTGGTCACAAAACCCGTCAACATCAAAGAACAAAGCCAAATTAAAAGTGCAGCTATGACCAGTTGTTTTGCAGATAAGTTAGGCAGAGCGTGATGACTGGATGATTTCATGGCGTCTTTCGATAACTTGGAACATTCTAAAAGTTAGATATCAATTGTTTTGCATAGCAATCTAACTGGTATTTTTTCTTTACCCTACTGAAAATGACTGCTTACCCAAGATGCATATTTCATGAGGGCGAATGGTTAAGTTCAATGATTTACTCAAATGACTGTTTTGGTCACGCAGCGGCCCTTTCGCTATATATCATCGACCATCCGCAAATTGGCACTAACCAGCTGGTCGCCTCATTTGAAATCTTAACATTGGCAGGTTGATACTCAGTTAATAATTTTTGGGTGTTGTGTGATTAGTTGGCCAAGCAAAAAAATGAATTAATTTACTTTCAACGACACGATTCTTTCGCATCCCAACGCGGCACTTTCGCAAGCCAACTCAATTAGTTCCATCGTCAATACCGCATCAGCCAATGACACAGGGTTCGTTGCGTTCAATAAAACTGCATCATGAAATTCTGCATAGAGTTGTCGATATTCGCCGCGCAAGTTTGGCACAGTGCTTGTTGTTATATTCCCAGCAGCAGTTTGTAGCTGCAACACGCCATCACGCGGGTCGTGCCCATAATGTTCAGCGTTGGGTAGCTCGCCACGCTTTAGACTTTCTTCCTGAGTATCCAAGCCGAATTTTGTATAGCTACCCGCTACACCTCGCACTACAAAGCGCGGTGTTTCTTCGGCGACCAACATGCTGGCATGGAGGATGACGCGCAAACGTTCGTAGCGCAGTAACACATGAAAATAATCGACTGCTTGCGCATTTTTGCGTTGCATCGCAAAGTCTGCCTGAATGGCTATCGGGCAGCCAAATAGCTGCAAGGCTTGATCCAGCAAATGCGGGCCGAGGTCATACCATAGGCCACTGCCCTCTCCTGCTTGCTCACGCCAACGCGCTCGCACTTCTGGGCGAAAGCGGTCGAAGCGAGATTCAAAGCTCATCAACTCGACGAGCTTTCCTGATGCAATCACGCTGCGCAACGTCAGAAAGTCCGCATCCCAGCGGCGATTGTGAAATACCGATAAGACTAATCCTTTTTCTTCGGCTAATGCTTTGAGTTCGCGTGCCTGTGCAGCGTTGACGGTAAAGGGTTTGTCCACGACGACGTGCTTGCCTGCGAGTAGGGATTGTTTGGCTAAATCAAAATGCGTATGGTTGGGCGTGGCAATAACAACTGCATCGATTTGTGATTGGCTCAACACCTCATCAAGTGAGCGGTGTACTTTTACCGACGGATAGTCAGCTAAAACTTTTTCTGGATGGCTGGTGCAGACTGCGACGAGATTCAAATTGGGCACGCTGTTGATGAGCGGTGCATGCAGGGTTTTTCCTGCATAGCCATAACCAATCAGTGCCACATTCAAATCCCTGAACTGTCTGAGTTCAGCTTGGCGGGTCACTCCGTCCTCCTATCAGGTGGAAGGTTGGGATGGGGGTTAATTTTGACCGCATTCATGCTTGAACTCTACCCCCTCCCTAACCCTCCCCCTGCATGGGGGAGGGAATGATGTTGCTGATTTTAGTCTGGTCTCGCTACCGCTGAAACGGTCAAACTTAAGAAAGTCCTTCAATAATGCGAAGTTCGGTAACAGGATCGAAATACACCGTCTTGGACATATCAAACATCAACGCCATACGTTCTCCGTGTTTGCCCGCATGGTCAGGATGGACACGGCACACCACAACTTTGCCGTTGATTTTCACCATGATTAACGTGTCTGCGCCAGTGGGTTCGGCAATCTCGATCTGTGATTCGGCAACGTAGAAGTTGGGTGCGCCCGCGAGGAAATCGACCTTGTGAGTGATTTTTTCCGGGCGTATGCCGACGATCACTTCCTTACCTAAGTAGCCATTCAAAGCCGCCTCTGCGCTATTGGTGGGGAAGATGTGCTGCTGCCCCCCTGTTTCAATTTTTAGTCCAATTGAATTACCCAACGGCACAACCTGACAAGGAATAAAATTCATCGAGGGCGAACCCATAAAGCCTGCGACAAACAAGTTAGCAGGGTTGTCGTAGATTTGTTGCGGTGTGCCGAACTGCATCACTTCACCCGCTTTCATCACGGCAATTTTATCGCCCAAGGTCATTGCTTCGATTTGGTCGTGAGTG
Source organism: Gallionella sp. (assembly GCA_040079595.1). Lineage (GTDB taxonomy): Bacteria > Pseudomonadota > Gammaproteobacteria > Burkholderiales > Gallionellaceae > Gallionella. The sequence goes on from JBEBKA010000061.1 coordinate 10,108, forward strand.
ACATACACGATGGTTTTGCCGACGCGCTTATGCAGCAATTTAATCTCGGTGCGCATTTCTACTCGCAACTTGGCATCGAGGTTGGACAAAGGTTCATCAAACAAAAATAGAGTTGGATCACGCGCAATGGCGCGCCCCATCGCTACACGCTGCCGTTGACCACCGGAAAGCTGCGAAGGTTTGCGATCCAGTAGTTGTTCCATTTGCAAAATTTGCGCGACTTGCATAACGATTTTCTCTTGTTCGGCTTTGGGAACTTTACGGATTTCCAAACCGAAAGAAATGTTTTGTCTGACCGTCATGTTTGGATACAGCGCGTAGGACTGGAACACCATGGCGATATCGCGATCTTTCGGACTGAGGTTATTCACCATTCTGCCGCCGATATGCACCTCGCCTGAGGTGATGCTATCCAGTCCTGCAATCATTGAAAGCAGCGTTGATTTTCCGCAACCGGAAGGCCCAACCAAAATCAAAAACTCACCCTCTTCGATTTCGATATTGATGCCTTTTAGAATCTCGGTTGTGCCATAAGATTTTCGTACATTGCGTATGGATAATGCGCCCATGATGCTGACCCCTTATTTCAATTGTTATTAAGTAATGAGCAACTACTTTCCAGCAAGCAATTGGAAGGATGGCAAGGCGGCAAGCCACAATCGCGCAGATAGTACGTTTCAGTACAGCGAGCAGATTGTGGTGCAGCCAACACAGCTATCGTTTCTATTGCGAACTGGAATTAACCTTTGACTGCACCAGCGGTCAACCCCCGCACAAAATATTTACCCGCAACGATGTAAACAAAGAGCGTGGGCAGCGCGGCGATAATGGCGGCTGCCATGTCCACGTTATAACCAATCACACCCGTGGAGGTGTTAACCAAATTATTCAATGCGACAGTAACGGGTTGCCTATCGCCTGATGAGAACACTACGCCGAATAAAAAATCATTCCAGATTTGGGTGAATTGCCAAATGATAGACACCACAATTATCGGTGTGGATAGCGGCAAAATGATACGCCAGAAAATCCGCAGAAATCCCGCACCATCTATCTTGGCGGCCTTGACTAATTCGTCTGGTATCGAGATGTAGTAGTTGCGAAAAAATAGTGTAGTGAACGCTAAACCATAAATGACATGTACGAAAATCAGCCCCACTATCGAATTGGCAATACCCAGCATTCCCAATGTTTTCGCCATTGGCAGCAACACGACTTGAAACGGAATGAAGCAACCTATCATCAAGGCGGTGAAGAAAATATCGCTGCCTTTGAAACGCCACATGGTCAGCACATATCCGTTGAACGCACCGACGATGGTGGTGATTAACACCGCAGGAATGACGAAGCGAAACGAGTTCCAAAAGTACACACTCATCCCTTCGCAGCGCACACCGATGCACGCACTAGACCATGCCTCTTGCCAAGGCTCGAAGGTTACTTGGCTGGGCAGGGAGATTAAATTTCCTGTACGGATGTCGTCCAGTGTTTTAAGTGAAGTTGAAATCATCACGAATAGCGGCATGAGGTAATACAAGCAAACCAAACCTAACAGCGTGTAAATGATCACGCGTCCGAAACGCGATGAACCCTGTGTTTGTGCATTGGATAAGTTAGCCACGGCGAGAGCTCCTGAGTTCGGAATACATAAATGGCACAACCACGGCGGCAACGATCATCAACATCATCATCGCGCTTGCTGCGCCCATGCCGATTTGATTGCGCGTGAAAGAGAAGGTGTACATAAACGTGGCGGGGGTGTCACTGGAAAAGCCGGGTCCGCCGCCCGTGAGAGCCATCACCAAATCGAAACTCTTGATCGCAATGTGCGACAAAATCATCACCGAGGAAAAAAATACGGGTCGCAAGCTGGGGATGATGATGCGCCAGTAGATTGTCGGTAGCGATGCGCCATCCACTTGCGCCGCTTTGATAATCGAATCATCCACCCCGCGTAACCCCGCGAGGAACATCGCCATGATGAAGCCTGATGATTGCCACACCCCCGCGATGACCACGGTATAAATTGACATCTCAGAGTTGGTCAGCCAGTCAAATGTGAAATCGGGAAAACCCATATCTCGCACCAACTTCTCGACACCCAGACCGGGGTTGAGTATCCATTTCCATGCCGTGCCAGTGACGACAAATGACAGTGCCATCGGGTAAAGATACACCGAGCGAATGAAGCCTTCGCCGCGAATTTTTTGGTCGAGCAAGATGGCTAATGAAAGCCCAATCGCCAGACAACCAAAAATAAATAATCCGCCAAACAACGCCAAATTTTTCAGCGCGACCCACCAACGTTCGTTATCAAAAAGTGCCTGATATTGCACCCACCCCGCGAACTCATAGTTCGGTAGCATTCGCGATGGCGTGAATGATAGATAGCCTGTCCAAAGAATAAAGCCGTAAATGAAAATCAGCGCACCAACAAATGTCGGAGCGAGTACCAGCTTGGGTAGGAAATGTTCGACGCGATCAAGAAAATTTGCACAAGTTGATTTCGTTGCAAACGAATTGGCAGTCGGTGAGGGCGTAGCGTTCATCATCTCTCCACTTTATTTTTGGCATCTGGGTTACACAACGCTGTATAACCCAGTGCTTTTTAGATGATTACCGTGCGCAATTTTCCGCGCGCGGTCACTGCTTGATTACTTGGTTTTTGCAGCAGAGACCAATTTTTCTACCGCCGATTTAGACGACATGTCCGAGTTAAAGAATTGCGTCACAACGTCTTGAATCGCACCTGTGGTGGCAGCAGGGACGGCCATCTGATGCGCAATACTAGGCACGAGTGAGCCTTTCTTCGATGTCGCGACAAAATCAGCATTGGATTTTTTCGCACAGTCGTCAAACTTATCCATCTTCACATCCAAGCGTGCAGGAATCGAACCTTTATTCAGGTTAAACACCTCCTGAAATTCCGGACTCATAATCGCGTTGGCGAGGTCTTCCTGTCCCTTTTTGGCATCGCCAGTTTCTTGTGTGAACATCACAAAGCTATCGATGTTGAAGGTGAACATATTCGCTGTGCCTGGCGCATCCACGCACAAATAATCTGTACCGGCTTTTTTACCCGCAGCAGTAAATTCACCCTTCGCCCAGTCGCCCATAAATTGCATACCTGCCTTGCCTTGAATAATCATCTGCGTGGCGAGATTCCAATCACGACCTGAGAAATCCTTGTCCACCGCTTTACGCACACTGCGGAAAGTGTCGAAGGCTTTTATCATGGTGGCACTCTTCAACGCACCAGGGTCGAGTTTAACCATTGCCTTGTTATAAAAGTCCGCGCCGCCTACGCCAAGCACAACGGATTCAAAAATGGTGAAATCTTGCCAAGGTTGACCGCCGTGCGCCACAGCGATGAAGCCTGCCTTTTGTAGTTTTTCGGCAGCAGCAGGAAATTCAGCCCAAGTCTTAGGCACTTTTGCGCCTGCTTTTTTGAACACCGCCGGATTCACCCACATCCAGTTCACGCGATGCACGTTCACTGGCACAGCCGCATAGTTACCTTTGTACTTCATTACATTGCTTACCACGGGCGGCAGCAGCGCATCCCACTTGCCCGCCTTGGCAGTGCTAGAAAGGTTTGCAAGTACACCTTCAGCACCCCACTCCTGAATGGAGGGTCCTTTGATTTGCGCAGCGGTTGGCGGATTGCCAGCCACCACACGTGACTTCAACACCGTCATCGCATTTTCACCACCACCGCCAGACACCGCGAAATCTTTCCACGTGTCGCCTTTGGCTTCCATCATTTTTTTCAGTTCGGCTACTGACTTTGCCTCGCCGCCCGAGGTCCACCAATGCAGCACTTCTACCTCGGCGGCTTGTGCTGCAAATGATGCCAGTGCCAACCCAATAGCAATGGCTAATTTACTCGTGTGTTGAATGCTCTTCATTTTTAAGTTCCCCTAGTAATGGATAAATGTATGAAAATTCATGGTTATGGATGTGCCAAACTAAGAACCAGTCTTAAGAACAGTTACTGTTGAACAATTACTCGTGTAATCAATTTAAATTTGACTCTAGACAGAGGAAAAACTGCCAGAGTCCTTCGACTGGGCGACCATCATTTTAGTCGCAAAAATAATTTACACGAGTAAATATTATAAGTCAATAGAATTAGATGAGATAGACTAAATATAATTT
>JBEBKA010000062.1:0-14188 GCA_040079595.1 Gallionella sp.
AAGAGACAGCCGGGTGTGTCTTACGGTGACGTGTATCACCAGAACGAAGTCGAGCAATCTACCTACAACTTCGAGTACAGCGATGTGGCGTTTTTACTCGGTGCATTCGGCAGCTATGAAAAGCAAGCGAAACATTTGATGGAGCAACAACTCGCACTGCCCGCTTACGAGCAAGTGTTAAAAGCCGCGCATAGCTTTAATTTGCTGGATGCACGTGGCGCGATTTCAGTGACGGAGCGGGCTGCTTATATTGGGCGGATTCGCAATCTCGCGCGCAGTGTCGCTGCCTCCTATTTGGATAGTCGTGCAAGGTTGGGATTCCCGATGGCACCGAAAGCGTGGGCAGATGAAGTGTTGGCGAAGATTGAAAAAAAGCCTGTCCTGAGCACAGTCGAAGGAGTGGCAGCATGAGTAGCAAGAATTTATTGGTTGAATTATTTGTTGAAGAACTCCCCCCAAAGTCGCTCAAAAAATTAGGCGATAGCTTTGCCGAGGTGTTGGCTGCAAGCCTTAAATCACAAGGCCTTGCGGCAAGTGATGTGGTGGTAACGTCCTATGCTTCACCACGCCGTTTGGCTGTGCATGTCACCAACGTATCCGCTCAAGCAGCGGATAAATCGGTTTCGCAAAAGCTTATGCCTGTTGCGGTGGGTTTGGATGCCAGCGGCAATGCCACGCCTGCGCTGCTCAAGAAACTTGCGAGCTTCGGCGCGAATGTTTCGGTAGTGCCGCAACTCAAGCGCGCGATGGATGGTAAATCAGAGGCCTTGTTCTACGATAGCTTGGTGAAAGGTGCGCTGCTGGTTGAAGGCCTGCAAAAAGCACTGGATGAAGCCATCGCAAAATTGCCGATACCAAAAGTAATGAGCTATCAACTTGCCGATGGTTGGAGCAGCGTCAATTTCGTTCGTCCTGCACATGGCTTGGTAGCTTTGCATGGTGCTGATATTGTGCCGATTAGCGTGTTGGGTTTGACTGCTGGACGCGAAACACAAGGGCATCGTTTTGAGGCAAGCGTATCTCCGGTGGTGTTGCAGGATGCCGACAGCTATGCGCAACAATTGGAAAATCAAGGTGCCGTGATTGCCAGTTTTACTGCGCGCCGCGCTGAGATCGTGCGTCAGCTGACTGATGCCGCTGCCAAAGAAAGCCTCAGGCCGATTGATGATGACGCGCTGCTGGATGAAGTGACTGCGTTGGTTGAGCGTCCCAATGTGCTGCTCGGAAAATTTGAAACGGAATACCTCGAAGTGCCGCAGGAATGTTTGATTCTGACCATGAAGGCGAACCAGAAATATTTCCCGCTGTTGGATAGCAACGGCACGCTCACCAACAAATTCCTCATCGTCTCCAACATCCGCCCTGCGGATGCCAGTTTGGTAATTGGGGGCAACGAGCGTGTGGTGCGTCCGCGTTTGGCGGATGCGAAGTTTTTCTACGACCAGGATCGGAAGAAGACTTTAGCCTCGCGCGTGGAAGGGTTGAATAAAGTGGTTTACCACAACAAACTCGGCACACAAGGTGAGCGAAACCAACGGGTACAAGATATTGCAAGTGTCATTGGTGGACAGATACAGGGCGATATACTTGCCCCCAAAGCTCATCTGGCTGCGAGGTTAGCTAAAGCTGATTTGCTGACCGACATGGTGGGCGAGTTTCCTGAGTTGCAAGGCATCATGGGGCGTTATTACGCGCAGCATGATGGCGAAAACTCCGATATTGCCGATGCGATTGAAGACCATTACCGCCCTCGCTTTGCGGGAGATGTGTTGCCACGTAACGATGTTGGTGTATGCGTGGCACTGGCTGATAAATTGGAAACCTTGGTGGGCATGTTTGGCATCGGGCAGATTCCAACAGGAGACAAAGATCCGTTCGCATTGCGTCGTCATGCGCTTGGTGTCATTCGTATTCTGATAGAGAAGCAACTGCCATTGCCTCTCGATATGCTTTTGCAACAATCAGCACAAGTTTTTGGCAATCAGATCACTGACCCTAAAGCTCAGTTGAAGGATTTTATTTTTGATCGGCTGGCGGGCACGCTACGTGAGCAAGGTTACACACCTCAAGAAGTAGATGCCGTTATCGCATTACGTCCGTCCGTGTTAAAAGATATTCCGCAAAGACTTCTGGCAGTGTGTGCTTTTTCCGTATTACCCGAATCTGCTGCGTTGGCAGCCGCAAACAAGCGCGTCGGCAACATCCTGAAAAAATCTGAGGGTGCAAGTGGTGAGGTTGATATAGATAATTTACCAGAACCCGCCGAGCGGGCGTTGCATCAAGCCTTGAGCCAGATCGCACCTCAAGCAGAAGCTGCTTTTGCGAAAGGTGATTACACTGCATCGTTACAAGCACTGGCAGCATTGCGTGTTCCAGTCGATGCCTTTTTCGATAGCGTGATGGTGAATGCTGAAAATTTGGCATTACGCGCAAATCGTCTTGCACTGCTCGCGCAATTGCATCGGGCAATGAATCGTGTTGCTGACCTTTCCAAATTGGCAGCCTAATGAAACTCATCATTCTCGACCGTGATGGGGTCATCAATTTTGATTCCGATCAGTTCATCAAAAAGCCTGAAGAGTGGCGACCGATACCGCGAAGTTTGGAAGCTATCGCGCAGTTGAATCAAGCGAATTATCGCGTGGTGGTGGCGACCAATCAGTCTGGCATCGGGCGCGGTTTGTTTGATATGCCGATGTTGAATTCTATTCACGACAAGATGCACAAGGCGTGTGCTTTGGTGGGGGCACGTATCGATGCGGTGTTTTTTTGCCCGCACACCAGTGAAAATAAGTGCAATTGCCGCAAACCAAAATCAGGCATGTTGGAAGAAATCGCTTCGCGTTATAACGTGAATTTGGCGGGCGTTCCTGCGGTTGGCGATTCGTTGCGCGATTTGCAAGCGGGTGCAGCTTTGGGTGCGCAACCTTATCTGGTATTGACGGGTAAGGGAACAAAGACCCAAGCAGCGGGCGGGTTGCCCGAAGGCACGCAGGTGTTCGCCGATTTGTCCGCTGTGGTAACGGAGTTATTGAAAAACTAAATTCGTAAAAAATGCCACAGAGAACACAGAGTTCACAGAGGAGAAAGTGCTGCATGTGGACATTGGGGTTGTGGTTTTCTCTGTGGACTCGGTGTTCTCTGTGGCTTGCATTTTGGTCTTGAAGATTTTTTGGAGTGGTTAATGCTGGTTATTCGTTCGTTGATTTTCTTGTTGCTGCAAATCATCATCACGCCGATTTTTTCTACCTTGGCTTTGCTGTCCTTTCCATTCAGTCGTCTTACGCGTTACAAGATTATTTCGCAGTGGGCAAAAATGATGCTGCCGATTTTGCGCGTGGTATGCGGCATTCGCCATGAAGTGAAAGGCATCGAAAATTTACCCACCGAGCCATGCATCGTATTGTGCAAACATCAATCGGCATGGGAAACTTTGGCACTGCAAAAAATTTTTCCCGCTCAAGTTTGGGTGTTGAAGCGCGAGTTATTTTGGATTCCATTTTTTGGTTGGGCGTTGGCATTGACCAGCCCAATCGGAATTAAGCGTAGTGATGGCAAAGGCGCGATGAAGCAATTGCTTAAGCAGGGTAAGGAACGATTGGCGCAAGGATTCTGCGTGGTGATTTTTCCCGAAGGAACACGCATCCCTTATGGTCAGCGCGGCAAATACAAAATCGGTGGTGCCATGTTGGCGGCGAGTAGCGGGGTGCCTGTTATCCCCGTTGCGCATAATGCGGGACGTTTATGGGGACGCAATGCGTTCAGCAAACATCCCGGCTTGATTACCATGAGCATCGGTGCGCCGATAGAAACGAAGGGACTGAAAGCGGAAGAGATTAACGCCAAGGTCGAAGCATGGATTGAAAATGAGATTCAGCAGCTGGCGCATTAAATGTTAGCAAGGCTTCGCAATCTCGTTACCAGCCCTGCCGTTGAAAAACGAGCCACCCACCTTGCTGGCAAGCAAATTACCTACACCCTAAAGCGCAGCAGCAAACGCCGCAGCATCGGCCTGCGCATTGACCATCGTGGACTCACCGTGAGTATGCCGTTACGTGCATCGGAAAAATGGCTAGACACGGTGTTGCAAGAGAAGGCTGAATGGGTGGTGGCAAAACTCGATGGCTGGCAAGCTCGCATCCCCGTTGAGACTAAATGGGCGGATGGAGAGTTGCTAGATTATCTGGGTGATCAGCTTACGTTGAGAATAGAGACCAGTTTGTTTTCCGCACCCGCGCAGCAGCGAAAAAATGAGTTGTGGGTGTTTGTAAAAAGTGATTATTCGCCGCACAAAATCGAGCAGGCGGTTACGCGCTGGTATCAACAAGAAGCTTTACCCTTATTCAAACAACGCGTTGACCATTACGCCCCGCTGCTCAATGTTGCACCGCGCATGATTAAATTATCGAACGCCAAAACACAATGGGGATGCTGCACGGCTCGCGGCACAGTGCATTTGAATATACAGTTAATTAAATTGCCGTTGCACTTGATTGACTATGTGGTGACGCATGAGCTTGCCCATTTGCGGGAAATGAATCACTCCGACGCGTTTTGGCAAGAAGTTGAGAACGTCTGTCCAGATTATTTATTGCGGCGCGCAGAGTTAAAAGCCATCGCTCTGTAGAGCCTCACCAGACTTCAGCTTTATAATCCGAAAAAATCCTTTAGGTGCAATCATGCGTCGTAAATTTTATTTAAGTATCGCTTTGATCTTGCTGTTGCAGGCATGCGGTCATAAAGGCCCGCTCACTTTGCCAGTAGCTAAAGCACAACCTGCCACTCCTTCTACCCAACCCACAAAATAATGATGAACAATTACTTTCACTATAAAAATGACGCGCTGCATGTTGAGCAAGTGCCGTTGGTAGACATTGCCGAAAAATATGGCACACCTTGCTATGTATATTCGCGCGCGGCTTTAGTGGATGGCATGAACCAATTCAAAAATGCGTTGCAAGGCAAAGAGCACTTGATTTGCTATGCAGTGAAAGCCAATCCCAACTTGGCGATTTTGAATGTGTTTGCACGCATGGGTGCGGGCTTCGATATTGTTTCAGGCGGTGAATTAAAGCGCGTATTGGCGGCGGGCGGCGATGCGCGCAAGGTAGTTTTTTCCGGGGTTGGTAAAACCGTTGCGGAAATGCGCATGGCATTGGATGCGAACATTCTGTGCTTCAATGTTGAGTCATCCGCTGAGTTGGATCGCCTGAATGAAGTCGCTGGCAGCATGGGTAAAGTGGCGGCGATTAGCTTGCGGGTAAATCCTGATGTGGATGCCAAAACCCATCCGTATATTTCCACGGGGCTGAAGCAAAACAAGTTCGGCGTGGCTTACACCGAAGCGATTGCGCTATATCGCAAAGCACGAGAGATGAAGAATTTGCACATCACGGGAATGGACTGCCACATTGGCTCCCAGCTCACCGAGACCAGCCCATTTGTCGCGGCGATAGAAAAAGTTTTGGTACTGGTTGACGCGTTAGCGGTGGAAGGAATCCATCTTGAACATTTGGACTTGGGCGGCGGTTTAGGAATTCGTTATGACGACGAAACACCACCCGAAATTGCGGATTATGTAGCTGCGATTTTGAACGGTTTGCGCGGACGAACTGAGAAGCTAATTCTTGAACCTGGTCGCGTGCTAGTTGGAAATGCTGGCGTGCTTTTGACTAAAGTTGAATATTTAAAGCATGGCGAAGAAAAAAACTTTGCGATTGTTGATGCGGCGATGAACGACTTAATGCGTCCCGCTTTGTATGACGCGTACCATGAAATTTTGCCCGTATCGCGTGAAAAAAATGCGACACAAACTTACGAAATCGTCGGGCCAATTTGTGAGACGGGTGACTTCATTGGGCGTGCGCGAGAATTATCTATCGCCCCGCAAGCCTTGTTGGCCGTGCTTTCTACAGGTGCATACGGCATGAGCATGAGTTCAAATTACAACACGCGAGGCCGTGCTGCCGAAGTGATGGTCGATGGTGACGAAGTGCATTTGGTGCGTGAGCGAGAGACGGTGGAGCAGCTGTACGCGGGCGAGAAAATCATTTCGTGAGCGTGGTAATTTCCGCAAAAATCTTTCAGAAATTTGTTGCACGATTTTTCAACAGTGGATACATTACCCATACCGCAAGCGTTCTTTCGCTAAATACAAGGCGTTTGGGTGTGCATTGAGTCGTAGAAAAACTTCTAATTTTTAATGGAGAATCAAAATGGCAACAGCAGCAAAAACACCCGCAGCGAAAAAAGCAGCTCCTAAAAAACCAGTAGCAAAAAAAGCGGCTACCAAGCCAGCAGCTAAAAAACCAGCCGTAAAGAAAGCCGCAGCTAAACCTGCCGCAAAAAAAGTAGTCGCTAAAAAACCAGCTGCCAAAAAAGTGGCAGCCAAGCCAGCAGCTAAAAAAGTAGTGGCGAAGAAACCAGCCGTAAAGAAAGCCGCAGCTAAACCTGCTGCAAAAAAAGCAGTTACTAAAAAACCAGCAGCTAAAAAACCAGCAGCTAAAAAAGTGGCAGCCAAGCCAGCAGCTAAAAAAGTAGTGGCGAAGAAACCAGCCGTAAAGAAAGCCGCAGCTAAACCTGCTGCAAAAAAAGCAGTTACTAAAAAACCAGCTGCTAAAAAAGCGGCAGCAAAGCCAGCAGGAAAAGGCATCTTGGGCGCGTAACACAACACGTGCCATACAAAAAAGGGCGGATTAACCGCCCTTTTTTTACGTTTGCCTCTCCTACTCGGAGATTCCTGAGCTTGAATCGCCCGTTTCAGACCAAGAATATCGTTGCCAATCCCAAGAAGATAAAAAATCCGCCGCTGTCGGTTATGGCGGTAATCATCACGCTGGATCCAATCGCGGGGTCGCGACCAAACTTTTGCATCATCAGCGGGATAAGCATCCCAACCGTCGCACCGACCAACAGATTGAGTAACATGGCACTGGTCATCACCACGCCCAGCGCGACGTTGTGATACAGAAAGTAGGCAAACAATCCTGCCACCCCACCCCACACCAAGCCGTTGAGTCCGCTGATGGCCAACTCCTTTAACAACAGCCTGCGTGCATTGCCTTGCGTCACTTGCCCCAATGCCATGGAGCGAATGATGATGGTGGTAGTTTGGTTAGCAGAGTTGCCTGCAATACCCGCCACGATGGGCATCAACGTGGCGAGCGCGACAAATTTCTCGATGGTATTCTCAAACCCGCCGATGACACGGGAGGCAAAAAACGCGGTGCATAGATTGAGTGCCAGCCATAGCCAACGATTTTTTGCGCTCTTCCACACCGAGGCAAAAATATCCTCCTCCTCGCGCAAACCCGCCTGGTTCAGTAATTCATTTTCTGTTTCGGTACGAATGAAGTCCAGTACCACGTTAACGGTGACGCGACCCACCAATTTGCCTTCTTCATCTATCACCGGTGCTGAAACCAAGTCGTAACGCTCAAACGCTTGCGCGGCTTGGTCGGCTTTTTCTTCCGGGTGGAGCTGAATGGTATCGGTGAGCATCAGGCTGCTGACGCTAAGTTCAGGCTCGTTCACAACGATGAGGTTAATCGGCAACACGCCAATAAACTTGTCATTTCTATCCACCACAAACACTTGGTCAGTGTGATCTGGCAGTTCATCGAAGCGGCGCAAATAGCGTGACACCACTTCCAGCGTCACATCATCGCGCACATGAATCATGTTGAAATCCATGAGCGCGCCAACCGAATCTTCCGAGTACGACATCGCTTCGCGCAACTGTTCGCGCTCTTCGATAGACAGCGATTTGAACACGTCACGCATGACGTTCTGCGGTAAATCAGGTGCTAAGTCGGCCAGTTCATCGGTATCCAGTTGCCCCGCTGCCGCGCTCAATTCTTCGCGGTTCATTGTGGCAATCAATGAGTCTCGAACCGCGTCGGAAACCTCAATCAGGATTTCACCATCCCGTTCCGATTTGACCAAACCCCACACCAGCAAACGCTGGTCGATCGGCAAGGCTTCCAAGATGTACGCGATGTCGGCAGGGTGCAGAGTGTCGAGCTTGCGACGCAGCTCGGCGAGATGCTGCTTGTGCAACAGCGAATCGACTACCGCGTGACGATCCTCACGCGGCATCACTTGGCGATGCGCGACCTCTTCCAGCAGGGCGTGTTTATGCAGCAGCGATTCCACCTGCTTGAGGTGATCCTGCACATTCTCGGTGTGATGGTTATCTTGGTTGGAATCTTGCATCGTACTATTGTAATTGAAGCCATACAAAAGTGCCTGTGTCGGCTAGTATTGACACAACATTTTCTCCAACCTAGCAATGTTGCGAATGCGCACGACAGTTCATTATTCGGTTATATTTGCGTACCTAAAATTAAGAGTTTCAAACCTTGCCGAATTCCACGCCCGAAATTACGCTTACCGCGCGCAACCTGACGCGCCGTTTTGGCAACCGTGAAATCATCCGCGATGTGTCGCTGGAGCTAAAACGCGGCGAAGTGCTGGGCTTGCTCGGACATAATGGCGCGGGAAAATCCACCACAATGCAAATGCTGACGGGCTGCTTGTCTCCCGATAGCGGCTCGATAGCAATTTGCGGCATCGACCTGCTGCGCGATCCCACCCAAGCAAAAGCGCATCTCGGCTACTTGCCCGAATCTCCGCCGTTGTACCGCGAAATGACGGTAGATGATTACCTGATTTTTGCAGCGCGATTGCGCGGCATGAAGCCCGCTAATGTTTCCGCCGCACTGGCGCAAGCCAAGCAACGCTGTGGCTTGGAAGCAGTGAGCAAAAAAACCATCGGCACGTTATCCAAGGGCTATCAGCAACGCGTCGGCATCGCGCAAGCCATCATTCATCAGCCTGATGTGATTGTGCTGGACGAGCCAACGGTGGGTCTCGACCCCGCGCAAATTCGGGAGGTGCGTACCCTGATCCGCGAACTGGGCGACAGCCACAGCGTGATACTTTCCACGCATTTGCTCGGCGAAGTGGAAAGTATTTGTGACCGTGTGGAAATACTGCATTGCGGCGCGTTGGTTTACAGCGGCACAACGGCGGAGCTGGATAAATTAAATGGTGAAGCGGGTCAGCTTGAAGAGAACTTTATTCGCCTGACGGAGGCACAACCATGATCCGCCTACTCGCAGTAAGAGAGTTACGCAGCCTGCTCACCCTGCCCTCCACGTGGTGGATTTTGGCGGTTTTACAATTTATCTTCGCCTGGTTTTTTCTGAACAACCTGCAAAGCTTTTTGGATATGCAGCCGCAGTTGGCGCAACTCGCCAATGCGCCCGGCGTAACCACTATCATCGGCGTACCGTTGTTCAACATGGTCGCGCTGTTACTGATGATGCTCACCCCGATGTTCACCATGCGGCTGATTGCCGAAGAGCGGCGCAATCAAACTTTATCCTTATTGCTTTCGTCACCGCTATCGATCCGACAAATCGTCCTCGGTAAATTTATCGGACTACTGATTTTTTTATGCGTGATGGTGTGCGGCATACCGCTGATGATAGGCAGCTTGTCCGTCGGCACGCATCTTGATTACGGCTTACTGTTGAGCAACGTGCTGGGTTTGTTATTACTGATTGCCAGCTACGTTGCCGTGGGCTTGTACATTTCTTCGCTTACGGCGCAACCCATCATCGCCGCTATCGGTGCGTTGGCGGTGTTGGTTGGTTTGTGGTTGGCAGACCTTGCCGCCACTGCTGAAAATTCCCCGTGGCACTTCATTTCGCCTTGGCATCATTTCCAAAGTTTCAGTACGGGATTATTAGACAGTGGCGATGCCATTTTTTTCCTACTGTTCACCAGCATGTTCTTGCTGCTCACCATAAAGAGGTTGGGCAGTCATGCGTAAATTTTTGCAAAAATCCGCGTGGGGAAATGTGCTTTTCGCCTTGCTTTTGGTCAGTGCAGTTATTGGCCTGAGTTACTTCGCCTCTCAACATAAAGTGCAGCGCGATGTCACTCAGAATGCCCTCAACAGCTTGGAGCCCGGCAGTATCGCGGTACTCAAGCAACTGAGCGGACCGGTGAATATCACCGTGTATGCCACCGAACAGGATTCCCGTCTTGGCGACATACGCAAAATCATCCGCGAGTTTTTGTCGCTTTATCAGCGTTACAAACCTGACATCAACCTGACCTTCATCGACCCGGAAAAAGAACCGGAAAAAACCCGCGAGGCACGCATCCAACTCAACGGCGAAATGATATTGGAATACGCGGGACGCAGCGAACACCTCACGCAAATCAACGAGCAAATCGTCACCAGCACCTTGCTGCGTCTGGCACACACACGAGATCAAACGGTAATGTATCTGGATGGTCACGGCGAACGTAAACTGGACGGCATCGCCAACTACGACCTCGGCTCGCTGTTTGGTGCAAAGCTCAAGCAAAATGGCTTTCGTCTCAGCAGTCTGAATTTGGCATTGGCACAAGAAGTGCCAAGCAATTGCAACGTGCTGGTCATCACCCAACCGCAACTTGATTTGATGCCTGGCGAAATCGACAAACTGCTGCGCTACCTTGATCGCGGAGGAAATGTGCTGTGGCTGATGGATGCCGAACCGCTGCACGGCTTGGAACGCCTCGCCGAAAAACTCGATTTGCTACTACCGCCCGGTGTCGTCATCGACCCAGCCGCGATTGAAATGCGCGCCCCTGCCACGTGGTCTATCGGCGCAAGTTACCTGCCCCACCCCATCACCCGCAACTTCAATCTGATTACCGCCTTCCCTTCCGCACGTCCGTTGCTATGGAACGAAAAATCAGATTGGCAACATCACCCACTGGTCGAAGTTGCTGCACGCGGTTGGGTAAGCCGCACCCTGCCTAAAGACAAACCCAGCTTCGATAAAGCACACGATACCCCCGGCCCTGCCAACATTGCCGCCGCGCTGCAACGCACCCTCAACGATAGGGAACAGCGCATCGTCGTGGTCGGCAACGGCGCGTTCCTTGCCAACAGCTACGCGGGCAATGGCGGCAATGTAGATCTCGGCGTGAACATGGTGAACTGGCTGGCAAGTGAAGACCACCTCATCAACTTGGAACCGCATGCGGCGAAAGACAGCAAACTTGCTTTGAGCAAAACTCAACTCTATGCCATCAGCATTGGTTTCCTGCTTGGTCTGCCGCTGATGCTGGCGGGCTGGGGCATGTGGCTGTGGTGGAAACGAAGACGTGCTTGAAAAACAACTTGTCCACGAACAACACGAAAAGCACGAAATATTGTGAATCACGAGATGTGCTTTGTTCGTGTGTTTCGTGCCTTTCGTGGATGGATTATTGCTTACTAACCATAACCTAAACCATGCCCGAACTCCCCGAAGTCGAAACCACCCGCAGAGGTTTAGCTGAACACCTCGTCGGCGCAACCATCACCGATGTCATCATCCGCAATCCAAACCTGCGCTGGCCGATTCCGAAAAACCTGCCCAAGCTGTTATGTAGGCAAAGAATTCTCGCCCTCACCCGTCGTGCCAAATACCTACTGGCAGATTGTGGCAACGGCACCTTGATTTTGCATCTCGGCATGTCGGGCAGCTTGCGTATTTTTCCCATCGGTACTCCCCACGAAAAACATGACCACTTCGATCTGGTGTTGAGCAACGACAAACTCATGCGCCTGCGCGACCCGCGTCGCTTTGGTGCAGTGTTGTGGCATGAAGGCAATATAGCCACTCACCCGCTGCTCGCCACACTCGGCCCTGAGCCACTAGCCGAAATTTGCCCGCCATACATAGCTGTGGTAGGAGCGAGCCATGCTCGCGATTGTGATCTTGATTCGCGAGCGTGGCTCGCTCCTACCAATCACGAACCTTCTAACGTGCAACCTATATTCAACGCACCCTACCTTTATCAAATAACGCGAGGTCGTAGCATCAGCATCAAACAATGCATCATGGACAATCACGTGGTGGTCGGTGTGGGCAACATTTACGCCAACGAATCGCTGTTTCACAGCGGCATCAAACCACAACTCGCGGCGGGCAAACTCAGCCTGCCGCGCTGCGAAAAACTGGTAGCAGAAATTCGCGCCACTCTGCGCGCCGCTATCGAGAAGGGCGGCAGCACCCTGCGCGACTTCGTTCACAGCGACGGCAGCAGCGGCTATTTTCAACAAGAGTATTTTGTTTATGGCAGAACAGGTGAACCGTGTCGAAAATGCGACGCAATGATTAAGCAAATCAAGCAGGGGCAGCGGTCGAGTTTTTATTGTGGGGTTTGTCAGAAGTAATGCGAAGGTGTTCCAGGAAGCTGGCTTGCGCTAACATTACTCAGATATTTAACGAACTATCACACAATCTCAACCAGTAAACAGATAGTTGACAATCGGGTATCACCTACATGTATAATCCGCCTCAGAATCACTTCATCCGTCGAACCAGTTAATTCTGGGCGACAAGTCCTAGAGCCACGTAAGTGGCTCTAGTTGTTTTCGGGAGGGTTATGTACCTTTGCTACATTGACGAAGCTGGCTGCCCTGGGGCACTTCCTTCTGCCACATCTGACATTCAGCCCATTTTAGTACTAACTGGCTTATTTCTTCCACAATGCAATCTTATAGCAATAACAAGGGACTTCCTTACCCTAAAAGCACAATTCAACCCTGATGTGGCAAGCAAGTTAAAGCACGAGCTTGATATCGCCAGGTACGAAATTAAAGGTTCTGATCTCCGCAGGGATATTAGAAAAGGAAACCGTAACCTCCGTCGCCAAGTTTTTGGTTTTTTAGATAAGACCCTTGGCTTGCTAGAAAAGTACGATGTCAAACTCGCCGCAAAGATATACATAAAAAAACCTAACGGTGGATTTGACGGTAAGGCTGTTTATGCTTCAGCTGTACAATCATTATGTGCAGAATTCCAAACATATCTAGCGGTAAAAAATAGCAGCGGCATTGTTATTGCAGATAGTCGAACGCCCGGTCTTAATTCCATTGTTTCACACTCGGTTTTTACCCAAAAATTTCGTGCTGCCGGAGATCCATACAGTCACATTCTTGAAATGCCTGTTTTTGGTCACAGCGAAAATCATGTAGCCATACAAATGGCTGACTTTTTGAGTTCAACATTACTATTTTCGATGGCGAGTCATATTTACTGCACAGGACATATTTCAAGTGTTCACGTCCATACAAATGACCAAAAGATAGCAGAACGTTATGCAGAACGACTGAGAAATATAGCTCACAGATATTGGGATGTCTCTCGGTATCGTGGTGGAATTACCGTAAATGACGCTATTCTGAAAAGAAGTGCATCATTGCTATTTCCAACAGCAACGCGCGTAAAGTAAATGCCATGGGTGGATTTAACATCATCCACAAATTTACAAACATCATGCATCACTTACTCACCCTCCTCATCGCTTTAATCCTTGCTCCTTCCGCATTCGCTGAACGCTTGCCGCGCCCCGATCATATCGTGGTGGTCATCGAAGAAAATCGCGGGTATTCGCAAATCATGGATGCACGCAACAGCGGTTCGTACATTCATGCCTTGGTCAAACGCGGGATGGTGTTCACGCAGTCTTACGGTGTGACGCATCCGAGTCAGCCCAACTATCTGGCGTTGTTTGCTGGCTCAACATTTGATGTCACGAGCAATGCCTGTGGTTACAGCTTTACCACGAACAACCTCGCCACCGCCTTGCTGGATAAGGGCTTGAGCTTCGCCAGTTATGCCGAATCGTTGCCAGCGGTGGGTGATTTGGTTTGCATGTCGGGTGCGTATCAACGCAAACATAATCCGATTAGCAATTGGCAAGGTACGCGTTTACCTGCTGAAATGAATCTGCGCTTCCGTGATTTTCCGCAGGATTTTTCCAAGCTGCCTACGGTGTCATTCGTCATCCCCGATCAGAACAACGACATGCACGACGGCAGTTTTACAGCGGCGGATGAGTGGCTGAAGACTTACATCGATCCATACGTGAGCTGGGCGTTCAAGCACAACAGCTTGTTGATTCTCACATGGGACGAAGACAGCGGGCGCGAGGACAATCGCGTGGTGACGTTATTCGTCGGGCCGATGGTTAAAGCGGGCGCGAACTCGCAGCGCATCAATCACTACAACGTGTTGCGTACCATGCTGGATATGTATGGTTTGCCTGCGCAGGGGGAGAGTGTGAGTGCACAGGCAATTAAAGGGGTTTGGAAGAAGCGTTAAACTAAACGGCTCGGTAATTACCCCCTCCC
>JBEBKA010000063.1:0-14159 GCA_040079595.1 Gallionella sp.
AAAAGCTTGTTTGCATCGTGTTGTCTTCGGGCGGTTGTGAATGGTGGGATTTTATCTGCTGAGCTGTTTCTCTTGGGAATAAATCAGCGTTTCCTTAGGAATAACCAATTGTTCAATTGAAGGAAGTGTTAAATGGGGCTGCCCTGTTTGGCTAGCAGTTCTCCAAAGTATGTTTTGCCCATAAGCTGAATGTAAGAATAACCATACAAAGTATTTATTTATTTTCAAGTCTGAGGTGCGCACCGCTATTAAATCGCGGCTAAGTGCGTACTTTGGGAAATCCGTAGGTAGTAGCCCAAGCTTGGCTAAAGAGTTGCCACCTTTAGCTATAACGATGTCAAAAGGGTATGCCGTGGAAATTGTAGATGGATTTTTATCCAGCACATGCTGAGGCAGAAACGCTGTGCTACTGGTTGTCTTCACCAGCCCATTTTGAATTTCGTTTACACGCAAAAAAGGTATGCCTTCTCCATCAAAGTTGTATTCGTCGGTAATTGATGGATAGAAGGCACTACAGTCGAGCTTTGCCCCTACATCTTTTAGAGAAATGCAGCCCAGCTTTCGTAATTTCTCATCGAGCTTTAGATGTCGTCGCTGATAAAATTCAGCATCAGCTCTAAATTTTATGGAATCAAGTTCTGAAAACTTAATTATCGAAAATTCAATTTGCTCTTCCAACAACGCCCGATAACGGGCTTCATCAAAAGGGCTTAGCGAAAAAAACTTAGTCGCTCTTTTTTGGCAAATTCAATAAAGGCTTCGGCGATGCCGTCGGGTGTGCGCTTGCCGTCTTTCAGGGCGTGGCTGAATAAATCATGTTTCACCACCAGATGCTCGTGTTCATCCAACACAAATTCATTGAGGTCTTGCGGGGTGACGTTGTAGTGATCGACGACGGGCTGGGCGGCGATGTGCGCTGCACCGTCATTCCCGCGTAGGCGGGAATCCAGATGATTAACAACGCCCTCGCGTAGCGAGACTTCATGGCTTTGTCCGCTTCGCGGGCTTTTTTGTATTGCTGGATTCCCGCCTGCGCGGGAATGACGGGCCTGTTCCCACTGCTGCAAGTCTTGCCGTTTCACAAAGATTTTATCGCCGCTGTTGTCTTTGCTGGGCTCTTGCATGGTGGCGAAGAAGATGGGGTAGTCGTCAACTTTTGGACACAACTGGTCATCCCATTTTTGTACGAATAACACGCTGGTCTTCGTGCCGGTGTGTGGCTTGAATACGTTGCCGTGCAAGCCCACCACGGCGAGGATGCGGCAGCGTTCGGCGAGATATTCGCGGATAGATTTATCGCTGGAATTATTAAAGCGACCTTGCGGCAGCACAATCGCCATGCGCCCACCGGGTTTGATGAAATTTAGATTGCGTTCAATAAACAAAATATCGCGCCCAACATTGCTTTGATATTTGCCGTTGTCTTTTTTGCCCAATTCGTATTTGGCAATGATGCGCGTCTCTTTGATGTCTCCCGCGAATGGCGGATTTGCCATCAGGATGTCAAAACCGAAATCTCGGTTTTGATTCGGTGTAGCACGCAACCTACGCAGCCTCTTCCAGCCTTGCGCATAGATGTCTTGCCATGTTTGATCTTGGTCTGTCTTTTCAAACCAGCGTTCGTAGTCCAAGGTATTCAGATGCAGCACGTTGGTTTGTCCATCGCCCGCGATTAGATTCAAGGTGCGACCGACGCGCACCGCCTTTTCGTCAAAATCAATCGCGAATACTTTGTCCTGCACATATTTTTCACAACGAACGGGCTTTTTCTCGGTGGTGAACAAGTGGCTTTTGTTCAAGCCCTCACTTTTCATAATCTGTTCCCACACATGGAAAATGCCATGCACGGGAAATCCGCAACTGCCTGCGGCAGTATCAATCAAGGTTTCATGCTCTTGCGGATTGAGCATTTTGACGCACATATCAATTACATAACGCGGGGTGAAGTATTGACCTTTTTCGCCCTTGCTGCTTTTGTTGATGAGGTATTCAAAGGCTTCGTCCACCACGTCCAGATTGGAGCTGAACAGTTTCACCGCTTCTAGTGAGGCAACACACACGGCAAGGTGGCTGGGGGTGAGGTCTATCTTTGCACCTTCGGGGAACACGCCTTCCCATGTGCTTCGCGCCTTATCGAACAGAACTTGAATTTTGGTTTTGAGTTCGGATTCGGTATCGCCGTAATTCTTAAAAACAAGCGTTCGTTTTTTGTCGCGCCCGCCTTCCATTTCGTCATACAGCTTGGTGAAAACCAGCTTGAATAACTCCTCGAACACGTCCACCCCCGCGTTCGCCAGCACTTCGTCTTCCATTTCCAGAATCAAATCTTTGAGCGATTTTTTTTGATTGACGAGTTTGTCCATTTTGACCAAATCATCAATCGTCCAGCGCGTGGTGAGGATGTCGGAAAGTTTTTCATTTGCCTTGGGAATGGCGGGAATATCTTCGAAATAATTTGGGTCTTTGCGGTGATAGAACGAGATGCTCTCGCCGTTGCTCCACACGCCCATCGGTGCGCCAGTGGCGTTGCAATAGGACTTGAGTTGATCTTTGCCGTCTTTGAGCTTGGGCTTTTTCAGCTCCACCAAAATGTAAGCCACGGTGGGACGGTCTTTGTCGAAGATGCAAATGTCGGCGCGCTTTTTCTCTACGCCAAATGTCACGCCATATTCCAGCTCCATGCGTGTGACCGGATAACCCAAGTCATCACGCAACACCATGATGAACAACTGCCGCACCACCTCTTCAGGCGTAAGTTTGATAGGTTTGTTCCTGACCAAACAAGTGACGTGAGGCACGGCATTTTTGCCTGTGACTTTCATGGTGATGCTAGCTTCCAGTGCTTGTATTTGCGAGGCTTTGAATTGCGTGAGCTTGTAGGCTGAATCGCGCAGGAGATCGGATAACTTTATGGCTTGTGGCATGGATGCACCTATGGTAATGATGGCTAGCGTATCTGCTGCGATGTAAGTGTTAAGGGTATGTTTTTGCTATGCCCAGTAGCGCGGCAATTTTGGCGCGAACTTCGTCGAGTTCGTCAATGGAAATTTTTCCTTTGGGTGTGGCTTTACGCGCTTTCCAATCTAAATTTTTGACTTGGTCTGAAAGCACTGCACTGTTGCCGCCTTGGGTGTGGATGACAACCTCGAATGGGTAACCTTTGATTTGGGTGGTCATCGGGCAACATACCATCGTGCCAGTTTTGCTGTTATAGGCGGCGGGGCTGAGTACCAGTGCGGGACGGTGTCCTGCTTGTTCGTGTCCTGCCTGCGGTGAAAATTCCAACCAAACAATATCGCCAGCTTCGGGGACAAAGCGGCGCGCCATTACCAGACTTCCTTGCCAATTGGCTCGCCTGTGTCAACTGCGGTGTGCAGGTTTTTGGCGCTAATGCCGCCCAGCAAATCGTCCAGTTTGTATGCCTTGTGGCGCACAGGCTCGATGACAATACGCCCTTGCTCTTCGCGTACTTCGACAGATTGTTCCAGTGCGACATGTGCTGCTGCCATAACGGATGCGGGGATGCGAACTGCCGCGCTATTGCCCCATTTTTTTACGGTGACTTCCATGATTAACCCCTTTGCGATTTTACTTGCGGCAAGTTTAGGGGTAATCGCAGGGTTGTGTCAACATTGTAGATACTGTTTGATGCTAAACTCCCTGCTTCAAACTCGCTGAAATAAAGTCGTCGAGGTCACCATCCAGCACGCCTTGGGTGTTGCCCACTTCGTAATTGGTGCGCAGGTCTTTGATGCGTGATTGATCCAGCACATAACTGCGAATCTGGTGTCCCCAGCCGATGTCGGATTTTCCGTCTTCCAATACTTGCTTGGCTTCGTTGCGCTTGCGCAGCTCTTCTTCATACATGCGCGACTTCAGCATGGACATGGCTTCGGCGCGGTTCTTGTGTTGAGAGCGGTCGCTTTGACATTGCACCACGATGTTGGTCGGGATGTGAGTGATACGCACCGCAGAATCGGTTTTGTTGATGTGCTGTCCACCCGCGCCACTGGCACGATATGTGTCCACGCGCAGGTCGGCGGGATTGATGTCGATCTCGATGGAGTCGTCCACTTCAGGATAGACGAACACGCTGGAAAATGAGGTGTGGCGGCGATTGCCGGAGTCGAATGGCGACTTGCGCACGAGGCGATGCACGCCGACTTCAGTGCGCAAATGTCCGTAGGCATATTCGCCGATGACCTTGATAGACGCGCCTTTGATGCCAGCGACTTCGCCGTCGGATTGCTCCAGAATTTCGACCTGAAAACCCTTGCGTTCGCAATAGCGCAAATACATGCGCAGCAACATCGAACCCCAGTCCTGCGCTTCTGTGCCGCCTGATCCGGCCTGAATGTCGATGAAGCAATTATTGGGATCCATCGGGTTGGAAAACATGCGGCGGAATTCCATTGCAGCAACTCGTTTTTCCACGTCTTGAATATCGTCGGACGTGGCGTGCAGGCTGTCTTCATCGTTCTCGGCTTTCGCCATCTCGAACAATTCGCCCGCGTCGTTCAGGTCTTGTTTGATCTTGTCCAGACCCAGCACCACACCTTCGAGCAGCTTGCGCTCGCGCCCTAATTCTTGAGCGCGTTTCGCATCGTTCCAGATGTCGGGATTTTCCGAGAGTGCGCAGACCTCGGTCAGGCGTTCATGCTTGGTATCGTAGTCAAAGATACCTCCGTAATTCTGCGCTGCGCGATGCTAAATCTTGCAGCTGATTGGAGAGGGCGTTGAGTTGTTCGGCTTCCATGATGATGTTGTGCGTGAATTTCTAAAGGCGCGGATTATAGCGGAAGGAGGGTACGAGGATGGCGAGCAATTAGAGCCGTAGTCATGCCAATTTCAAATGCAAATAATGTCCACGAAATACACGAAAGGCACGAACAAAACCAAAATTGCATCAGCACTTCGAGTTGAAGATTTTCGTGCCTTTTGTGTATTTCGTGGACAGATGGTTTTTGTCTCAGGGAATTTATTGCCAATGCCGAATGATAAGTTGCACGCTGCGCTTGCCGTTGTACTCGTTGACACTCAGGCTGTAAGCCGCATGGATGCTATCTGGTAGCGGTTCAGCATAGCCGAATAATATGGCTTCAAAGCGTTGCCATGATTTCCCTAGAATCACCTCCTCCCGTTTTGTTTATTCAACGTCACGAACGGCGCGTTGATATTCAGTCAGCAACGTTGCGTCATCAATTGATCCATGATGATGCGTTTGTTTCCAGCCAATATCCGCACCTAGCCAGTGAACAATGCGAGTGGTGCGAATGGAAAGCGCAACCGTCTTGCCACCCTTGGTAAATTCACCCGTCTCGCGTCCGGCAAACACCACCATCTCATCGCTTTGAAATTCAACAATATCGGCAAACTCTACCCATACACTTGCCGATCCAGTGAATATACCTCGGTACAAATTCGCAATCGGCTCATAGCCGCGCAACATGCCACCGAGTGGATTGTTGAGTTGAATCAATTCATGGTTAGCCCACACCTGAGCAAACACCACCATGTCACGCTGATTGAATGCATAATAAAATGTTTCGATCAGTGCCCGCGCGCCTTCGATACCAGACTGTTTAGATTGCGCGAGGCGATTAGTCGCAGCGCGTCCATAATTCTGTTGTGACGAAATAATCATCTGCATACCCTTCAAGTATTAAACAATTGCAACGTGTCATTACGGCACATTGAATCAATCACCCAATGCCTCACCAACAATGTCCCGCACCAAATTCAGTACGAACATCTCGTTAAAGCCATGCCACTGCCCATATTTTTCTCGCATCGGGTAATACACTTCATCGAAGTATTTACCCATCTGATCTTTTCGAGCGCCTGGTCCGCCATTGGTTTGAATTGCGGCGTGTGCGAGGCGACGACCTTCTTCCATCATGTCGCGCCAATCAACCAAATCCTGCTTAACACCATAGCCAAAATGCGAGGGCACAAAGGTGTCAAAGTCAATGCCGATGATGCGGTTCATCGCAGCCAAATATCCCGGTGCATAACGATCAGGTACGCCATCTGGTGCAACGGTCTTCACTAAGCCAAGGTCGGCAGTAAAGACCAGTCGCTCGGAAGGAATGTGGAAAGCGTACAGCGTGTCCGTGTGTGAAAGACCTAAATAGAGCGCACGGATTTCAACACCGCCGATGTTAAGTACGGTGTCACCTGAAATGTATTGGGTGGGTTCAAGTACGCCGTCGTGCTGCACTACGTTCCAATACGTCGGACATTTTTCGTGAGCAATGACATTCATCGGAGCGAGTATTGCGCCGCCTTTGGTGTGATCGAGGTGGTAGTGCGAGTAGATGAGTGTATGAACTTTTTTACCGGGGAAGTTTTTATCCAATTCTTTTTTGAGTGCGGTAGCCATCTCAGCATTCATTGGGTCAATTACGACCAGCCCGACCTCCGTATCAATCACCAGATTTCGATACCAGTTCCACTTGAACGTATAGACCTTGTCCGTCAACTTCTCGAATTGTGTGCCATCAATATGTGCGCCGTGAAAGTAAGGATCGACCGTACCCATCACAGTTTTGAGTACCAAAGCTCTAGGGCTACAACCAGCCGTTGCAACCGCAACCATTGCCGTGAGTGCAAGTACAAGCGCCTTTCTTTTTGTGTTCATGGTTATTTCCTTTCAATAGTTGATGAGGTGGGACGCAGTAATTTCCAGATTGAAACGAGGTGAAACCACAACCACAAAGGTGCGGGTAAAAACACGGCGTACATCATGCTGTGGTGCGGTGTGATACTGGGCAGCAAGAGCAGCGAAAGCGTACTTGCCACAATCAAAATATCGAGCAAACCAAAGATATTGGCGAACCATGCACGGGGCAAACCATTCGCGCCCTTTGCCAAAGTAAACGCAGCGACTAAACCTAGAAACCCAGCAGAGATATGCGTCCAACCATCCGCAATACCGAATTCTGGCGGTAACACGCCTGTGCTGGCCTGCGTGAGGAAACTTGCACCGAAAAAGACACGGATGCCTTGCAGTAGCAATAGCTGCTCTTGACTAAGGTTAAGCAGCAAACGGCGCACGGGTGCAATTGAAAATAGCAACGCACCAACTATACCAACCGCAATGAAGATGACGCTGAGAAAAACAATGCCCGAAATATTTTCAGGGAAAATGCTTTTCGTTGAGAGACCGAGATGCAGCAGACCCAACCAAGTAAACAACGCCAATCCGATTCCGAATAATGGCTTGCTGGGCTTGCCGGGGGAGATAACCCACAGCGTATAAACAATCATCATGGTGTCCAAGCCAATCATGAAATAGGCAGATGCGTTCTCTGACATTGTTAATTCTCCTATGCGTTTTTGTAATTGCTGTGCGACATTGCACGGCACGCATAGTCATGCAAAAAATGATACGATTAAGCACTAATAATCTTTTGGTGATAACTATTAGTATCAATATGGATAGACTTTCGCCTTTGTTTTCCCGCTTTTCATTGACTGCACAAGTTTTTTATTCGGGCAATCCGTGCGGTACGTTTGATTTCTCTGATGCAAAAGGCGTGGGCTACCTGCACATTTTGCGACGTGGAAGTGTGCACATCATCCAGCCCAATACTGAGCCAATTTTGGCAGCTGAACCCTCGGTGATTTTTTACCCGCGACCTCGCCAGCATCGCTTTCAAGTGGATGAAAAAAATGAAGCTGAAATTATTTGCACGACGATTGATTTCGGTGCAGGTTTAGGTAACCCGCTGTTAAGTGCACTGCCCGATATGATCATCATTCCGTTAACCAGAATTTCAGGATTAACCCCCGTGCTCGCGTTACTTTTTGATGAGTCATTTAATCATCGTTGTGGTCGTCAAGCGGCGGTGGATAGGTTAGCTGAATACTTTCTAGTGCTGCTGTTACGCCACACGATTGAAACGCAGCTCATCACGGGCGGTATCCTTGCGGGGCTGGCTGATGGGCGGCTCGCCAAAGCGATTACTGCGATGCACGAACGCCCCGAACATGCTTGGTCGTTGGAGAACTTAGCCCATACCGCCGACATGTCGCGCGCACGTTTTGCTGTGCATTTCCGTGAGACAGTCGGAACGACACCACTCGATTATTTAACCGGCTGGCGCATCAGTGTCGCGCAAACGTTACTCAAAAGCGGCAAGCCTTTAAAGCTGGTTGCCCCTGCGGTAGGCTATTCGCACCCCATCGCATTGACGCGAGTGTTTGCCAAGCGGGTGGGTGTTTCACCTAAAGAATGGTTGAATAGCATGATGATGAGTGCTTCTAAAGCAAAATTTATTGCCAATGCCGAATTATGAGCTGAACGCTGCGCTTACCGTTGTATTCATTCACACTCAGGCTGTAAGCCGCATGGATGCTATCTGGTAGCGGTTCAGCATAGCCGAATAATATGGCTTCGTAGAGTTGCCCTGATTTGCTTAATCGTAACCTGAGATGCTTTTCGCCAACGACGCGTTGCTGCTGCACGACAAAATCATCATCGAATACTGGCGCGGGGAATCCTTGCCCCCAAATTTGTTGGTCAAGTTGCTGGGCAAATTCCAAGTTGATGTCTTGTGCGGTGAGCGCGCCATCGCTTTCTAACTTTTGTTGCAAATCGGCTTCACTTAAAAGTTCACGTATAACCTGCTCAAAGGCCTCGACGAAGTTTCCATAATCCGTATGCGCAATCGTTAGCCCAGCTGCAGCGGCATGACCACCAAATTTTTTGATCAGAGTGGGGTGGCGTTTACTGACAAGATCAAGCGCGTCACGCAAATGCAGCGCGCCGATTGAACGACCTGAGCCTTTCAGTTCTTGCTTGTCGGTGGATAGTGCAAAGGCAATCACTGGACGATGAAATTTGTCTTTGAGTCGGGAGGCAAGAATGCCGATTACACCCTGATGCCAACTTGAGTTGAATAGCGCAAGGCTGTAATTGTCCACAACTTGAATGGTTTCCAACGCTGCCATTGCTGCTTCCTGCATGTCGGTTTCGATGCTGCGACGCTCGTGATTCAGTTCGTCCAAACGTTTTGCCATGAGCATCGCGGCATCGTCATCATCGCTAAGCAGGCAGTCGATTCCCAAGCGCATATCTTCCAAACGCCCCGCTGCGTTGAGGCGTGGGCCGATGGCAAAGCCCAAATCTTGGCTGATGGCGCGCGCCGGATTTTTTTTGGCGATTTGAAACAGTGCGTTGATACCTGCGCACGCTTTACCCGCGCGGATGCGCAGTAAACCTTGCTGTACCAAGATACGATTGTTTTGATCCAGCTTCACCACGTCAGCAACCGTGCCGAGTGCCACGAGGTCGAGCAAGTTGGCGAGATTGGGTTCTCTTTCAATTGAGGTCAAACTCGATTTATTTTGTGGGGTCGCTGCTGGCGAAATAAATCGAGTCTGACCCCAATTATTCCAACCCCAATTATTCCAATTATTTCTAGTGCGCAACTCGGCGCGCAGTGCCAACAGCACATAAAATATCACGCCGACCCCCGCGAGATTCTTGCTGGGAAAGCTACAGCCAGGCTGGTTGGGATTCACAATACACGCCGCTTCAGGCAACACGTCACCTGGCAAATGATGATCGGTGACCAGTACCTGAATGCCGAGCCGATTGGCTTCAGCCACCCCTTCCACACTGGCGATGCCGTTATCCACTGTGATGATGATGTCGGGATTTTCTTTTGCCGCCAATCTAACTATTTCTGGCGTTAATCCATAGCCATATTCAAAGCGATTCGGCACGATGAAATCAACTTGCGCGCCAAACATCCTCAGTCCGCGCACCGCGACTGCACAGGCTGTTGCGCCATCGGCATCGTAATCGGCGATGACTAATAATTTTTTGCCAGAAGCAATCGCATCAGCCAATAGAACCGCCATCGCACCAGCATTTTTGAGCTGGTTCAACGGCAATAAATTTGCCAAGCTATGTTCGAGTTGGGTGTTGCGGGTGATGCCGCGTGCCGAATAAATTTTCGCCAATGCGGATGAATAGCCTGCTGTGACCAGTTGTTCGGTGGCGGTTGGGTTGGCGTGACGGGGGATAATTTCGAGCATGGTGAGTTAACAACTTTTTGGGCAAGTGAGTTTAACAAACGTGCCGTGGCTCACCTTGTTTTTTTCGTATTGGCGGGAGACAGCCAGGTGCGTTAGAATTGCCGCCACTTTTTGTTGGTGAGAATAGAGAAAAAACGTGGCACTCATAGTCCAGAAATACGGCGGTACATCGGTCGGCAATCCCGAACGAATCAAAAATGTGGCGCGGCGCGTCGCAAAATTCAAAGCAAAAGGGCATCAGGTCGTCGTGGTGCTTTCCGCGATGAGCGGGGAAACCAATCGCCTGATTGCCCTTGCCAAAGAAATGCAGGCGCACCCCGACCCGCGCGAGCTGGATGTCATTATCTCGACGGGTGAGCAAGTCACTATCGGTTTGTTGTGCATGGCACTTAAGGAAATCGGGGTAAATGCCAAAAGTTATACGGGCGGACAAGTCAAAATCCTCACCGATAATGCGTTCACCAAAGCCCGTATCGTTTCTATCGATGAACACAACATTCGTGCCGATTTGGCAAATGATTGCGTGGTGGTGGTGGCGGGTTTTCAGGGTATGGATGCGGATGGCAACATCACCACGCTGGGTCGAGGCGGTTCGGATACCACAGGGGTGGCGATTGCCGCTGCGCTGCGTGCGGACGAATGCCAGATATACACCGACGTGGATGGCGTTTACACCACCGACCCGCGCATGGTGCCGGAAGCGCGCCGCCTGAAAACCATTACCTTTGAAGAGATGCTGGAGATGGCGAGCCTCGGCTCCAAGGTGCTGCAAATTCGCTCGGTCGAGTTTGCGGGTAAATACAAGGTCAAGCTGCGTGTGCTGTCCAGCTTTGAAGAAGAGGGTGACGGCACACTGATTACATTTGAGGAAGGTAATAAAATGGAACAAGCCATTATTTCCGGGATCGCGTTCAACCGCGATGAGGCAAAAATCACTGTGATGGGCGTGCCGGACAAACCCGGTATCGCGTATCAAATACTCGGTCCGGTCAGTGATGCCAACATCGATGTGGACATCATCATTCAAAACGTGGGTACGGACGGCACAACTGATTTTTCATTTACCGTACACCGTAACGAGTTTGCCAAAACGATGGACATTTTGAAGAGCAAAGTTCAGCCGCACATTGGCGCGCGTGATGTGGTGGGTGACAACAAAGCTGCCAAAGTGTCCGTGGTGGGTGTGGGCATGCGTTCACACGTGGGTATTGCCAGCAAAATGTTCCGCACTCTGGCGGAAGAGGGCATCAATATCCAGATGATCTCCACTTCCGAAATCAAGATTTCTGTAGTGATTGATGAGAAATATCTTGAGTTGGCAGTACGCGTGTTACACAAGGCATTTAACTTGGATCAAGAAGACGCTTAATCGTATCGTTTGACCTTTGGCATCCGCTACATTATGATGCGCGGCCTTCGGAGAAGTGGCCGAGTGGTCGAAGGCACTCCCCTGCTAAGGGAGCATCCGGGCATAAACCTGGATCGAGGGTTCGAATCCCTCCTTCTCCGCCAAAGGTATTTTTAGTTTTGCGCCCGTAGCTCAGATGGATAGAGTACTTGGCTACGAACCAAGGGGTCGGGCGTTCGAATCGCTCCGGGCGCACCAGTAAATCAATGGGTTAGGTCAGAAATGACTTAACCCATTTTTCTTGCTGTCACCGAAACGTCACTTAACGCTTGACGACGGTTGACATAGTCAGCCAGATGCACGGTAGAGAAATGCGCATACTTGCGCACCATCTCGGCACTTTCCCATCCCCCCAACTCTTGCAGGACATGAAGCGGCGTACCATCCTGTGCGTGCCAGCTTGCCCAAGTATGCCGTAGATCATGCCAACGGAAGTGTTTAAGTCCAACCGATAAACAGGCTCTACGCCACATTCTGGTAGCCGTCTGGAAAACAGGTTTACCTTCAAAGACAAACACAAACTTTTCGTGCTTGCCTTTCCATC
Source organism: Gallionella sp. (assembly GCA_040079595.1). Taxonomy (GTDB): domain Bacteria; phylum Pseudomonadota; class Gammaproteobacteria; order Burkholderiales; family Gallionellaceae; genus Gallionella. Next base: position 12,000 of record JBEBKA010000063.1, read on the forward strand.
TCAGCAAAATCGCTACCGCGTTATCAGAAAGCGGCACAGGGATGGGTTTGCCCGCCTTGGCCTGATCTGGATATATCCAGGCAGTCCGAAGTGCAAGATCAACCTGCTCCCATTCAAGATGCGTCACGTTGGCTCTACGCAATCCTGTTTCCAGTGTGAAACGCATCATCTCTGACGAGTGAAGCGGCAATGCATCCAGTAATTCTTCGGCTTTCTCACGGGTAATCCATGAAACACGACGAGTAGGTTCCTTTTGCAATTTCACATTGGGGATATGATCAATCCATTCCCATTCATCTCTCGCCAACCGTAAAACACAACGAATGATTTCCAGCGTTCTGTTTACGGTTGCAGGCTTGGGATCAATATGCCGATCCGGCCCCTTAATGCGAGGTATGCTGTACGGTTGTTTTCTAACTTTGGTGATCTCAGCAATTAAATCTTTGCTGATTTCATCCAAATACTTATCGGACAGAAAACGATCCAGCCAGCGCAAATGCGACAAGTCTGTGTTAAAGCTCGCCTTGTCAGCTTTCTCCTCGGCATAGCGAAGTGTTGCTTCTTGCCATGTCCGACGAGGCTTGGTGCCTAGTCGCTTTTGCTCCCACAGATCGGTTTTGAAGCGGTCGTGGAATTCTTGCGCTTGCTGCTTGTTTTCTGTGCCAGTAGTGCGTTGTATGCGTTTCCCGTTGAGGGTGAAATCAACCCACCAAATGGGTGAGTTTTTGCGTCGGAAGAGTGGCATGTAGCCCTCCTTTCTTTAGGTGAGCCGCCTTCCGATGCCCGCACTGAGTATTGTGCGCGTAACCAATCGGCAAGGTCAACATCAATAAACACCCAACACTTGCCGGGCTTTACCCCAGGCACTTCTCCGCGCTGTGCCATCCGCAATAAAGTAATCGGATGGATGTGAAGAAACTCGGCAGCATGCTTGAGTGTCAGTGTGCGCATGACTTAGGTTTTAGCCTTTACTTGGGAAAGTAGCTGCTTCACACTTATGCCTATGTGATCGATTCTATTTAGGTAATACAAACGTTTGCGTGGCATAGGCGCATCTTTGACAGATGCGTGCTTCACTTCAGCGCGATACATGGCAGCCAAATTCCCAGTCTGAACACGGATGCCGTTGAACCCAGGACACATCCAAAGATAATCTAGGATGTTACGCATACGTTGATGGGATCGACTGCGAACTGCTTCTACGATACCGTTGTGGAAATTTTCAAACTTCGATGAAGTCATGCGCCATGTGAGTTTGGTCTGAGCAGTGCCTTTTTTAGGTAAACGAACCAGCTCGTATCCATTGATCTCGATACGCTCGCCCACTACCAGCGCATTTTTTAAATTGTCTGTTTCGTGGATCGGGTGACGACCTAATTCTGGTGCTGTGGCTAGCAGCCACCAATATACGACACCGTGGTTGTACCACAGCACCAAATGGACATTACCCAAGCCCATGCGGACGCGCTTCAAGCGTTGATAGCGGCTGGCGCACGCCTGATAGTTCATATCAAAGTTGGCGAGTAATTGCTCGATTTTATCTATCGAGCAACTGCCACAAACATAGTGCGTATGACCATTATTGACTGCATCGAGTATGCGTTGCAGCACAATAACTAGGCGGTTATAAATCAGGAGGTTTTTCAATTGCGGCCTCCCTTCTGCGAAGGGAATTGCAATTGAATGATTAAGCCGCCACCGCATTCTTTATCAGGATGCGCGACTAATGACCAAACTTGAAGATAGGTCAAGCCGAAAGACCCGCGCAACGGCGAGTTTGAACCTGCTGTCTCGTATAGAGACGTTACTGCTGATAAGTACTGCATAAGCACCTCTTCTTTAACCTGCACAAAGAAGAGGGGTCGTGATGGCGGGTATTTTATGCAGGGAAATTGCGCAGAGTCAACATAATAATGTTTATTATCAATTAGTTAATAAAACAAAGGATAATTCGCAGAAAAGTGAGAATTAAGCCTATGTTTACTGCTAAACATAGGCTTAATGGTTTGATACTGCGTGGAGATTTATCACGACCCCCCAAGACCAAATTACCGGTCTCATAAAGAAGATTGTTTTCACTAAACAATAAAAACGAAAAAATGCGATCAATCGTAAAAATATCTTCCAAGCTATTGATTAGCCGTAAATATATTTTTTATG
>JBEBKA010000064.1:0-13977 GCA_040079595.1 Gallionella sp.
AGCGGTGGAAAAAAACCCAATACGCTTACAACGAGCAAGACTGCAAGCGCACCTATTATTTGTCGCTGGAATTTTTAATGGGCAGGGCAATGGGTAATGCGCTGCTGAATTTGGAGGTGGAATCTTCTATTCCAAGCGCGTTGAATAAGCTGGGTTTGGCGTTTGAAGAAATCATTGACCAAGAAAATGATGCTGGGTTGGGTAATGGTGGCTTGGGTCGCTTGGCCGCTTGTTTCCTCGATAGTTGCGCCACGTTGCAATTGCCTGTAAAGGGCTACGGGCTGCGCTATGAATACGGCATGTTCCGCCAAAAAATCGAAAACGGCTACCAAGTCGAAGAACCCGATCACTGGTTGAAAAATGGTAACCCTTGGGAGCTTGAGCGTCCCGAATTTAACGTGCGCGTGAAATTTGGCGGGCAAACCGAGCATTACCGTGATGCCAACGGCGCAATGCGCGCCCACTGGAAATATACTCACGACGTGATTGCCGTGCCTTACGATGTGCCGGTTCCCGGTTATCGCAACGGCACAGTCAATACCTTACGTTTGTGGAAATCGACCGCCACGGACGAATTTGATTTGAGCGAATTTAACGCAGGCAGCTATGCCGATGCAGTGTCGGCAAAGAATAACGCCGAACACATCACCATGGTGTTGTACCCCAACGACTCCAGCGAAAACGGCAAGGAGTTGCGTTTACGGCAGCAGTATTTTCTCGCTTCTGCCAGCTTGCAGGATGTGCTGCGCAACTGGGTGGGCAAACATGGCAAAGATTTCAGCGGGTTTGCCGACAAAAATTTCTTCCAGTTAAACGATACGCATCCAACGTGTGCCGTACCAGAGATGATGCGCTTGTTGATGGATGAACATGGTCTGGGCTGGGATGCCGCTTGGCACATCACTTCCCGCACGGTGGCTTACACCAATCACACTTTGTTGCCAGAGGCGTTGGAGCGTTGGTCGGTAAGCCTATTTGGCAAACTGTTGCCGCGTTTGCTAGAGATTATTTACGAGATAAACGCGCGCTTTATGAAGGTGGTGGCGACCCGCTGGCCTGGCGATATGGAGCGTCAACGACGCATGTCGATTATCGAAGAGGGCGACGAAAAGCATGTGCGCATGGCCTATATGGCAGTGGTTGCCAGCGTCTCAGTGAATGGTGTGGCAGAGCTGCATACGCGGTTATTGCAACAGCATTTGTTCCACGATTTTTACGAATTGTGGCCGGAAAAATTCAACAACAAAACCAACGGTGTAACCGCTCGTCGTTGGGTGGTGTCGAGCAACCCTGCCTTGAGTAATCTAATTAAGCGCAGCATCGGTGAGGGCTGGATAACCGATATGTCGCAGCTCAAGCAACTCGCACCGTATGCGGCGAACACTGCCTTCCGCAGCGAATGGCGCAATATCAAACAGCTCAACAAAGCGCGTCTTGCCGAGTTGGTGCAGCGTGATTGCGGCGTGACTTTTGACACCAACGCGATGTTCGATGTGCAAGTCAAACGCATCCATGAATACAAGCGGCAGCTGCTCAACGTGCTGCACGTTATTCACCTGTATGACCGCATCAAGCGTGGTGATACGGCGAACTGGACACCGCGCTGCGTGCTGATAGGTGGCAAGGCTGCACCCGGTTACATGATGGCAAAGCGCATCATCAAGCTGGTGAATGCCGTAGGTCAGGTCATCAATAACGACCCGATGACCGAAGGTTTACTGAAACTTGCCTTCTTGCCCAACTATCGCGTCACTGCGATGGAAATTATCTGCGCGGGCGCAGATTTGTCCGAGCAAATTTCCACAGCGGGCAAAGAAGCGTCCGGCACGGGTAACATGAAATTTATGATGAACGGCGCGCTCACCATCGGCACGCTGGATGGCGCAAACATTGAGATCCGTGAAGAAGCGGGCGATGAAAACTTCTTCTTGTTTGGTCTCACGGCCGAAGAAGTGGAGGCAACTCGCGGACGCTACAATCCCGGCGCAATTGTTGCGGCAGATGAAGACTTAAAACGCGTCATGCGCCTGTTGGAAAGCGGACACTTCAACCTGTTCGAGCCTGGCATTTTCGACCCCATCATCCAGTCCGTTTATGACCCGCACGACCCGTGGCTGACCGCAGCCGATTTCCGCAGCTATGTCGATGCCCAACAAAAAGTCGCCGCAGCTTACCGCGACACTGAGCAGTGGACGCGCATGAGCATTATCAACACCGCCACCAGCGGAAAATTCTCCAGCGACCGCACCATCCTAGATTACAACCGCGATATATGGCATTTGCCTCGTATCGCCGCGAAATCAGTCAAAACAAAATAAGCTGCAAGTGCTGGCAAAAACCCGCTGCCGAGATTTCAAGCGGGGCTTTACCATGTGAAAATGACGGGCAGCGGGTTGATGCCAATTCCAATCATTCAGGTTGTGAGTAGCTTCCATCATACTTAATCGCACCCCTCACAAAATAAATTTCAAAAGTATTCCGAGCGCGGCACAGACTGCAATGACCTCGATTACGTTCCGCTTGAAGCGGAACAAGGCAATGATTGCTGCGAGCACAATCAATGCAGATAGCCAGTCGAACACCCCCGCAAAGCCTTGCGGCCACAGCACGTGATAGCCGAAGAACAGTGCTAGGTTGAGAATTACTCCCACCACTGCCGCCGTAATACCCGTAAGCGGTGCGGTGAATTTCAAATCACCGTGGGTACTTTCCACGAAGGGTGCGCCGAGAAAAATGAAAACGAACGAAGGTAGGAAAGTGAAGAAAGTCACGATCATCGCGGCACTCGCAGCGGCGAGAAATAAAGAATCCGAGCCAAGCAATGCCTGACTCCAACCACCGACAAATCCGACAAACGTCACCACCATAATTAGCGGGCCTGGCGTGGTTTCTCCCAGTGCCAATCCGTCCATCATCTGCTGTGGTGTCAGCCAATGATAATGTTCGACTGCGCCCTGAAAGACATAAGGCAACACCGCGTAAGCCCCGCCAAAAGTCAGCAGAGCGGCCTTGGTGAAGAACCAAGCCATCTGCGTGAATGCGCCTTGCCAGCCGAATTGCACAATCAACAGCAGCATCGCGATTGCCCAGATTGCAACACCGACCAACGCCACACGCAGCAATCGCATCCATGTAAAGCGCGCATGTTCTGGAGTGGGCGTGCCATCATCAATCAGGGCTGCGCCAAAATTTTTGTTCGTCTTGCCGTGTCCGCCGCCTAGTGAAAATTTTTCCGGCGCGACTCTTCCGCCCACATAACCCATCAACGCTGCCAGCAAAACGATGGCAGGGAAAGGTACGTTAAAGGCAAAAATGGCGAGAAATGCAGCCGCCGCAATCGCCCACAACACGTTATTCTTCAAGGCACGCGAACCTATGCGGTATGCGGCAAACAGCACGATGGCAGTGACGGCGGGCTTGATGCCGTACAGTACCCCCGCTACGGCGGGCACGTTACCGTAAGCCAGATAAACCCACGATAGTCCAATGAGAATCAAAAGTGACGGCAATACAAACAACGTGCCTGCGATGATGCCACCCCAAGTTTTGTGCATCAACCAACCGAGATAAACCACTAGTTGCTGCGCTTCCGGCCCCGGCAACACCATGCAGTAATTCAGCGCATGCAAAAAGCGCCGCTCGGAAATCCAACGTTTTTTTTCCACCAAATCCTGATGCAGAATAGCGATTTGCCCCGCAGGTCCGCCGAAACTAATGAAACCTAGCTTGAGCCAATACCAAAATGCTTGAGATAGCGTGACGTGCTCAGGGGGGTGCGTGTTGATGGGCTGCTGCTGCGATGTATCCATGACTCCTCCTTGGAGAACACTCCAATTTTAGAGCAGGCCTTGGACGCGTATCGTCTTGAAGCGGGGAGGCTGCTTTATCCCCAAGAGATGCGATTATCTACACTTCAGGAATGGCAAGCAAGACTTGGCTTAATCCCGAATAGCGGCAGCGGTATATCGCAATGCCTGCCCAACTCAATTTTCTTGCCGAATACTCATCGGGCATACGTTAAACACGGCTGATAGAATGCGATTCACTTAAAAAATTTTCTTCCCATGCACCCCGTCCTCACTCCCCGACACGAACGTCGCCTGCTCCTCACGCTTGCAGGCATTCAATTCAGTCACATTCTCGATTTTATGATTATGATGCCGTTGGGACCGATTTTGATTCAGGCCTTTAGTATCAGCACGCATGAGTTTGGTCTGCTGGTCGCGTCTTATAGTTTCAGTGCGGCGTTATCTGGGTTATTGGCGGCGACCTTTGTGGATCGCTTCGAGCGCAAACGCTTGTTGCTGACCATGTTTATTTTGTTCGGTTTGGCCTCGTTGGCCTGCGGACTCGCACCGAGCTATGCCACGTTGATGGTAGCGCGGGCATTTGCGGGCGCTTTCGGCGGGGTGATGGGAGCGATGGTGCAAACCATCATTGGCGACGTGATCCCTTTTGAACGCCGCGCCACTGCGAGCGGCATCGTGATGTCGGCATTTTCTATTTCAACCATCGCAGGTGTACCAATTTCATTGTGGCTGGCGAACTGGCTGAATTGGCGCGCGCCATTCGTGTTGGTCGCATTGTTAACCATATTGTTTGTCATCGTTGGCCAACAAGTATTGCCGCAATTACGCCATCACATCAGCGCGCAAAAACGCGCTCATCCTTTCGTCTCGATGTTTGAGGTGTTGCGCGATACCAATCATTTGTATGCCCTGTTATTTTCCGCGCTGATTATTTTTTCCGGCTTTACGGTGATTCCATACATCACCCTCTACGCGGTACACAACATCGGCATTACCCAGCATCAAATCCCGTTGATTTATCTGGTGGGCGGCGCGGCAACACTTATCACGGCAAGACAGATTGGTCGTTATGCTGACAAACACGGTAAGGTAAAAGTTTATCGCCTCGTCGCCATCGCTGCCTCGTTACCTTTATTGCTGATTACGCAAATCACCGCTGCGCCGCTGTGGTTGTGGCTCATTTACACCACCGTATTTTTTGTGTTGGTGTCAGGTCGTATGATTCCCGCTATGGCGATTATCACCTCGGCTGCGCAACCCAAATTGCGCGGCACATTTATGTCGCTCAATGCCACGGTGCAATCGCTGGCAATGGCGCTGGCTAGTACCTTGGCAGGGTTTATCATCACGCAAAGCAGCGCGGGACAAATCGTTCATTATGAAGTGGTAGGTTATGTGGCATTGCTCGCGAATGCGCTGGCGATCTGGTTTGTCGCACACATCGTGATGCACGACAGTCGAGTCGTTGTGCCGGATGTGGCGTTGAAATAAATTATCCGTTCGCCCTGAACTTGCAAAGAGTCGTGAGCAAGCTCGCTCCTACAATTGAACTGCACTATAGCCAAGTTTAGGTCACAGCAATTCGCCCGAACAATAAATGTAAATCTTTTTTGCGGGATGGAGCGCAAGAAACATCTGAACGAACGACGCTGGCATATCAAATAGATAGACTAGGAGTAAGTGAAGATGCGACGCAGCGATACGCGCGCAAAAATAATTTTGGAGCGGGTGAAGGGGATCGAACCCTCGTATGCAGCTTGGGAAGCTGCCGTTCTACCATTGAACTACACCCGCGTGATAGCATCGCATTTTACCGTAACCGAATGGATTATAGATAGTGATTACCGTTAGCATTAACGGCGTACCACGCCAATTTGACGCAACAATCAGCATTGCCGAACTGGTAACCCTGCTGGGTTACGCGGGCAAACGCATAGCTTTAGAGCGCAATGGCGAGATCGTGCCGCGCAGTACCTATCCCAATGTTCAACTAGCGGATGGCGACAAACTGGAAGTAGTGATTGCAGTTGGCGGTGGTTGAACTGCTGTAGGTTGCCGCATATCTTCTCACGACAGTAAAATAGTCCGCATGAAACCTGAAAGAAACGTCCCGTGTCCCTGCGGCAGTGGAAAAAAATTTAAGCACTGTTGCGAGAAAACAGTCGCTCCTTCTCAGCCTCCCCCCACTGATGTAATCAATCAACATATTGCACTGTATAGCGCAGGTCGCTACACAGAATTGGAGAGCCGAGCTCGCGTATTGGTTGGGCAATATCCAAATTTTGGCTTTGGCTGGCAACTGTTGGGTGGCGCACTCCAGATGCAAAATAAAGACGCGCGGCCCGCCTTTCAAGAAATGGTCAAGTTGATGCCGAATGAGGCGGATGCGCATTACAACTTAGGGATAGCACTGAAAAGCGCGGGACAATTTGCTGGCGCGGTAACCAGCTATCGGCGCGCCTTGCAACTTAACCCCAATTACGCAGAAGCGCATTACAACTTGGGAAATGCCTTGAAGCAGCTTGGGCAAATTGCCGAAGCAACTGACAGCTTTCGCAACGCCATTAAACTTAAACCCAGCCTGATTGATGCCCAAGGCAATTTGTTATTTTGTCTAAATTTCAGTACCCAACACACGCCTGCGGACTATCTGCTTGAAGCGCGCCGTTTTGGCAACATCGCCGCCGGGCAAGTCAAAGCTCGATATAACAGTTGGCAATGTGAATCGCAATCGCAGCGATTGAAAGTGGGTATCGTCTCGGGGGATTTAAGCCACCATCCGGTGGGCTACTTTTTGGAAAGCTTGCTGGCTCACCTGGATCGCTCACAGATCGAATTGGTTGCATATCACACGCAGGCAAAAGAAGACGATCTAACCATTCGCATGAAGCCCAAGTTTGAGCAATGGAGAGCTTTAGCAGGCTTGAGTGATGAAGCTGCCGCACAGCTGATTCATGCGGACGGCGTGCATGTGCTGATAGATTTGTCTGGACACACGGCTCATAGCCGTCTCCCAATGTTTGCCTGGAAGCCCTCACCTGTCCAAGTAACTTGGCTAGGCTTGCCTACCACCACAGGCGTAGCAGAAATGGATTACGTGCTGGGTGATCCGATTGCCACGCCCCTTGAAGATGCGGGACACTTTTCGGAACAAATTTGGCAATTACCCGAAACGTATATTTGCTTGTCCATTCCTGAAACGACATTGGAAGTTAACCGTCTGCCCGCCCTCGAAAATGGTTTCGTAACATTCGCCAGCTTTAACAATCTCGTCAAGATGAATGATGCAACTGTGGCTTTATGGGCGCGCATCCTCGCGGCGATCCCCTCAGCCAAGCTGTTGCTTAAAGCACATCAACTAAAAGATGCCGCTACGGTGAAGGCAACGCTGCAACGCTTCGCCGCGCAGCACATCGGAACGGAGCGACTGATACTGGAAGGTCCGACGACACTACGCGCTAATCATTTAACCACCTATCATCGGGCGGACCTCGCCCTAGACCCGTTCCCTTATCCGGGGGTAACCACCAGTGCAGAGGCTCTGTGGATGGGCGTACCCGTATTGAGTATGCAAGGGGATCGCTTCATGTCGCGTACCGCAACCAGTATCGCGCATAACGTGGGCTTGCCTGATTGGGTTGCTGCCAATGAGGATGACTATGTGGCAAAAGCGATTCACTTCGCCAGTGATTTAGCCAAGCTCTCCGCCTTGCGCAATCAGCTACGTGAACAGGTCAGAAACTCTCCACTATTCGATGCGCCGCGCTTTGCAAAACACTTCGAGGATGCGCTGTGGGGGATGTGGCAGGAGAGATGTAAGTTACGTACGAGCAAAAACTGAACGTATCTAAACACACTCCATTATTGTGAAAGCAGCATACCATTTTGAGTATCACAAGGCGCAGGTCTTGGCTGCCGAGATAGCCTGAGACAACCATGATTTCGCCGTAAGTGCCAGCCCCCGACTTCCACTAAAATCAACCAATCATTGGGTCATTTGCGAATCAAGAAATGGGCGAACTTCCGCCAATTTCGCAACAACCGCAGTAGCTACCGAATCACTCGATTCAAAGGCATTTACAACAGGTCGATACAGCAGATTGCACCCTACGCCCGCTGCCAGCCCCGCGCCAATATCTGACTCTTTGTCTCCGAGCAAAATTGAATGTTTCAAATCAACGCCGAACTCTGCTGCTGCCTGAAGAATCATGCCGGGGCCCGGCTTACGGAAAGGTGAATCAATTTTGTATCGTCCAACACCATGCTCAGGATGAAAAGGACAAAAATAAACCTTATCGATTGAAACACCCTCCGACTTAAAAGCCCCGCACATCCAATCAGTGAGGTTTAAAAATGTTTGCTCGGTGTAATAGCCACGACCAATTCCCGCCTGATTGGTGATAACAAAAATCAGGTAACCCAATTCTTGGGCGCAACGACACACTTCAAAAATTCCATCGATGAACTGGAACTCATCTTGCGTACAAACATAAGCATGGTCGATATTGATCACGCCATCCCGATCCAGAAATAATGCCCGACTAAGACTCAAAGACACACTCCAGCCAACTCTGTTTGAGCGCGCGCAAAATCCTCCGGTATGCCGATATCGATAAAATGTCCCATAGTGACGAAGGCATCAAAACGTTGTTGCGTGACTGCCTTGGCAAGGAAATCGACCTCCAGTGAAAAAGGCTGGCCGCAAGGATATTCATCAAGGATGTCTCTGGGCAAAACATAGCACCCCGCATTGATCAAACCCGAACCGACCAACCCTTTTTCGCTGAAGCCCAACACACGATCATTAACGACATCCAAACGACCATATCGCGCCGTGTCCGGCAATGCTCTCGCCACAATGATAGGGGCATGATGCGCCTGCCAGTGAGCCTCAATATCGGATGCTTCTACATCCAGATAGGTATCGCCATTGAACACAAACACATGATCTGCTTTACACCGTCCAAGTGCCTGTCGAATTGCGCCACCCGTACCCAACGGCGTATCTTCAATCTCATACACCAGCTCTATACCCGCAAACTGATCACCGAAATACGCGACAACTTTTTCAGACAGGTATCCCAACGATAGCACCACTCGGCTAAACCCTTTACGAGCAAGGGCAGTGAGCAAAATTTCCAGGAAGGGGCGACCTGCCACCGAAGCCATAGGTTTGGGTAAGTCGGGCACTACCTGCCGCAACCGAGTACCAAATCCACCTGCTAAAATGATCGCCTCCATCACTTGGGTATTTTGAAAATGACATCCTCCACTAGACCACAGAGAATGTGACCTAGCACCAGATGACCTTCCTGAATTTTGGGGGTATCGCTAGAAGGCACTTCCAGCAGAAAATCGCATAATCCCCGCATAGATCCGCCACAATGTCCTGTCAAGCCAATGCAGACCAAGCCACGAGACCGAGCTTCTTCAAGCGCGCGAAGAATGTTGGGCGATTTCCCGGAGGTGGAATATGCAATAAACACATCCCCCTTATTGCCATGCGCCTGCACTTGACGAGCAAAAAGGCTTTCGTAGCCATAGTCGTTGCCAATAGCCGTCAGAATTGAGGTATCCGTCGTTAACGCAATCGCCGACAACCCAGGGCGATCAAATGCAAATCGGCTCACAAATTCACCCGCAATATGTTGGGCATCCGCCGCACTGCCGCCGTTGCCTGCCAGCAATATCTTGCCTCCGCGGCGCATACAGGCAATACATGCACCCGCTGCCGCCTCCACTTTGCCAAGTAACACATCATCAGCCAGCATGCCACCCATGACACGCTGTGCTTCGCAAATTTGGGCTGCAATATAACGTTGCATCACGCTCTCCAAGCTTGTGTGCCATGTTTGGTAAAGTGACAATTGCTTACTTGGCCTTCAAAAGCATTCAATGCGCGTATTACATCCATACGATTTTCCGGGGGCACAAAAAACATCATGAACCCTCCGCCACCCGCACCGGAAACTTTGCCCGCCAATGCGCCTGCTTTAATTGCTGCTTCATAGATCTCATCTATATGCGGGTTCGACACGGTCTTGGCAGAACGTTTTTTGCTCTCCCATCCCTGACGCATCGAGGTAACGATACCGGCAAAATCTCCGCGCAGCAGGCACTCCTTCATCACCAAGGCTTCGTGCTTAACTTGATGCATCGCCTCAATCGCCTCCACCGACCCGCTGGTCACATTGGCACTTTGATCGGCGATGATCTTGGCCGACTCGCGTGAGACACCGGTATAAAACAAGAGCAAGGAAGCCTCTAGCTCACAAATGATCCATTCCTTAATGCGTAACGGATTGATCACCGCGCGATCATCGGCATAGAATTCCATAAAATTAAAACCGCCAAAGGTAGCCGAATATTGGTCTTGCCTGCCCCCCTGCAAACCACAATCTATCCGCTCGATTTTGTAAGACAAATGGGCAATGGTGTAGTCATCCAGCGGCAAATTGAGCAACTCGACAAAAGCCCGAATCATCACCGTCACCAAGGTTGACGACGAACCCAAGCCCGAACCCGCAGGCGCATCACAAAAAGTACTCAACTCCAAGGAAATACGCTTACCCCCGTTGTATCGTTGCATCATTTCGTTGTACACCGCCTTGTGCAGATCAAGCTTGCCATTCAATAACAATGGCTCGTCTATCGCCTTGACCTTCTTTTTTTGCTGATCGGTCGAAATAAAGCGTACATAAGGCTCATCCAACGTCTTGATCACCGCATACGCATAGCGATCCAGCGTGGCATTAAGTACATAGCCGCCATGCACATCGCAATAAGGTGAGACATCGGTTCCACCCCCGGCAAGGCCAAGGCGGAGAGGGGCTCTCGCTCTAATTATCATTGAGTAAAATTCTAAATGGTTGCAAAAATTCGTATCAAAGTATCGCTAAAAAATTACCTGTTCAAGGGTATTTTCCCTTTGGCTATTTCATTTCTCCAGTGATTCAGCAAGTCACTGAACATTTGTTGGGCGGATATCTCTGGCTTCCAATTGATTGCTGACCTGATTTTCGTGTTGTCAAACATTTGGTAATCAGCATCAATGGGTCGCATCCTATCTTCGTCCGTCACAACCTTTATATCCTTACGCGTACTCATGCTCAAAAGCAGCTCAATCACTTCTGGCAACTTGAATACTTCCTCGCCGGCAATATTGAAATAATCACCGCACTTGATACTCCTCTTCTCGCTTGCCTCAAGGAGCAAAAAGTAAGCTCTAACCGCATCCCGCGCATCTTGAAAAGTTCTGGTGCTGGATAGGTTGCCAACCTTAATTGCCGGCTCTTGCAGCCCCGCTTCAATTAAGGCGATCTGCTTAGCGACCGTGCTTTCAAAGAAAACATCGCTCCGCCGCGGACCAGAATGCGTGCCCATTCTGGTGACAAAGGTGCGCACGCCATAGGCTTCCCCATAAAACTGCCCCAAGTAATCTGTCCCAATCTTGCTAATGCTGTAGGGACTGGCACCGTGAAAAACCGTGTCCTCTGCCAACGGTACGCCAGGCTTAGCTTTGCCATACACCTCGCTTGAGGAGCATACATGTACCACAGGATCATACCCATCAACCTCTTTTAGTTGCCGAATATTTTCGAGTAGATTCGCCGTCCCAATGATATTAGTCTGCAAGGTTTCAATCGGGATATTGAATGATGTTTTAGGATACGATTGCGCGCCCAGATGAGAAATAAATTCCGGCCTGACTTCCCGTAGCATCCTTGACATCGCTGCATAGTCATTCAAATCTGCATAATAGAGACTGGCCCTATCCTTATTGTTGATTCGGGTTGTCAGGTGATACAGGTTATCCATCGGCTCCTGCCAACGCATCATTCCGACAACATCGAAGTCGGTGTTCTCCAAAACGTAGTCTGCCAACTGAGATCCTACCTGGCCAGTCACACCTGTTATGAGTATGCGTTTTTTCATTTTAAAATTCCAGAAGAAGGGGTAGCAAAATTGCGATGAATGTATTTTTAGCACTCATTAAGACGCTCTCACTCTCATATGTAACAACGTGCCTGCGAGACCTATTTATGCGCCACGAATATAAGCTGCTCGCCGCCCAAATAACCAAATGCGGGTGACCAATACATCACGGCATAGGCATCGGAAAATCCTGCCGCCCTAACTTGATCCAACATCTCCCAACCGAAATGAGTGAAACACAGACAACCTTCGCTTGTTAATGGATTGCCGTGATATTCCGGCTCAAGCAAATGTTCAATCTCCCCATTTTCGTTGATGCGCGCCCGCATCGAATTTTTCGAGAACGCCGATATAAAAGGAACTGACCATAACATTTTTCCGTGCGGCGACAACACTCTGGCGCATTCACGAAAGGCTAGTTCATAATCGGGGAAATGTTCAAAGCAATCCAGCGAAATAACCCGCTCAAAACTTGCATCGGCAAACGTTAAATTGGTCAGGCTTTCATTGCGAATGCCACGATCATTCAACGCGCCCGGCGGACACTGCTCACCCAAATACTCACTGCCTGTTACCGAATCATATCTATCGGCAAAATAGCGAAACATCGGGGTAATTTGTTCCGAAATATAAATACGATCAGACGTGTGCGCGGCCACCTCGCTATCGAACAGGTGGATCGCAGCACGCATACGATTATTGAACGCCGTTCTGGGGCAGCTCAAATGCTCGCGCCAATTCACAGAACCGTCGCCATGGGCGTGCGTATAACCAACTAGAAAATCTACCTCGCACCCCGCCGTATAAGAATAGCCGGGTACCGTAAAACAACCCTGACCGCTGGCTGGAAGAAGCTTTTTTTCAGTACGCTGGATTTCGGTCAGAAATTTTGTTGATTTGGCGACGTGATCAAGATATTCATCCTGATTTCTGATCTTGAATAGTTTCAAACCTTCTACTGCCTTGCCGGTGGCACAAGTGGATGACCTCCTGCCAAACAAGCGCGAGAAGACTGCTTTCCTGAGATTAAATAGTTTCATGCGCGCTCCATTTTTGCCGAGCGTGCTGTTTTCCAGTTTGCCGCGTACCACTCATAAGTTTTGCGGACTCCTTCTTCTAGCCCGACTTTAGGTTTGAATCCCGTGGATGCCAATTTATCCAGATTGTAGTAACGCTCGAGTTGCCCGTCAGGTTTGGTGGCATCCCACTCTACAGGCACACCGGTAATCGTGTGTAAAACATTAACAATGTCGCGGATCGGATGGCGCATGCCGCTGCCCAGGTTCACCGGTCCTTCGAGTTTGAGCATCATCTCGAACAGCCCTTCCGCCGCATCGGAGCAGTAGGAAAAATCGCGAATGGCTACGCCGCTGCCCCAGACCTTGACCGATTGTCCGCTCTGCTTGGCAGTAAAAAATTTCGCAACCAGTGAGGGTGTCACATGCCCGTCTTCGATATTGAAGTTGTCGTTTGGGCCGTAGAGATTGCCGCTGATGGCAAACGCGGAAGACAGCCCATATTGCTGCTTCGCCGCCTGCAAGTGTGCCAGCATGAGCCGCTTGGAGTGTGCATAGGAATCTTCCGATGAATGTGGCGGCCCCAGCCATATCTGATCCTCGAACAGCTCCGTCTGCCCTTTCAGTTCGGGATAAACACAACCCGAGCCCATCGCTACGATTTTCCTGACTCCGCTGCGCCGCGACTGCTCCACCACATTGGTGTTGATCATCACGTTTTCGTAAAGCACATCCGATTTGTATTTCGCATTTCCGCCTAAACCGTATACACAGGCGGCCATATGGAACACGTATGCCGGGGTTGTGTCGGCGAACAGATTTTTCACCGCGCCCGCGTCGCGTAAATCGCAGTCGCGACTACCTACGGAAATCACGTTGCTGAAACCACGGCAGGAGAGGAGCTCCGTCAGAGCCCGCCCTACCAGGCCAGATCCGCCAGTGACCAGAACACACCCCGATTTATTGATTACTGATGTATCCATTTTTATGCCCCTTGACCAGCTTGTAGCGTTGGTAAAACGCCTTAATAAGAAACCCGTTCAAAATTACTGATATCACAAAAATAACGCCGAAACGAAGCGTATCGCGTCGCGAAATCCCAATCATTACCCGCAATACATCAAGCCAGCTGGCGGGCTCGTACAAGAACCGTACCACATCAGATGTCATGATGGTAGCCAGCCCAAACCAAGGCTTGCCCGTTTCGCGAAACAACA
>JBEBKA010000065.1:0-13818 GCA_040079595.1 Gallionella sp.
ACATGAATGCGCATTTCTGAAACACCTTCTCCGACAGGTTCGCAGTCGCCGAAATTTCCAGCTTCCGCAGAGCGAATGCGATGGATGATGCGCGCACGACCGATCTTATCTTTGAGGCCAGCAAGCCAAGCATCGAATTCATCAGAACGCAGAAAGGTGTTCATGCTCCAAGTGTATTCGTTCGGATACGATAATTCAAGGGGGAATATTTTGGCTTGTAGGGAGCAAATGAAATGTACGGTTCTATCGTAAGTAACATATCCGGTTTTAAGGAATAGCAATGGACTCGGAGGAATAAACTCGTCCTGAACGTAATCGGACATGTTTTTTGGTTATTGCATGCACAAAATTAAGCTGGCTCACCCTGACGCGGCGGTTCATTCCGTTGGTGACGAGTTTCACATTGTTTCGTGAATTCACTTTCGTTGTGATATGTCAGCAACATGCATTCTGTTGAGCGAGTCAGCGCCACATAAAGCAAACGCGCCTCTTCTTCAGGTGTGCTCTTTGCGTATGGCATACAACCCAAATCAGGTATTGCAACGCTGTTGAATTCCAGCCCTTTACTGGAGTGCATGGTTAAAACTTTAACGGCATCTTCAGCAGGATCAAATGGATTAGTACGTTTGCCATTGAGGTGATTCGAGTCTACGGCTACTCCATTCTTGGCAAGCCCTTCACGCATCTTGTCAGCTTGAGCGTTAGATCGACACAATACAGCCATTTGTCGAAAAGGGATGCCAGCCTTGGCTCGTCTACCAAGCCAATACACCAGATATTCCAACTCCTGTGCACTACTTGCCATACGATGAATCTCCGGCTTTGTACCGTTCCTACCACCGAATTCTGGATGCACCAGCGGTATTTCCTTGGTACCACTGGATTGGTCGATGTAGGCAGAAGCAAACTTGTAGGCAAAATCGAGTGCTTCCACGGTATTCCGGTAATTCACTTTCAGAATCGTGCTTCTTCCTGTGGCATTGATGCCGACACTAGACCAAGTGAAAACTCGTTTCTTGTTTCCACCATAAATATTTTGTGCATCGTCGTACATCAACAGAAGCGAGTTAGTTTCCGGGTCGATCATCTGTACCAGCAGCTTGAACCATTCCGGTTTGAAATCATGGCCTTCGTCAATCAGCACCGCAGCGTATTGAGCTGGTGGAACACGCCCCTTTCCACAGCCCGTAATTACAGCATCTACCTGCCGTTCCCAAATGTCTTGACCTTGTTCGCCAGGTAAATCCAACTGGTACAGGTCACACATCTCTTTACACCAGCCGTGGAAGTGGCGCACATGCACGCGATCACCAGCCCCTTGTTCCGCCAGCAATTGCTTGAGCTTTGCTGCCAGCGTCTTGTTGTAGCAAAGCACCAGAATGGGTTTGGAGAGACCGAGCTTATCCAGATACATTGCACGATAAGCCAGAATCAAAGTCTTGCCAGAGCCAGCAACACCGTGAATGACGCGGTGTCCCTCGCCCAGATTGCGGGTAAGTTTCTCCTGCTCCATATCCATAACCTTGACCATGTCAGGCAGCACCTTGGCGATGGATTGTTGCGGGTTGGTTTCATTACTCGCAACATCGAACAAATTGCCTTGTTGAATCCGAATCTCAGGAAATAGATGCCAGCGCACTCGATCAATTTGCACCAAGGTAAGTACGCAGCCAAAGCTGTAAGTAAACATTTCCCACAGGTTGTTTTGAAATGACTCAGCACTAACCGACTCGGTCATTTCATCCTTACAAATTACTTTGTCGCTGGGAATAGCCTGATCCAGCCCTGCATCCCCGAACTGTTTGCGCGTAATATTGGTTAGGACGACACCGAAGCCCCAGGGTAATAGCAAATGCCCGTGATAACGTTGCCCCTGCTGTACCAGCAACGGGTCGCGTTCCAAAAGTTCTTTGATTTCGATAGCATATGAGCGTGCCTGTTCAAGCGGATTGACTACAGTTTTCAAACCATGATCCGTGTTTATTTCGGCAGTTAACCGATCCATCCGCTGAATCGTTGGCAGTTTCCAGTCTTTCACCTCAAGCACCAAGATGCCCCGACCAGGATGAAGCACAATGAAATCGGGGCGACGCTGCTTAGGGCCAACGGGTACATTGACCCAGCAGTGGTAGTCATCTTCCAAATTGCGCAACAAGCAAGTGCCGAAACGTCGTTCACCCGATGTTAGCTTTAGGTTTTTAGAATGTAGTGCGGGAAGAATGATAGCCATTCGTTATTGTATTTCTGTGTCCTTAAATCAATTGTTGTTAGTCAGCATTGTCAAGTTAAGTGCAGTATTTCGCTACGCAAGTCGTTTAAACCGAAATTATCAACCCACCAACTCCTTCAATACATACGGCAGTATCCCGCCGCTACGGTAGTAATCCACTTCAATCGGTGTGTCGATACGCAGTAACAATTGAACATTTTGGCTGCTGCCATCTTTGCGTTTAATCGTCAGCGTCACGTCTTGTTGCGGGGTGAGTTCGCCGTCGATGCCGCTGATGTCGAAGGTTTCATCGCCGATTAAATTCAGGGTGGCTGCGTTGGTGTCGCCTTTGAATTGCAGCGGTAACACGCCCATGCCGACCAAGTTGCTGCGATGAATGCGCTCGTAAGATTTTGCAATGACTGCCTTTACGCCTAATAACTGCGTGCCTTTTGCCGCCCAGTCGCGCGATGAACCTGTGCCGTATTCTTCTCCGGCGAAGATGACGGTGGGTGTGTTCGCGGTGATGTGCTTCATCGCGGCATCGTAGATCGCCATCTGCTCACCGTTGTATAAGGTATAGCCACCTTCGGTGCGGCTGCCGTCGGCTTTGATGGGGAGCATGAGGTTTTTAATACGCACGTTGGCAAACGTGCCGCGCATCATCACTTCGTGGTTGCCACGTCGCGCACCGTAGCTGTTGAAGTCTTTCACTTCGACGTGATGGTCTTGCAGATATTTGCCTGCCGGGGTGGTGGGCTTGAAGCTGCCTGCCGGGCTGATGTGATCGGTGGTGACGGAATCGCCGAGCAGTGCCAATGCTTTTGCGTCTTTGATGTTGCTAACTTTTGGCGTGGCGGCATCGAAGAACGGCGGACGCGCAATATAGGTGGAATCGTCCCATTGATATTGGTCGCCAGTGGGCGCGGGGATGGCATCCCATAGCGGCAGGTCTTTAGTCAAGTTGCCATACAGCGAGCGATACAGTGCAGGGTCGGTGGCGAATTTGCTCACCGCTTGCAGCTCAGCGTTGCTCGGCCAGATGTCTTTCAAATATACGGGTTGACCATTTTGATCGTTACCCAACGGCTCAGTGTCGAGATTGATGTTCACTTTTCCGGCGATGGCGTAGGCCACCACCAGCGGCGGACTGGCGAGGAAGTTAGCTTTAATGTTGGCGTGAATGCGCGCTTCAAAGTTGCGATTACCGGAGAGTACGGCGGCGGCAATCAGGTCGTTGGCGACGATGGCTTCTTCCAGCTTGGCATTCAGCGGGCCGGAGTTGCCGATGCAGGTGGTGCAACCGTAAGCCGCCACGCTAAAACCGAGTTGTTCGAGTGAGGTTAACAGTCCCGCATTTTTCAGATATTCGGTGACGACGCGTGAGCCGGGCGCGAGCGTGGTCTTGATATGCGGCTTAACCCGCAAGCCTTTTGCTACCGCCTTTTGCGCCAGCAAGCCTGCGGCTAACATGACACTGGGATTCGAGGTATTGGTGCAAGAGGTAATTGCGGCAATCAACACATCACCGTGACCGACTTCGACAGGTTGCAGCTTCTCGCCCGAAGTTTCGCACCGCACCGATGCACTCGGATGGTCGCCCGCCATTTCCATCTCACTGTTATTTTGTGCGCCATCCTGATGACCTCCGCCGGAGACCGGAATGCATACGTTGCTGCTGAAGTCGGGCAGGGCGGTGATATAGCGTTTGCCGAGTTCGGCAGCGGGCTTGTTAAAGCCGTTCTCTGCGACGGGTTTGGAGAACAGGGTGTTGAAGGTCTCTTTCATCTTGGACAACACGATGCGGTCTTGCGGACGCTTGGGACCTGCGAGTGATGGCTCAATGCTGCCGAGGTCTAGCTCCACCACGTTGCTGTAATCGATCTCGCCTGCTTGTGGAATACCGAATAGCTTTTGTGCTTTGAAATATGACGCGAAGGCATCCACTTCTTCTTCGGTGCGCCCTGTATTGCGCATGAACTGAACAGTGACATCATCGACAGGGAAGAAGCCCATGGTCGCGCCGTATTCGGGTGCCATATTGGCAATGGTGGCACGGTCTGGCAGGGTGAGGGCGGCTGTGCCTGTACCAAAAAATTCGACAAATTTCCCGACCACTTTATGTTTGCGCAACAGTTCCGTCACGGTCAACACCAAATCGGTTGCGGTCACGCCCTCGCGCAGCTTGCCTTGCAAATTCACACCAACGACATCGGGCGTTAAAAAGTACACGGGCTGACCAAGCATCCCGGCTTCCGCTTCAATGCCGCCCACGCCCCAGCCGACCACGCCGATGCCGTTAATCATCGTGGTGTGGCTGTCCGTTCCTACCAGCGTATCGGGATACGTTACACCATCTTTTTGCAATACACCGCGCGCCAGATATTCCAAGTTGACCTGATGCACGATGCCCACGCCGGGCGGCACAACCTTGAACGTATCAAACGCCTGCATCCCCCATTTCATAAACTTGTAGCGTTCGGTGTTGCGCGAAAACTCCATCTCCATATTGATCTTCAACGCGTCGGGATTGTTGTAGCTATCGATTTGCACCGAGTGATCCACGACCAAATTCACAGGTACGAGCGGCTCGATAATTTTCGGATTTTTGCCCAGCTTGGCAGCGGCATCGCGCATCGCGGCAAGGTCGGCGAGTAGCGGTACGCCCGTAAAATCCTGCAACACAATGCGCGCCACGATAAACGGGATTTCTTCGGTACGCGGGGCATTTGGCTGCCAATTGGCGAGCTGGCGGATGTGCGCCTCGGTGACTTTCTTGTCGTCGAAATTACGCAACACCGCTTCCAGCACGATGCGGATGGAAACGGGCAGTCGCGAAATTTTGCCCACACCCGCCGCTTCCAGGGCAGGGAGGGAATACAGCGTGGCTTGCTTGCCACTGGCGAGATTAAAAGGCTGGCGAGTATTGAATAGGTTATGCGACATAAAAAGCTCCGAGTGTGAAGGTCATAAACGATAGATGAGTGATTATAACCAGAGGCGCGGGGCAATGACGACCTTGGCGGGTGTTTGTTGATTTTTGCCTTATGTGAGTCCTTGTTTTGCGTTACCATCACGCATTCGTTTTATTGGCAATGCTATGTCGATCATCTGGGATTTTTCCATACTTTTTCTGTTTACCTTTTTTGCGATTGCGGGCATATCTTTCGCACTCATTCGTGAGCGGCGTATTTCCGACAAATATGCCGACAACATCGCCAGATTAGAATCCGACCACAACTTTGCAATTAATCGCGTCATCACTGAGTCGGAAACGCTCGCGCAATCGTTGCGCGACAGTGAAAACCGTTTGCGTATGGCGTTGCGTTGCGCGCCGGATATGGTGTTTATTGCCGATCCTTCGGGGCGAATTCGTTATGTGAACGATTGCGCGCTGGAGACGCTGGAGCATACGCGTCATGACTTGATGCGTATGTCGGTGTTTGATTTGCCTCCCGAAAAATATCGCGAGCGTTTCGCTGACATGGTCAAAGAGATCATGGCAAGCTCAGTCAGATATATCAATGAAATAAGTTTTGTTACTAAAAGTGGCAATGAAATCCCCTTGGAGCTGACGGCTGTCAAATTGCCGAATGGTCGTTTGTATGGTGCGTGCCGTGACATCACGCAACGCCAAGCCCATGAGCGTGAAATCACCCAAGTCAATAGCCGCTTAAATGCCTTAATTGAAGCCATTCCGGACGGTATCGTATTTAAGGATGAAGAGGGACGTTGGTTGGTCAGCAATGAATCTGCCAAAAAATTATTTCAGCTACACGATGTGCCTTGGCAGGGAAAAAATGAATCCGAGTTAACTCAGTTGCAACCAAAATTGTGGGCGGAGTACGCGACCATGATGGCGGAAGATGAGCAGGTTTGGCAGGCTGCCAATATGCAGATATTTGAGAAGCCGCTCTTGGTAAATGAAAGCCACGCACAGTTTGAAGTGCGAAAAATGCCTATCTATAAAGCGGATGGTAGCCGTAGCGGATTAGTGGTGACCGCACGCGATGTGACTGAACGGAAGCGTATCGAAGCGGAGCAAAAGGCCGCTTCAGCGCAGATTCATCAATTGGCGTTTTACGATGCGTTGACGGGCTTGCCTAATCGCCGCTTGTTGATGGATAGATTAACCCAAGCTTGTGCGGCAAGTTCGCGCAGTGGTCGGCATGGCGCGTTAATGTTTATTGATTTGGATCATTTCAAAAACATCAACGATAGCCAGGGACACGACATTGGCGATATGTTGTTGTTACAGGTGAGTGAGCGTCTGGCTGCGACCGTGCGTGATGGTGATACGGTGGCGCGGCTGGGCGGTGATGAATTTGTGGTGGTGTTGCAAAATCTAAGTGAACACAACGAAGAATCCGCTTCACGTGCTGAAACAGTTGCGGAGAAATTACGGGCTGCAATCAGTCCGCCTTACCTACTTAACGATCATGTTTACGGCACCAGTATGAGTATCGGTATTGTGTTGTTTAAGGATCATCAAGCCCCGATCGAGCAACTGCTCAAACATGCCGACATCGCCATGTACCAAGCCAAAGCGGCGGGTCGCAACACCATTCATTTTTATGATCCCGTCATGCAAGCCGAGCAAGTGCAGCGCATTAAATGGGAAAGCGAATTGCGCTTGACGGTGGATAACCGCCAGCTGGATTTGTTTTATCAAGTGCAAGTGGATAACGAATATAAACCTGTTGGCGCGGAAGCATTATTGCGTTGGACGCACCCGGAGCATGGTTTGATTTCCCCCGCATTTTTTATTCCCACCGCTGAAGAAACCGGCATGATTGTGCCGATTGGTGCATGGGTACTGCAAATGGCGTGCGGGCAACTTAAAGATTGGCAGGGCAGTCCGCTCACTAGCGAATTAACCTTGGCGGTGAATGTGAGTGCCAGACAATTCCGTCAAGCAAACTTTGTGGATGAGGTGCGGCGCGTATTGCGAGAAACAGGTGCACGCTCGGAGCTGCTCAAGCTCGAACTCACCGAAAGCATCGTGTTGGAAAATGTCGAAGATGCGATCAGCAAAATGCACGAATTAAAAGCGTTGGGTGTGACCTGTTCGCTGGATGATTTTGGCACGGGCTACTCGTCTTTGCAGTATTTGAAACGCTTGCCAATCGATCAAATGAAAATCGACCAGACCTTTGTGCGCGATATTGCTAGTGACCCAAACGATGCCACCATCGTTAAAACCATCATCGTCATGGCAAAGGCAATGGGCTTGCGCGTGATTGCCGAAGGTGTGGAGGAAGATACCCAGCTCTCATTTTTGGAATTGTGCGGCTGCGAATCTTTTCAGGGTTACCTCTTTAGTAAACCTGTTCCGATAAATCAGTTTGAAGATTTTTTGCGTGATGGGCATCGCCACACTGGTTATAAAGAAAATAAGATATTGCCATCTGCCGCGCTGCATTAAATTTGAATAATCCAGTCAGCCAAAACCGTTTGTAGTAGAGAGCTCACTTCTACAACATTTTTTAAGTTCACTTATTCGCAGCCCACTCCTCGTTTTCCGCAGTTCGTCGTAAACCCCTAGTTCTTGCCACATCTCCTGCCTATAGTGCCTCCTGACATCAACACAGGAGGCCGCATGAATACGCAACCCATTCTTAAACTGCGCAACATCAAACGCCGCTTTATGCTCGGTGAAATCACTATCGACGCACTTAATAGTGTCTCGTTAGATGTTCACGCCGGAGAATTCCTCGCGGTATGGGGGCCATCGGGTAGTGGTAAATCGACGCTGATGAACATCATCGGACTGATCGATACCCCCACCGCAGGCGAAGTGAGCTTTGATGGGCAGGACACGCATCTGTTGGCGGACGACGCACTGACTGATTTTCGGGGAGAGAAGATCGGCTTTGTCTTTCAAAATTTCAATCTCGTTCCCGTGTTATCCGCGTTAGAGAACGTGATGTTGCCTTTGCAGATACAAGGTATCGCAGAGCATGAAGCACGCAAACGTGCTGCTGCCGCACTGGTGGATGTTGGGCTGGAGCGATTTCAGAATTCCCTGCCGGATAAATTGAGCGGTGGACAGCGACAACGTGTGGCGATTGCACGTGCGCTGGTGGTGAATCCCAAGCTGGTGATTGCCGACGAACCGACCGCGAATCTGGATTCCGAAAACAGTCGCATGGTGGTGGACTTAATGCGTGAGATGAATCGTGCGCGCAAAGTAACGTTTGTGTTCACGACACACGATCCGCGTTTACTTGAACATGTGGACAGAAAAATTCTGTTGCGTGATGGCAATATCGCAAGTGATGAGGTGGTGCAATGAAAAATACTTTCAAGCTGGCCTTGCGTGGTCTGATGCGCAATCGCCGTCGTTCCATGATGACTTTGCTTGCCATTGCATTTGGCTTTTCCGCCATCGCGTTGTTCGCTGGTTACACGCATAACGTGTATAGCGGGCTATCGCGGCAATCCATACACGGCGAGATGATCGGGCATCTCACGGTAAGTAAGCGCGGCATGAAGACAGAAGGCAAGCTCGACCCTGAGCGATACTTGCTGACCGCAAAAGAAGTCGATGACATTACCAAGCTGTTAAGCGATGAGCCGCATATCAAGCTGATTGCACCCCGTTTGGGCTTGAGCGGCATGGTAAGTAATGGGCGTGCCAGCACGATTTTTATCGCCGAAGGCATCGAGCCGATTGCGATGGAAAAGCTGCAAGAAAATTTTCTGACCGCGAGCGAAAAAGCCAGCGGCTTGTACGACAACGGCATGAAACATCTCGATGCCCATCATCCTGATGTGGTGGAGTTGAGCCAGGGCTTGGTCGAAATGCTGCACCTTAAAGTGAATGGACAGGCGGCCGTTTTGGTCAGCACTTTAAGCGGACAAGCGAATGCGGCTGACATCACTGTTGGGCATAGCTTCAACACAGGTAACTCGGGCAGTAACGACAAGTTTGCATTCTTCCCGCTGGCATTGGTTCGGTCATTATTGGATGGGGAAGGGCGCGCGGATAGGCTCACTATTTTGCTGGATGATGTGGATCAGACCGAGGCAATGCGCACCCACCTGCTGGAAAAAATTAACCAAGCTGGTTTTGATGTCGAGATACAAACTTGGCAAGAACTGTCCGATTTTTACACCCAAGTACACGGCATGTTTGACATGATCTTCGGTTTTATCTTTAGCATCGTTTTGACTGTGGTGATTATGAGTGTGGCGAATTCGATGGGTATGACGGTCATCGAACGCACCCGCGAAATCGGCACACTGCGCGCTATCGGCTTGAAGCGCAGCGGCGTAGTGAGGCTGTTTACCATAGAGTCCATGCTGCTCACATTGCTTGGTTGCACAACGGGACTACTCATCATGCTGGGCGTGCGCTGGGGTATCAACGTGGCGGATATCTCTTATGTTCCGCCAAACAGTAGCAGCCGCACATCGTTGTTAATTGATCTGGACGCAAGCCGTGTGCTGTTTACCTTCCTGCTCATGGGCGTGGTGGGGACATTTGCAGCGTATATGCCAGCCAGACGCGCGGCAAAGAAGGCGATTATTGATGCCTTGGGGCATGTGTAAATCGTGAAAAAACAACTCAAGCCACAGAGATCACAGAGTTCACAGAGAAAACGCAATGGACTCACCAGACTTCTCTGTGAACTCTGTGTGCTCTGTGGCTAAAATGGTTTTGCGAAAGGAATGTATATGTGGATTAGTTTGAATATAGGCATGTTGGGATTATTGCTGTCGAATGGAGTGGTATTTGCTGCGCCTGATGCCCACAGCATCTTAAAAAGCACCGACCAAGCACGCGGTGGCGGGTTTAAGGGCGTGGTGTGGGGCATGAAGATCACGTCGCGTGATGGGGCGAAGGTGGATGAACCGCAGACCTTGATCGTCAAGGTGGCGGGTGATTCTTTTGTTGCCGAGGTGCAAGAGCCAGCCCGTTCCAAAGGCACGAAATTATTGCAGGTGGAACGCAATATGTGGATAGCCAAGCCGGGATTATCCAAACCGATTCCCATCTCACCGCGCCAGCGTATGAACGGGCAGGCTTCCAACGGCGACATCGCTTCGACCAACTACGCGGAAGATTATGCAGCGCAGATGAACGCCAATGAAATAGTGGATGGTGAAGAATGTTATGTGTTCGATTTGAGTGCGAAACAGAAACGCACCACTTACGACAAGATACGTTATTGGGTGTCGGTTAAAAGTGGGGTAGGGGTCAAAGCGGAATTCAAATCAGTGAGCGGCAAGCTCATCAAAACGGCACGCTTTGAATACAACAATACTGTTGAACACGAAGGCAGGCGGGTGGTGTTCGTCAGCAAGATGATTATCCATGATGCGCTGGTTGATGCCGAAACCACCATGGAATTTAGCGCAGTGAAGGAGAAAAAAATTGCCGCGTCGGAGTTTGATTTGGGGCAATTGCAATGACAAGGTCAACTTTTTTGCCACAGAGGACACCGAGAACACAGAGATGTGCGGTGGGAAAATTACGATTTCTCTGTGTACTCTGTGATCTCTGTGGCTAATGGTTTTTTAGAATGAAAACATTTATCTTTCTGTTTATTTTCTTTGCCTTGAACGCATCAGCCTCCGAATTCGACTGGCGCACCTCATGGGACGGCACACTCTACGGTTACGCCAACAGCATGAGTCTACGCAATGACAGCATTCTCAATCCAAGTAATCAATTTGCGCGCTTGGCGCAACGCAGTGATATTGCGGAGTTGCGCCTTAATCTCAAAGCGGAAAGCGACAATATCCGACTCACCGCACGACCCATTGTTTCGATACGTGAGATGCGTAATGGTTTTGGCACGCAACAACGCGATGAGAGTTATGTGAGTCAATGGCAGGTGCGGGTACGTGCTGCCGAAAGTTGGAACGTCGCAGCAGGGCGTGAAGTATTGAATTGGGGCGCAGCACAATTTCGTTCACCGTCCAGTCCGTTTTATTTCGATAGCGGACGCAGTGATCCGATGCGCGAATTGGTGGGCATGGATGCGTTAAAAGTTAGCTGGACACCCAACTTGCAAAGCAGTGTGAATGTGGCGCGCATTGTGCGCTCTGGCTATGGCGTGACGCAGCCCGATGAATGGCGCAATAGCTGGCTTGGAAAATTCGATCAGCGCGGTGACCAATGGTCGGCGGGATTGGTTGCCGTTAAAGCACCACATTTGCCAACTTTCTATGGCATACACGCGCAACAAACGGTGAGCGATGCGGTGATGGTGTACGGCGAATTTGGCTCATCGGCACAATCATCTGCATTGCAATCACCTGCGGATATTGCACAACCATTCACCGTGCAAACACCTTTGTCCCGACACAACACCGCATTGATCGGTTCGACCTATACCTTTGAAAATGGCAACGCATGGACTACCGAATATCTTCACGATGGCAATGGCTACAGCGCAGATCAAGAGCGTGCTTATTTTCAACGTGCCACCACGCAGCCCGCCATGGCAATCGGTTTAGCACCACGCTTGTTGGGGCGCGACTATCTGAATTTGGTGTGGCAAAGCAACCAGCTTGAGAGCAGCGGATTTTGGCGCATGATGCTTACACACAATCTCACCGATGGCGGCAACGTACTGACAGGCTACGGCGAAAAAACCTTAACGACCCGCATCAGTGCGTTTGCACTGGGTGTGTGGAACAACGGCAATGCGCGACAAGAATTTTCCAGCGTGATGTCGCGCAACGTTACAGCGGGGTTGAAGGTTGCGCTGCCATAACCCGCCGCCGCTATAGAAATATGATTTTGGGATTTTTTAACAACAAGGAAACGACAATGGAAAGCAATTCGCAAAAACAAACATGGGAAACTTACGGGCAATCATGGTCTGAAGTGGATGCCGAAAAAAGAATCAAAATATTTGAGCAGTGCCTGCATCCTGATTGCGTGTACACCGATCCGCTCATGCAAGTAACTGGATACGACCATCTGTCTGGATATATGGCGGAGCTGCAAAAAAATATACCTGGCGTGAAATTCATAGTCACAGATTTCAAAAATCATCATGATCGAAGCATTGCACATTGGGACATGGTGGACGGTAATGGCAACTTGATTTTTCCAGGGGCAAGCTATGGTGTGTATGGGGCTGATGGGCGGCTAACACAAATGAATGGCTTCTTCGAGCCACCTAATGCGGGTTAAAAATTTTGTCACCCAGTGCCGAATATGTTGAGTACGTTTTAGAGCTTCTAGAGCCTATCGGCTTGCTACGAACGAGCCGATTTTTTGGTGGCGTTGGGCTGTATTTCAATTCGATTCAGTTCGCCATGATGATGGGGAATAGCCTTTATTTTGTTGTCGATGAAACGACTCGTGGCAAGTACGAACAAGCGGGGATGCGGCCGTTTTCGTATATGACAAAAAAGCGGCGAATTTTCGTGCGCAAGTATTTTGAACTGCCGGAAGACATCCTTACGGATTCGGAACAACTTCGGCTTTGGGCAAGTGAAGCGATACATGTGGCTGGCAAAACCAAGAAGCACAACACATAATCTGCCTATGAAAAAAATCTGGTTTGGTCTGCTCGCCACCTTCGCTTACTGCACTGCGATTGCTGGGCTATTGACGTTGCTTGAGCCTAACGTGGCGTTCTGGCATGAGTTCATTTTCGCGCAGTGCATTGGTTTCTCTATCGCGCTCATCAACTCACAAACGCTTGATAGGATGCCTCGTGGCAAACTGCGTTACGCTGCGCTGTGCGTGACATTGCCTATCAGCATAGTGGTGGGTGTGGCGGTGGCGATTGGGCTAACGGGGGCGGGCAGTGATGTTCACCCTAATGCATGGCAGCCGTTGTTGATAGGGCTGTTCTTCGGCATCATTGCCAGCATCACGTTCATTTTATTTGAGCGCATCGAGCAACTTAATCTGGAGGTGAAGCAACGTCAGTTAAGCCAAATCGAAAGCGCGAAGCGCGAGATGGAAGCACAACTTAAAATGCTGCAAGCCCAAATCGAACCGCACTTTTTGTTCAACACCTTGGCGAATGTGAGTAGCCTCATCGACAACGATCCGCAGCTGTCTAAAAGATTATTGGAGCGACTCAATGATTGGTTGCGTGTCGCCTTGGTGCGCGCCCGCAGTGACCACATTACCTTGGGTGATGAGCTGGATATGTTGGAAAATTATTTGCAGATTTTGAAGATTCGTTTTGGCGAACGTCTGCGCTGGACGATGGACGTGCCTGAAGATGCCCGTGGTTCGGCCTTTCCGCCGATGCTGCTGCAACCGCTAGTGGAGAATGCGGTTCGTCACGGTATTGAACCCAAGATAGGCGGCGGCGAGATTGTGATTTGCGCGGTAATCAAAATCGATAGTTTGCATGTTGAAGTTTATGACAGTGGCGTGGGGTTGCTTGGCAATGCTGAAGTTGGCGGGGCGGGTTTGGCAAATGTGCGTGCGCGGATGGCAACATTGTTTGGTGAGGCTGGTAAGTTGAGCTTGGAGAACAATGCCAACGTTGGCGCGACGGCTAGGTTGGTGTTGCCGCGATGAACTTTCTGATGCGAAAAATGAACGTGTGTTCCCCCACCCTAACCCTCCTCCCGAAGGGAGAGGGAACTAGCTCCCTTCTCCCGTCGGGAGAAGGGTTGGGGAT
>JBEBKA010000066.1:0-13817 GCA_040079595.1 Gallionella sp.
GGGTGGGGATGGGGGAGGTTTTTCATTTTCAATAACCCTGCCATATATTTCAAAGAGCGCGATAAAAAAGTTGTGACAATTTTATTCACGATTTTGCATTCCTGTTTTTCAAGGTTATCCAGCCGCCTGTGCATTCTGCTTTTAAGTTTGCCAGTGTGATGGGGTCTGCCCCTTCATTGTGCTTTAAGGTGCAGCCGTCAAGTTGATACCAGCCGGTGTTTTGGAGGCGTAAGGCATCCAAGAAGTTCAACAGCTGCTCTTCGTGGAGCAGGTCGAAGCTCAATTTCATTTCGCTGTAGTGAATGTCGAAATTGCCGCTGGCAATGGCGGGTTGCGGGGTGTGATTTTTTTGCGGGGCGATGGTGTATTTGAAGTCGGTGACTAATTTTTGCTGGCGCAGCTTTTCCAAACCTTCTATCCAGTCGAGACGTTGTTCGTCACCGAACATTTTACGCGTCATCAATTTGCCGTATTCATCGGCGTAAATCGCCATATTTTCTTTGTCTTCGTTTGCCGCAAAGAGATGCCGCCGTGCATCGTCACTCGCGGCTTGCGCGGCTTGCAAATCACGTTCGGTTTTCTCGGTATATTTCCCGCTGCTAAACAACATAACCCCGCTCGCCAAAGCAGAGAGGCACAGAGCGATTACGCTCCAGCGAATGATGGAAAAATCGGATGCGGAAAATTTCTTCATAGCTTGGGTCGCTGTGCAATTTTCAGCGAAAAATCGAGCGCACTTTTCAGTGCGTCGCTTTGATCGACGATGCTGCCACTGGGGCTGGCATCAAACGGCTTGCTCAGCACCGTCACTTGATAACCCTGAGCGGTGAGGTCGCTGCGCAATTGCTCCACGTAATTTAACGCGGCGCGATAATCGGTGGAAAAATCGGTCAGATGCCCTTTGAGCGTGACCACTTGCGCGGGAACATCACCTTGCGTATTCGCTGCAACAGGCTCGATGGCACTGGCTTGCCAGGTTAAATCGTCCACCGCAATTTTCGGGTATTGATTTAACGTTAAGCTAATTGGCTGCAACACTGCCTCCGCCTTTGCGCCGTATTGCGCCAATTTGCGCATCACCGTTACGCCCGATTTCATATCGGTTGCGGCGGCATAGGTGTTGGGAAATGACTGTACAATTTTTTGCGCTTCTGCCGAGGTGAGCTGCGTGGCAAGTTGCAATGATTTTTTGCCATCCACCGCACTCGTGCTGCGCCACACGTTCGACAAGCTCCACACTAACGCCACGGCAAGCAGCAACCCCGCCGCCAAACGCAAGGTGCGATTCAAACTCCACAGCGCGTAATAAAAGGTGTGTCCCGCATGAGCATAATGGGTAGCGGGCGGATTTTTAGCGAGTTGGCGCAAGAAAATTTGGGTCGCATCAGAGTTGGTGAGGTGTTCTTGAATGCCGAGTTGTTTGCCCACCGCGTTAATGTCGGCGAAGTCGTAGCGCATATCGGCACTCACGGTCAGCCGATTAAACAGCTCATTGCGATCACTGGCATTACACAACACATAGACATCCAGCGACTCGCCAGCGGGCAACAAACTCAGGCTCTTCAAATACTGGTAAGTACGCAGTAATTCTCGCACCACTGAATCATGGAAAGCCTGCTCGCTATGCACGGGCGTAAGTCGAGAAATTTGCAGATGATGATTACTAAAATACGTTTGCCGCAACCCCGAAAACTTTTCCCAAGAAATAAGTAGCAAGTGTTTGGACGGGTGATTTTTAATCAGCGGTGCGCTGATTTGCGGCACGGAGTAAATGCCTGCCAGCGGAATTTTCTTCGCCGACAACAAATCCACCCAAGGGGTGATGAGCGCGGGGTTAGTCAATGCCGAAAACAGCACATCATCGTCGCGTCGCCCTGTTTTATGGCGTTGCAAAAACGTAGATTGATGGTATGGCGTACCGCGATAAAACTGTTCAAATTTGCGCTTCAGCAGTGCCGTGCGGCTGCCCCCCACTAGGTGCGGGATAATTTCGTGGCGAAAATCTTCCTCAATTAAATCGGTGAGCAAATAGCTGGGATAGTTCACGCCTTCCACAAACGCGGTAAATTTGTCACGACCTTCAGGCGTGTTAGGGAACTCACCTTGCGCGGCAATCGTATTGCTTTCCATGCGCTGCGCATGCAAGTGATCAACACTTAAAAAAAGGAGCAGGGATCGCTTCATCACAACTTCACTTTGCTAATTAAATCGTAGATAGGCGACAGGACGGAGAGCATCACCCAGCCAAGCAACGCGCCCAAAATAATCGTCATGGTTGGCTCAATCAATACCTGAACTTTTTTGATGGAGTCTTTGACATCCCGATCATAAAAATAGCTGACGTTGAGCAACGCTTTGTCCAAAGAACCCGTCGCCTCGCCAACTTTAAGCATACGAATGACCAGCGGCGGAAACATATTGGTGGCTTGAAAACTTTGCGTGAGGTTTTTGCCCGACTCAATTTCCAACGCAACCTCCGTTAAACTTTTTGCCACGGCACGATTGTTCACCACATCGCGTGAGATGTCGATGCAACTCAGGATGCTGATGCCTGAGCCGTACATCAGGGCAAATGTGTTGGCGAATCGCGCCAAAATAATTTTGCGCAAAATCGGTCCAATCACCCAAATGTTTAACTTAAAGTTGTCCAGCTTTTGCTGCACGTTGGGATTAGACACGGCAAGCATCTTCGCTGCAATCGGCAACAAAATAGGGACAGCCAAAATAAGATACCAATAGTTCACAAAAAAATCAGAGGTTGCCAACAGTATTTTGGTTTGCATGGGAATCTCCTGCCCCATGTTTTTAATAAAGCCCACCAACTGAGGCACTAAATAAATCATCAGAAAAAAGGTAATCGCCAGCACCACCACCCCAACAAAGGCGGGGTACATCAGGATATTTTTGGTGTGCGATGCCATTTCATCTTGCCATTTTAGCGAGTCGGTGATGTGTTGAAACACTTCTGGCAATCTGCCACTTTCTTCGCCCGCTTTGGTCAGGCTGACGTAGATGTTATCAAACGCATCAGGGTGTTCCGCCATCGCCAGCGACAATTTTTTACCGCCCTCAATCGACTCAACCAAGCTGGCGATGATTTCACGAAAATGCGGCGTGTTCATGGTGTCGCGCAAATCAGCGAGGCTTTCCAGCAACGGCACACCTGCACGCGAGAGCTGTTCTAAATTAAAGAAGAAGGTAATCAAGTCGGGGCGTTTAATTTTTTGCCCCGCGCCGCCCGCGCCGCGATCAATTTTTGCGTCGATTAAATCCAGGTTACTGCGCTTCAGGCGCATCTCCAAATCAACGAGATTCGCCGCATCCTGCAAACCCTTGATGGATTTGCCGAGTTCGTCGATTGCGCGATAAGCGTAAAGAGCCATTAGCCCGCCCGATCGGTTAAATCGACAACGCGCTTTACTTCGTCGAGCGAGGTGACTCCTTGCAAAATACGCCGCACGCCGTCCATTGCCAGCGGTCTGAAGCCCTTTGCAATCGCGGCATCCCGAATCTGCCGCGCACTGGCGCGATGTGAAACGAGATCATCCAAGTCGTAGTCCATTTTGAGTATTTCCATAATTGCCAGCCGCCCTTTGTAACCTTGGTGACCGCAACTTTCACACCCCCCTGCACGAAATAACGTGGCATCGTGATGCGATGAAAGCCCAAGCAATTTACGTTCTTGCGCGTCGGGAGAGTAGGCAATTTTGCATTCTTTACACAAGATACGCACCAAACGTTGCGCAACAATGCCAATGATATTGCCCGCCATGATGTCGGGCAATATACCGATGTCGAGCAATCGTGGAATCGCGCCAATCGCGGAGTTGGTGTGCAAGGTTGAATAGACTTGGTGACCCGTCATTGCCGCGCTGAACGCCATTTCGGCGGTAGGCTGATCACGCACCTCACCGACCAAAATGATGTCGGGGTCTTGCCGCAACATGGAGCGAATACCGCTCGCAAAATCCAACTTCGCTGCCTCGTTCACCGAGGTTTGGCGTATTAGCGCGAGCGGATATTCGACAGGATCTTCCAAGGTCATAATGTTAACTGCCTCGGTATTGATGTGGTTCAACACCGAATACAGCGTGGTGGTTTTACCGCTACCCGTCGGCCCGGTTACCAGTATCAGACCTTCAGGTTTGGCGATAATCATTTTTAATGTGTCGAGCGCGTCATTGTCCAGACCGATTTGATCCAGCGGCACGATGCCTTTTTGCCGATCCAAAATCCGCAGCACCAAATTTTCACCGTGCGTGGTGGGGTGTGACGCGACACGAAAATCAATCGGACGACCCGACAAACGCAACGAGATACGTCCATCCTGCGGAGCGCGCGTTTCAGCGATGTTCATGTTGCCCATCACCTTCAAGCGCACCACCATCGCCGACCAGAAGCTTTTATGCAAACTCCGCACCTGACGCAACACGCCGTCAATACGATAACGAATGCGCAAGAAACTGCTTTCCGGCTCAAAGTGAATATCAGACACGCCGCGCTGCACCGCCTCGGTAAGCAACGCGTCGATCAATCGCACTACAGGCTGACTAAACTCATTTACCCCCGATTGCAGGGCTTGGTATTCCATTTCGCCCGGCTCAATTTCATGCAAGATGCCGTCGATGGAAAGCTCAAAGCCATAGTACTGGTCAATCGCACGCAGAATGTCGGATTCGCTGGCAAGCTGATTCACCAAGCGATAGTTATCTTTGAGTAAGGCGCGCACCTGATCCAGTGCGATGATGTTGTCAGGATCTGCCATTGCCAGTGTTAACACCCGATCCGGGCTCAACGACAAGGGCAATAACTGATAACGCCGCGCAACGTCTTTGGGAATTAAAGCCAGTGCGGATGGATCAACAATGATGCTGCTGAGATCGACGCTTTCGTGACCCAAGTTTTCGGACAACACATCGCGGATGGTTGCCTCGGACAAAAAACCCAAGCGCACCAACAAACGTCCCAGCGGCTGGTGGCTTTTGGTTTGCTCTTGCAACGCGATGCGCAACTGGTCGTCACTAATCACGCCTTTGCCGACGAGAATTTGACCTAATTGTGCCGAGACGATCTTGGGGGGAGCCATCTGATTTTATATGCCTATACGAACATCCGCGTTATCGCAACAACTCGTCGATACGCTGTGAAATTTTTGCGCGATCAAAGTTTGCTTTGCGCGACTGATCGAGCTGCAAGGCTTGCTGATAGTGCTGTGCAGCCAACTTGCCTTGCCCCAAATGATCCAGACTCACCGCCAAATTAAACGCCAAATCCGCATTGTTGCTATCCAATGAATAGGCATTAAAGTAAGCCTGCTGCGCCTCGCCCCAACGCGACTGACGAGCGTATAAATTACCCAATGCGAAATGCAAAGCCGCAGAATTATTTTGTTCGCGCAATAGATTTTTTAAGCGGCTTTCGTCGTTTTCGTTGCCGATCAATGCCGACATCCCCGCATTCGCCACCGCATTACGCGGATCCATATTCAACACACGCGAATAATACTGAACCGCTGCTCTATCTTCATTGCGCTGCTGCGCAATCGCCGCCAGCCCAAGCAAGGCATCGCTATTGTGACTATCCTTGCCCAACATATCGAGATACAAACGCTGCGCATCTTCCAACTGTCCATTGCGATAAGCGGCATAAGCACGATTCAGCAACGAATCAGGCGACCCTCCTTCACGGGGCTGCGGCTCAATGCGCAGCTGCTTTGCAGAGGAGGTGGCCGTAGCAGTGGATGACTGTTTAGGCCCAGCCACGCCATTCGCCTCAGGCTTTTTTGTAGGTGCAGCTTTCGTCGTGAAGCTATTTGTCGCACCTACAACAGCAGGGCTTTGCGCCTTGTTATTGGCAGACGGTGTTGCAACAGGATTCAGTATCTCGCTACCCATTGTTGTCCCAACAGCTGGTAGGTCAGGAATGTCGGGAGTCGTTACCTCAGGTGCAGCTTGAGCAATCGGCTGGGTGGGCTGATTGATTGAACGCAGTGGCTGATTATTGCTAGTATCCGAAATCGCATACCAAACATAGCCACCACCCACCGCCAGCAATGCCAACGTGCCACCCAAGCCGTACACCAAGCTGCGGTTGATCGCAGGGCGGGACAACGAAGAAGGCGGCAGTTTTGCGTTGAATAAATTTTGACCAGCCTGACGTGCGTTATTCACTGAGGACGGTGAAGATGAAGGTGTCGCATAGGGTAACGGCTCCAAGCTTAACTCGATATCTGCGCGCTCCTTGCTGCCCGATGCAGCAAGCGTTTCTTGATATTTTTTACGTGCGTCGAGTAATAGACTCATTGCAATGAAGGCTTACCGTTGGCAGATTCTTTGAAGAAATTATTGTCGGGCAAATTGTCGCGGAACTCGTTGTAGTCACCATTCAAACTGGCATCTTTAATCACTACAGGGCGTAAAAAAATTACCAGCTCGGTTTTTGTTGTGGTGTCATTACGATTCTGGAAAAGATTGCCCAAGATCGGAACGCTCGCCATAAACGGAACTTCGTCAGTGGTTTTATCCACCCGATCTTCCATCAACCCACCCAGTACAGCAGTCTGGTTATTTTCGATTCTCAACACCGACTCCATTTCACGGGTTTGCGTTTGCGGAACGCGACTAACAACACCTGCGCCAGCTAAAGTGGGATTAGGATCATTGACATATCCAAGCAGACGTGAAATCGAAGGACGCAAATTAAGCAGTACGGAATCGCTATCGTTGATTTGCGGCGTAACGCTCATGGTAAAGCCAATTGGCACAGTGTTAGGGGTCGTTGTAAAAGTGCTGAACGCTGAACTGGTTGTGGTTGGTGCAGTGGTCGTAGCACTGATGACAAAATATACCAAATTATCTACCACACGCAGCATTGCGGTTTGATTGTTCATTACACTCAGCTTAGGGCTGGATAAAACCTTTACCTTTCCGAAGGATTCCAGCAGCGAAATGTTTGCCGTCAAATTACCCAGCGCCGAAGTGGGATTCAGGTAACCCAACGTAAACATGTTTCCAGTTTTCGTGGCTGCCAAAGTGCCTGTTCCAACTTGACTGATATTAAACCCTTTATTGCCCAGCCGCAGGCGCGACCAATCTATGCCCTGCTGATAATTGTCGCTGAGCCGCACCTCCACAATTGTCGCCTCAATCAGCACTTGGCGTTGGGCATTTACCATGACTTGGTCAACGAACTCTTGAATTTTCTCATGCTGCTTGCTTGTGGCACGTACTGTGATAAGACCGTTTTCTGGATTGGCGATAACGGAAGCCGCTTCGCGGAATGTACTGCGGCGCGTGACGGTTGTCCCTTCCTCTTCAACATCAATAGGTTCAGTGCCGTCTAGATTGCTATTCGCATTTTTACTGTTGGTTTTTTTAGCTTTTGCAACGATGCCAGATTTACTGCTAACTTGCTGAGTCAATGTTTCACTTGATCCATTCGGAAGCACTTTATCCGTTTCGCGCAGGATGTCTTTGATGTTTTGTGTGAGTGTTTCCCAAAAGTGATTTTTAGATGTATTTTGAATTTTCAAAGAGGAATTATTGCCTCCCGCGCCCCCAGTACCTACTGCACTGCCAGATGCGCTAGAGCCTACCTGAGTCGCGTTAGACATGGTCGCCTCCGAATCACGCGACATATTCACATAATCAATTTTATAGTTATGCAGATAAGGCGAATCGGGCATCACAATCAGCGTGCCGTTATCCAATTCGTAACGCATATCCACTTGCTTGGCGATGCGCGAAAGAATTTGCGGCAAGGTCTGGTCGATGGCATTGATGGTGACCGCACCTTCAATGCCGGGGTGCACATCCAAGTTGATTTTGGCATCGCGTGCCAGTGCGAATAAAATTTCTTGCGCCGAAACGTTGGTCACAACAACGCTATACGTGTCCACTTTGGCAACGGGCTGAGGGGGCGGCAAAACAACACTGTTGATGATGGCGGGCGGAATGCTCTCTGCGGCTGCAACAGGAAGGCTAGACTGAAGAATATGCTGACTGGATGGCTTGATAGGTTTCGTACCACAACCGCTAAATAAAACCCCCATCGCACAAAGATACAACGCGTTGCGTGGAATCATTATTGATTCTCCTTTTGCCTGAACAGCCGCAGACTAGCATTTTTGTAGGGTTTTCTCAACCGCTCAATATGTTAAAGCGCATTTCTAACAATCCACTCGACAGTCTCGCAGCAAAAGCCGAAAAGTTAAGAGAGCACTGAATTCACTCACTTTCTCCGTCATTGCGAAGCGTAATGACGGCTCCATCAGCGTTTTGTAAATTTGATTGCTGGCAATGAGGAAGATGGGCTTGCTACATGTCAGTCGGAAGTTATTTCACTACTGTATCAATCACGATATTCAGACCTTTCGCACCTAGCTTAACGGTTGCCGATACGCCTTCAAAATCACCAGGCTGAGACATCGCGCCACCAGACTTGGATACACGTGCCGCAACCACCACCTGATCGAAATTGGACAGTTTCATTTGCGGTTGCATCGCCATGCTGTCATCCAAAGTAAATTCCATCGGTAGGTCTTTTACTTGCTTGCGAAATACCGCAAGTGGCATTCTCGGTCCTTGCGCAGCACGCGCCAAAATAAACACGGTGTCGGTTGGCGATACCTTGCTTGCCAAGGCTGGGCTGAGTGACACTTTGCCACTGACTGAGGCGGGCGCAGCGTGGGCAGACATTGCAACAAAAAAACTCGCAAAAACCAAGGCAGACATTATTTTTTTCATCACGACTCCAGAAAGATTAACTAAACCATCACGCCGACGCGGCGTGTGACCATAACCACTTGGTTATTGGGCTGGTTGACCTGTGTGTGTAATTGAAGTTCCACGCCTAGCGGTTTTGAATCCTGCTGCGTAGTTTCTTCTCATGCGCTTGCTCCTTTGTTTGCCGTGACATTCACGACCTGGGTTGAGCAAAGCGATCACTTGTAGCACTGTCCGAAAATGTGGGCTCACTTCTGATATTGATTTGGATAGATGGCAACATATGGCGGAATGTATGCGATGACATGTGTGCCATCGCATTGAGCAAACACGAGTTTCTCTGCGTACATATCCAGCCCCCCGACTAACGTTAGGGCTGCTGCAAGTTGAAATTGGTTATTGTGCTGTTAAACTCGTACCTTCGGACATAACTGATATCTCACCAGAATAATTACTCATAATCATTGCGCATCCAAGTGATTTAGAGCGGTTGCTAGGTGCGTCATAGCGCGGCATGATGCGCGCAAATCTTTAAGGACATCAAAATGCCTAACGCCACCACACCTGCCGACTTCGTTTCTTGGTTTCGCTCCGTCGCGCCTTACATCAACGCGTTTCGCGGTCGTACGTTCGTCATCGCATTTGGTGGCGAGGTCGTTGCGGATGGCAAGTTTGTTGAGCTGACACACGACTTCAACCTGCTTGCCGCATTGGGCATTCGCTTGGTGCTGGTACATGGCGCGCGTCCACAAATCGAAGCGCATTTGGCAAAAAATAGTTTGGCTGACACTTATCATCACGGCATTCGCATGACGGATGCTGAGACCATGCAATGTGTGAAGGAGGCAGTGGGCCGTGTGCGGGTGGAGATTGAGGCACTACTCTCGATGGGGCTGGCAAATTCACCGATGGCGAATGCCGACATCCGCGTGGCAGGTGGTAATTTCATTACCGCACAGCCCATCGGCATCATCAATGGTGTGGATTTACAGCACACAGGTAGCGTGCGCAAAGTGGACGTTGCCGCGTTAAATGACCGCATGGAATTTGGCGAGGTGGTGTTGCTGTCGCCGCTTGGGTATTCACCGACTGGCGAAGTGTTCAACGTCACGCTGGAAGATGTTGCTACTGCGACCGCTATCGCGCTGGATGCGGACAAGCTGGTATTTCTGATGAACACCGATGGCGTGCAAGACAAGAAAGGCGCATTGCTCAAGGAGCTCACTGTCGCGCAAGCGCAAGAGGTATTGAGCGGCAAGCGCAAGCTATCAGACGACATCAATCTATTTCTGCCTTGTGCGATACGTGCTTGCGAAGCCGGTGTGGCACGCACTCACCTTATTAGCCGTCACACTGATGGCGCAGTGCTGCAAGAGTTATTCAGTGACGACGGCATCGGCACCATGGTGGTGGAAAGCACACTTAACACTTTGCGTGATGCCAGCATCGAAGATGTGGGTGGCATTTTGAAACTGCTGCGCCCACTTGAGGAGGAAGGCATTCTAGTAAGACGCAGCCGCGAATTGCTTGAACAAGAAATTGAGCGCTTCGTGGTGTTAGAGCACGACCACCGCATCGTCGGCTGTGCCGCACTGTATCCCTTCCCAGACGAAGCCGCTGCCGAACTCGCCTGTCTCGCCGTCGAAGCGCAAAGCCGAGATCGTGGATACGGTGAAGCCATCCTCAACCACATGGCTGAAGTTGCCAAAACACAAAAGCTGAAGAAATTATTCGTACTCACTACACGCACTGCGCATTGGTTTATCGAACGCGGCTTTATTGAAAGCGATGTCTCCGCGCTGCCTGCCCAGAAAAAGTCGCTTTACAACTATCAGCGGAAGTCGAAAGTCTTCGTCAGAAAAATATAGAATGGCGAATGTGCATCGCCACATATAAATTACAACACGAAGGAGTTTTACCCATGAAACATAGAATCACTTTTTTACCGCTGGCGATTCTAATATCGGCCAGTATTTTTTCAACGACCGCGTGCTCTAAACCAGCCGAAACAACTAAACCAACAATGGAGAAAAGCAACATGAATGAACTGATTAAAATTGATGTAAAGCAAGGAACGGGAGCGGAAGCAATCGCTGGTCATGATGTGTCGGTGCATTACACTGGCTGGCTGTATGACGAAGCTGCGCCTGAACACAAAGGCAAAAAATTCGATAGCTCGCGTGATCGTGGTGATCCTTTCAATTTTCCGCTGGGCGGTGGTCGCGTTATTCAGGGCTGGGATAAGGGCGTAGCAGGCATGAAGATAGGCGGACAACGCACGCTGATTATTCCTTCAGAAATGGGCTACGGCTCACGTGGTGCTGGTGGAGCAATTCCACCTAATGCAACTTTGGTTTTTGATGTGGAGTTGCTGGGCGTTCGCTAAAAACAAAACTGCCCACGAAACTCACGAACGACACGAAAAATTGCTTTACGATTTTATGCCGCATATTGAAATGCCTTCTTGTCCATTTCGGGTTTTTTGTGTTTTTGCGAGTTTTCGCCTAACGGCGAAAACTCTGCAAGAACCAATTCGTGGACAAATTATTTCTGCGAAATGAACTTAATTGCTAATCCGTTGCTGGTCACGGCGTTGATGCTCGCCGTGTCGAATTTGTTCATGACCTTCGCGTGGTATGGCCATTTGAAGAATATGTCGAGCTCACCCTGGTACATTGCAGCGCTGGTGAGTTGGGGCATCGCGCTATTTGAGTATTTGTTGCAGGTGCCTGCTAATCGCATCGGCTACACCGCGCTAAATCTTGGACAATTGAAGATTCTCCAAGAGGTCATTACGCTATTGGTGTTTGTGCCGTTCGCACTGTTGTATATGAATCAACCATTGAAAATGGATTATCTGTATGCCGCGCTATGCATGATGGGTGCGGTGTATTTTATTTTTAGAGCGTAACGTAAAACCTTGTCCACGAAAGACACGAAAAGCACGAAAAAACCTGCTTAAATTACTTAACCTTCCCCCTTATAGTTGGTTGTTTAATGACTAGCAAGCAATGCATTCTTTGAAGTTCAGTTGTGATATTTTCGTGCTTTTCGTGTCTTTCGTGGACAGAAATCTTTTGTCATAATTTCGTGGATATTTTTTAATCACTATGAGCAAACCACAACACATACACATCATCGGAATCTGTGGCACCTTCATGGGCGGCATTGCCGCGCTTGCCAAGCAAGCAGGCTATCGCGTCACCGGCTGCGATGCCAACGTATATCCACCGATGAGCACACAGCTTGAAGCGCAAGGCATCGAGCTGATTGAGGGCTTTGGCGTGGAGCAGCTTTCACTCAAGCCAGATTTGTTTGTTATCGGCAATGTGGTCACGCGCGGCAACCCGCTGATGGAAGAAATTCTCAATCGCAACTTGCCTTACATCTCTGGTCCGCAATGGCTGGCTGATACCATACTGCGCGATAAGTGGGTGTTGGGTGTTGCAGGCACACATGGCAAAACCACCACCAGCGCGATGTTGGCGTGGGTTTTGGAATACGCAAAACTGAATCCCTGCTTTTTAATTGGCGGCGTGCCAGAAAATTTCGGCATCTCAGCGCGACTCACTGACTCACCCTTTTTCGTCATCGAAGCTGACGAATACGACACGGCATTTTTTGATAAGCGTTCAAAATTTGTTCACTACCATCCGCGTACTGCCATCCTTAACAATTTGGAGTTTGATCACGCAGATATTTTTGCGGATCTCGCCGCGATTGAAACGCAGTTTCACCATTTGGTGCGTACTGTGCCTGGCAATGGTTTAGTTGTAAGTAATGGTCGCGAAGCCTCGTTGGACAAAGTGTTGCAACGTGGTTGCTGGACACCCATTGAACGCTTTGGCACAGATGCAGGTTGGCAAATTGATAGCGATAACCATATCACCTTAAATGGCTTTGCACAGGGTACGCTGCAATGGGAATTACTCGGTGAGCACAATCGCCAAAATGCCCTCGCTGCGTTAGCTGCGGCGCGTCATGTCGGCGTACCGATTGCGCAAGGTTTAGCAGCGCTCACCGAATTCAAAAATGTAAAACGTCGCATGGAAGTGCGTGGTGTGGTGAACAACATCACCGTGTATGACGACTTCGCGCATCACCCTACTGCGGTGGAAACTACGGTTGCAGGCCTGCGCTACAAAGTTGGCAAGGCACGTATTTTGGCGGTATTAGAGCCGCGTTCTAATACGATGAAATTGGGTGTGATGAAAGACGCATTGCCAGCCAGCTTGAAAGATGCTGACTTGGTATTTTGTTACGCGGGCAATCTCGGCTGGGATGCACGCGGCGCACTCGCTCCGCTGGGTGACAAAGCAGTAGTGAAAGATGATCTGAATGAGCTGATTGAAACCATCGCCGCTGCTGCAAAATCTGGCGATCAGATACTGGTAATGAGCAACGGCGGGTTTGGTGGAATACACGAGAAGCTGTTAAAAAAACTCGCCTAGATTGAAGGGCATCTCTAAAAATTCAGAGTTCGCCCAAATGCAAGGCGTGGAAAAATTTTCGCCGTGCCGCATATGGCTTATATGTAAGCAAGAAAATTTTTCCACAACGCAGCAGTTGGGATGAAATGTGAATTTTTAGAGGTGTCCTTAAGACAGCCGCAGTCGCAATTCCTCATACACATCGTCTCGTGACGCAACTGACAATATAGTCAGCAATTTTTTCGCGTTGTTAACGTGATAAATGAGACGAAACTGCGGTGTGGTGATTTTTATCTTGTAGCAATCAGGTAATTCGCGCAGCGCATCTTTCACTACACGCGGATGTTTTAGACGCTCTTTGGCAAGTTTTTCTTTGAAGCGTCGCTTGATACTTCCATCCAGCTTTGCCCATTCCTTTTCGGCATCGGGATGGATGGCTAATTCATAAATCGCTTTACTCATAAGAAACCTCAACGAATATAAACAACATAATCGAATGTTAGCACTTACTCACAAAAGATTCAACGCTTATTGGCTATTTGAAAAAATAGCTATGGGTAATAAAGCTAGGGAAACGCTGATTTATTCCCAAGAGAAACAGCTCAGCAGATAAAATCCCACCATTCACAACCGCCCGAAGACAACACGATGCAAACAAGCTTTT
>JBEBKA010000067.1:0-13708 GCA_040079595.1 Gallionella sp.
CCACATTACCAACTGAATACTCATTTATTTTTCTTCTTTATTGTGTGTTTAAACTTCAAAACTGCAAAATTCAGTTCAATGGATGTCTCGGTATCGCTTGTTTGCAAATCATCATCAAAATTTCAGCGATTAATTCGCCGCTTTTTTGCATAAGCGATTTTTGGTCAGCTTTGTCTTGAATCGTTGATAGCTCTTTGATGCTTCTTGATAGCTCTCTAATTTTTGAGAAGGTTTCGATTATTACAAATGTAACCTCTGTGGCTCGCCTGCTCTTTAATATCGTGGCAATCATATACAAGCCTTTCTCAGTAAAGGCTTTTGGCACTACTCTTGTCTTTGCAAATTTTGTGGTCGAAAATTTCGTCCGCAAATCGGCAAATTCAGCCTCACTGAGCTCAACCATATAATCCGACGGAAATTTATCAGGATTATTTTTTACTGCTTCATTGATTCTTTTTGTTTCAATACCATAAATTACCGCCACATCGACATCAAGCAAAACGCCTTGCCCCCTTATCTCGATGATAAGTTCTTTTAAATTTTCGATTTTTACTATGTCACTCATCTCTGCTCATCCCTTATTCTCATGTAGAACAACTGCTGGTGAACTCTATTCTTCTTTGCGGCGTTATTTTCCACCCACATCAGGGCGCAGTAGTGTGACCAACTCAGGTTGGGGTGGAAACCTGATGAGGATTCGCTACCCACTTGGTAGCTTATTGGATTTAATCCATAAGATGCCGCCAATTTCAGCTGCACAACCTTGGAGAAATACTTGACGAATGTATCT
Source organism: Gallionella sp. (assembly GCA_040079595.1). Lineage (GTDB taxonomy): Bacteria > Pseudomonadota > Gammaproteobacteria > Burkholderiales > Gallionellaceae > Gallionella. The sequence goes on from JBEBKA010000067.1 coordinate 791, forward strand.
AGCGTTTTTTTAACTTCGGCAAATATCACAATCGCGTCAAATTTTCTTTTGATCTCTACCTTGCTCATGCCGAGGATCGTGCCACTCAAGGAAGTCTTTTGATGCCCGATAATGTATTTTTTCGAGAGGCTCTCGACACTGATAACAATTGACATCAGATCACATCCGCAAAGGTTTTCTCAGTTTTACGAAAATAAACGATACCGGTGATGAATATCGTTGTTACCAAGGCGAGTGAGAGCATAAATCCAGGCCAATAAAATTGTGTGTTGCCCCCCAGTATTGCCCAGCGGAAACCATCAATCACACCTACCATCGGATTCAGAGAGTAGAGCAATCGCCATTGCTCAGGGATGATTGTGCTACTAAACCCAACGGGTGAGATATACAGCCCAAACTGCACGATGAACGGAACGATGATGCGAAAATCTCGGTATTTGACGTTGAGTGCCGCAATCCATAATCCCACGCCCATGGCGGCGGCAATTGCCACAAAAGTAAATAACGGCAGCGCAAATATGCGCAGGCTTGGAGCAAATCCATACCAGATCATCAAGCCCACTAGGATGATTCCAGAAATCAGAAAGTCCACGAAGCTGACGATTACCGCGCTGGCAGGGATGACCAAGCGCGGAAAATACACCTTAGAAATCATCCCCGAATTGCCAACCAAGCTTTCGCCCGCACTACTAAATGCACTGGAGAAAAATTGCCAAGGCAATAATGCGGCAAATACCATGAGAGGATAAGGCACGCCATCGGAAGGCAATTTTGCTAACTTGCTGAACACTAGCGTGAACACCAAAACTGTTATCAATGGTCGACCCAGTATCCACGCAAGACCAAAGATAGTTTGTTTATAGCGAACCAAAATATCGCGCCACGCCAAAAAGAAAAAAAGCTCGCGGTAACGCCACAAATCCCGCCAATAATGGCGTTCGGCTCTACCGGCTTCGATAACAAGCGTGGGCTGTTGGGCTGACATGGCTACTTTGTCACCTTTGCGGTGGTTTGAACATATTGCGGTGACTGTATCTTCCCCGCTTCTTCTCGCAGTGCTTTAATCTCTTGCTTTAACGCCTCGTGCTCGGCAATTTTAATCGCCAGAAACTGCACAGTGATTTTGGCTTTTTCTTCGATTCCACGCGGGGTTAGCAGGTAGGCATAACCCTGCTTATTGTTACTATTGCGGAAATTGTTGGCTTTTACCAGCCCTTTTTCGATCAACGCTTGAATACAAAAATTTACCCGCCCAAGACTGATACCCAGCTCGCCCGCCAACTGACGCTGACTGATTTTCGGATTAGCCTCCAGTTGCTTTAATACTTTGTAGCGGTATTCGTCGCTCAACATGGCATCACAATCGTTTGTACGTTCAATTACTGAACTTGTTCAGCAATTGAACGATGATTTTGCTGTTACGTCAAGCAATTTTTTCATCACTTGCACATCATTAACGCTCGACAGTAAAAGTACCGCACTGACGCATTTCATTCATTACCAGAATAACGCAAGCATCCAGCTTTTCATGCCCGGTATTTACGGTGAGTTCGGGCATTTCTGGAATTTCATAAGGTGAAGAGATGCCGGTAAAGTCACTGATTTGTCCGGCACGGGCTTTTTTGTAAAGCCCTTTTACATCACGTGTTTCACAAATTTCAATCGCAGTATCGCAGTAAATTTCGAGAAAATCGCCATGTTCGACCAGCCCGCGCACCTTTTCCCGATCGGCTCGGTAAGGCGATATAAATGCAGTCAGTACAATCACGCCTGCCTCCATAAATAGCTTCGCCATCTCGCCGATGCGGCGAATGTTTTCTTCCCGGTCTTGAGCGGAAAACCCAAGATCACCACACAACCCGTGACGCACATTGTCACCATCCAATACGAAAGTACGGCAACCACGCTGATGTAATGCCTCTTCAACCGCGTGAGCTAAAGTGGATTTGCCTGATCCAGACAACCCTGTAAACCAGATGATCGCGCCACGATGACCATTTTGTGTTTCACGGCGCGCACGAGTTACCGTGGCGTTCTGCCAAACCACATTACTTGAGGTTGTAATATTTTCAGTCATTACGCTGACCCCATTGCTTGCCTAAAAGCTGTGCTTGTTTTCGCATATACAAAAAAATCCGAGTTATGCAGATCAGCTTTATTGTATTGCAATTCTTCAGAAACTTTATTGCACACCGTGCCACCGGCCTCATTCACCACAGCGTGCGCCGCAGCGGTGTCCCATTCCATCGTTGGGCCTAAACGAGGATAAAAATGTGCCGCGCCTTCCGCAACCAGACAGAGTTTAAGCGAACTGCCCATGCTGATGGTTTCACAATCGCCCAATAGATTTAGCAATGTTTCGGTGCGCGCATCGCTATGTGAGCGACTGGCAACCACTTTAATGATTTCCGCTGGCCGGGGCGATTTGACTTTAATGGGCTGCGACTTACTCGCACCGCGCTGTACATAAGCGCCTGCGTCCTTTTCAGCGTAATAGCACACATCTAAAACAGGCGCGTAAACCACACCTAAAATCGGCCGACCATTTTCAATCAAGGCAATGTTGACGGTGAATTCGCCATTACGTTTAATAAATTCTTTGGTGCCATCCAAGGGATCAACCAGCCAATACTTTTTCCAAGTCCTGCGTTCTGCGGCAGGAATTTCGGCAGACTCTTCAGATAGCACTGGGTATGCGGGGATCAGTTTTTTTAGCTCGTCGCAGATGATGCGATGTGATGCAAGGTCTGCTTCTGTCAGCGGGGAGTGATCTGCTTTGGTGTTAACCGCCGTATCTGGCACAGCATAAATTTCCAAAATTGCCAAGCCAGCTTGCTTGGCTATTGAGACTACTTGGGCAAGCAACTCCACGATTAAGAGTTACACTTTTGAAAGTCTTGGTAAGCCAACGCAACACCCTCGTGCAAAGCAATGGCAGGTTGCCAGCCCAGCGCACGAATTCTCGAAACATCCATCACCTTGCGCATCGTGCCATCCGGCTTGGAAGTGTCCTGCACAAATTTGCCTTGATAACCGACCACCTCGGCGATGGTCTCCGCCAATGCCCGTATGGTCAAATCTTCGCCCGTCCCCACGTTGATGAGCGGGCATTGCGCGGGGGTCACCAGCGCGTCATAACGCAGCTCATCCAATGTGGCGAGGAACACCAAGGCACTCGCCAAGTCATCCACGTACAAGAACTCGCGCTTGGGCGTGCCGCTGCCCCACAGCACTACTTCGCTCGCATTAGCCGCTTTTGCTTCGTGCATCTTGCGTATCAATGCGGGCAGGACGTGCGAGTTATTCAAATCATAGTTGTCGCCAGGGCCGTATAAATTGGTTGGCATCGCGGCCAGCCACTTAGTGCCGTATTGACGGTTGTATGACCAGCACATTTCGATACCGGCAATTTTCGCCAGGGCGTAAGGGCGGTTGGTTGCTTCCAGCTGACCCGTGAGTAAATATTCTTCTTTGATGGGCTGCGGACAATCACGCGGGTAGATACAGGAGCTACCCAAAAAAATCAGGCGGTTTACTTTAGTCGCATGGGCGGCACGGCAGATGTTGGCTTCGATGAGCAAGTTGCTCATTAAAAAATTCACCGGCAAGGTGTTGTTGGCGTGGATACCGCCCACTTTGGCTGCGGCGAGAAATACAATTTCAGGGCGTTCTTGATTGAAGAATTGTTGCGTTGCAGCGGCATCTTCCAAGTCCAATTCGGCATGAGTGCGCGTAACAAAATTGGTGTAGCCCTGCCGTTGCAGCTCACGGACAATAGCACTGCCCGCCAAGCCGCGATGCCCCGCCACATAGATTTTGGCTTGCTTATCCATTGCCACTTACTCGTTGTAATCGTAAGCCGCAAAGCCATGCTGCTTGACCAACTCGTCGCGCTTGGCACTCTTGAGGTCTTCGCGCACCATTTCTGACACCAGCTCGTGGAAGGTGATCTTGGGTGTCCAGCCCAACTTTTGTTTGGCTTTGCTGGGGTCACCCAACAGGGTTTCGACTTCGGTGGGACGGAAGTAGCGGGCATCCACTTGTACGATGCATTTGCCGGTGGCGTTGTCGTAGCCCTTTTCATCTACTCCTTTGCCTTCCCAGCGCACTTCGATGTCGAGCTCTTTGGCGGCAATGCTGACAAAGTCACGCACGCTGTATTGCACACCGGTGGCGATCACAAAGTCTTCTGCCTGGTCTTGTTGCAGCATCAGCCATTGCATTTCGACGTAGTCTTTGGCGTGTCCCCAATCGCGCAGGGAGTCCATGTTGCCCAGATACAGGCGTTCTTGCAGTCCCAGCTTGATGCGTGCCAGGGCACGGGTGATCTTGCGCGTGACGAAGGTTTCACCGCGTATCGGTGATTCGTGGTTGAACAGGATGCCATTGCAGGCATAGATGCCGTAAGCCTCGCGGTAGTTGACGGTAATCCAGTACCCGTACAGTTTGGCGACAGCGTACGGGCTGCGCGGGTAGAACGGGGTGGTTTCCTTTTGCGGAGTTTCTTGCACCAGCCCATATAACTCGGAAGTGGAGGCTTGATAGAAGCGGGTTTTCTTTTCCAGACCGAGGATGCGGATGGCTTCGAGGATGCGCAAGGTGCCGATGCCGTCGGCATTGGCGGTGTATTCCGGGGTTTCAAACGAGACCGCCACATGGCTCATGGCGGCGAGGTTGTAGATCTCGTCCGGCTGCACCTGCTGGATGATGCGAATGAGGTTGGTTGAGTCGGTCAAGTCACCATAATGCAAAATGAAGTTGGCTTGTTTGACGTGCGGGTCTTGGTACAGGTGATCGATACGGTCGGTGTTGAACAAGGATGAACGGCGTTTTACGCCGTGAACGATGTAGCCCTTCTTCAGCAGAAACTCTGCAAGGTAGGCTCCGTCTTGACCGGTGATGCCCGTGATCAGGGCGACTTTTTGTGTACTCATTATTACCTCAAATTTTAATTAAATTTAATCTCGTATATCAGCAAGCAACTCGAAGCAGAGCTGCAATCAACCTCGACCGTAATTGTCTTCATAACGCTGAATATCATCTTCACCCAAATATGCACCCACCTGAATTTCTACAATGTGCAGCGGCTCGCTGCCTAGATTTTCCAAACGGTGTTTTGTGCCTATCGGAATGTAAGTGCTTTCATTTTTTTTCACCGTAATCACCGCCTCACCATTGGTCACGGTTGCTGTGCCGGATACCACCACCCAATGTTCCGAGCGTTGACGATGACTTTGCAAGCTCAATCTTGCCCCCGGTGCAACTTCGATGCGTTTAATTTTGAAGCCATCCTGATCTTCTTCCAGCACGGTGTAACTGCCCCACGGGCGATTAACCTTGGCATGGAATATATGCTCGGTTGCGCCGCGTGCTTGCAAAATATCCACTACTTCGCGCACCCGTTGGGTTTGATCGCTTTTGGAAATCAACACCGCATCCGCCGTTTCGATCACGCAAATATCTTCAATGCCGATAGCCGCAACCAAGCGCTTTTCAGCGCGAATCAAACTGTTTTTGCAATCCACTGCCACCACATTACCTTGCAGGGCATTACCATTTTTGTCCTGTGCGGAAATCTCATGCACTGCCTGCCAACTTCCCACATCGTTCCAGCCGATTTCGCAGGGGATCAGCGAGACGCGGCTGGATTTTTCCAGTACGCCGTAGTCAATCGAAATAGAAGGCATGGCAGCGAAGTGTTTTTCTACTGCCTGCTGGAATGACCCTGCTGCACGGCTTTCAGCGACAATGGTTTGCACCACGCTATATACCGCCGGCAAATACTGTTGAATTTCGGCAAGTATCGCGGAAGCGCGCCACACAAACATGCCGGAGTTCCAATAGTAGTTGCCTTCCTGCAAAAACTTCTCAGCGGTTTCTTCATCGGGCTTTTCGGTAAAGCGATCCACTGCATACACATCAGATGAAACATGGTCGCGATGTGCTTTGATGTAACCAAAGCCTGTATCGGGACGGTTGGGCTGTATGCCAAAGGTAATCAGCTTGCCACTTTCCGCAGCTGCAATCGCAACGTTCAGGTGTTCACGGAATTGCACTTCGTCTTTGATGATGTGGTCGGCAGGCAACACCACCATGATGGGGTCATTACCGTCAGCCATCAGGTATGCCGCCGCTAATGCAATCGCGGGGGCGGTATTGCGGCCTATCGGCTCAAACAAAGTTTGGTACGGTAATAAAGCGTGATATGCCTCGCCCTTGGCGTGCGCTTCTTGCGTTACGATCAACACATGCTTGCTTTCAATCACGGGTGCGAGGCGGTTGATGGTAGTTTGCAGCAAGGTCGCATCACCATCCAATGCCAAAAATTGCTTGGGCAGATTTTGCCGTGACAGCGGCCACAACCGACTGCCGCTACCGCCAGCAAGAATGACGGCATGAACCTCGCGTTTACTCATTAAACTTCCCCAAAACGATGTTAGCGCAAGGCTAAATTAACTTGGCTCAACGCCTCTTCATCCAAACCACCCACTGCGGCCTTGAGGCGCAGCTGACTCATCAAATAGCTGTATTGTGCTTGATATAGATCACGGCGCGTTGAGTAGAGTTGCTGCTGCGCATTCAATACATCAAGGTTGGTGCGAATACCGACTTCTTGTCCCAACTTACTCGCGTCCAACAAACTTTGACTGGAGGCAAGGGCTTGTTGCAACGCCTGCACTTGCGCCATACCACTCACCACGCCGAGATAGGCTTGACGCGTTTGCGTCATCACGCTACGACGCGCATTTTCCAAATCCTGCTTGCTGCGTTCTTGATTGGCTTCCGCCTCGCGCGATTTGGAACTCACCGCACCGCCTTGAAACAGCGGCACATTCAGTTGCACACCGACACTTTTGTTGCTGCTGTCATTCGCGCCAAAGCTACCGCCAGAGGCATTATTTTTCGTATAGTTCGCCACCAAATCCAGCGTGGGCAAATGCGCGGCCTGATTGCGCGACACTTCTTTTTCCGCGAGTGTGGCATTAGCTTGAGCAATGGCTAATTGCGGATTGTTGTTTTGCGCATCAGCCATCCACTGCTCAATCTCGGCTGGCATAGGTGCATCTAGCTTAAAACCAGAACCCAAAGGTTTTAATTCTTTTGGTACTTCATTGATGAGTTGTTGCAAACCGCTACGCTTCACATCCGAATTATTTTTCGCCGCCACTTCTTGCGCCACAATTAAATCAAAGCGCGATTGCGCTTCCAGCGAGTCGGTAATGGTGGCTGTTCCCACTTCAAAATTACGCTTGGCCTGCGCGAGCTGCTCGGTGATGGCTGTTTTTTGTGCCTCAACCAACTGCACGCTATCTTGCGCAATCAGCACATCAAAATAATTTTGCGCAACGCGCAGTGCCAAATCTTGTTCTGCAATTTTGAATTGCGCATCGGTTTGCATGACTTGCAATTGCGCTTCGGTATAAGCCAGCCAATTTTGTGCGCGGAATAATGGCTGCACTAAATTTACACCATAGCCATTGGTGTTATAGCGGAAGTCCCCACTCGGCTGAGGACCGGCTTGATTATTCAGGGTCTGAGCATTAAAAGTGCTGCTCGCATTCAAATTGATTGAGGGCAACAGCAATGCGCGACCTTGCGGCAGCTTTTCTTGCCCTGCTTGCCGCGCCGCTCGCGCCGAAGCGAACACGGGATCGTTTAACTGCGCAGCGCGATAAGTCTCCAACAAATCTGCCGCCTGCGCTGAACAACTCGCGACAAATGCTGCCAGGGAAAACAATTGGGGAAGAAATTTTAGCTTCATGGCTTTACACGGCTTTTAGTATTAGAGATTGCTAATGTTACAGGCTGGGACGCTACCGCGCAATTTCAACTAAAAGGTGAAACGCGTGGGCTGCTGCGCATTTTGCAATGGAGCGACATTCGCCTCCATGATGTTCACGGTGGTAAAAACATCTTGCGCCACACGCGTAATCAGCCTGGCTTCCATCACGGGCGCATCGCCAACAATGGCAAACAAACGTCCGCCAATGTTCAGACAATTTTGAAAGGCTTGCGGCAAAACTGGCGTTGAACCGGTTAACACGATGACATCGTAAGTTGAGCCATTGCCCCAGCCTTGTGCTGCATCACCCACTTCCAACATAATGTTTTCACGTGGGAAAGACTGCAAATTTTGTTTAGCCTTCGCACTCAACTCAGGCACAATTTCAACTGATGTAACATGCTTCGCCAGCATAGACATCAACGCCGTCAAATAGCCGCTTCCCGTTCCCACTTCCAAAACTTTATCGCTGTGTGTGAGATGCAACTCTTGAACAACACGCGCTTCCAACTTGGGCTGCCACATCAACGCACCATGCCCCAAAGGAATTTCCAAATCGGCAAAAGCTAGTCCTGCTTTATTCGCAGGCACAAAGTTTTCACGACGCACCTGCTCTAACAATTTCAGAATGCGCCCCTCCAATACTTCGCAAGGACGTATTTGTTGCTCGATCATATTGAAGCGTGCTTGTTCCATATTTTTCATCCCCATCACTCCCCCGTTAATTACGCGCCAAGTATAACAATATCCGACTGCTCAAGCATTCACAGCATGCGGCTGCCGTTTCAATCGTTTGGCTACAAACTGAATCGCATCATCCACGTAGGTAAACACCACGGGGATCACCAGTAAACTCAAGAACGTTGAAGTAATCAATCCGCCGATTACCACGATGGACATGGGTGCACGGAAACTTGGATCCGTGCCGATGCCCAGTGCCACGGGCAACATGCCTGCGCCCATCGCCAACGTTGTCATTACAATCGGACGGGCGCGTTTTTTGCAGGCATCAATCAAAGCTTCGGCACGGCTCATGCCGCGATCACGGCGCGACACCACGGCATATTCCACCAGCAGGATAGAGTTTTTCGTGGCAACACCCATCAGCATAATCAAGCCGATCATCGCGGGCATTGAGATGGCGGTGTGGGTGATGAACAACGCCAAGAATGCCCCCGGAATCGACAACACCAAAGCGGCAAGAATAGTGACGGGTTGCACGAAATCCTTGAACAACAATACCAGCACAAAATAAATACACAGCACACCCGTCAACATCGCCAAGCTGAAGCTGGCGAACAGCTCCGCCATCGCTTCAGCATCGCCAACGGTGGCGCGGGTAATGCCTTGCGGTAAGTCTTTCAAGCTGGGCAGCGTGTTGGTGAAGTCTTCTACCTTGCCCATCGGTTGCTCATTTAGCTCGATTTCAAAGTTGATATTGCGCGCCCGGTCATACCGGTCAATTTGTGCCGGGCCACTTTCCATACTAAAGCTAGCAATGCTGCCTAACATTACCGGACCTCGCTTGCCTTGCACCACCAAGCGCGACAACAACGCCATATCTTGCCGTGCATCAGCGCGCAGCTTGACTACAATCGGTAGCTGCCTATCAATTAAATTGAGTTTGGCCAGCGATTGTTCGTAGTCGCCCGCCGTGGCGATGCGCAAAGTTTCGGCAATTGCGGCGGATGTCACCCCCAAGTCTGCCGCCCTGGCAAAATCGGGGCGCACTACCAATTCGGGACGCACTAGACTAGAAGTAGAAGTCACATTGCCGATGCCGGGAATCGTACGCAAATCACGTGCCACGAGTTGCGCGTGTTGCAACAGTTTTTCACCGTCTTCGCCCGCGAGTACCAACACATAATTTTCATTCGCCGCACCCAAGCCCACTTTGACGCGCACGCCCGCCAATGCGGTCAAGGCTTCGCGCAACTGCGCCTCAATCACTTGCTTGCGAATACTGCGCTCGCTGCGCGGAGTCAGCTTTAAGGTGAGCGTTGCTTTGGTGACTTGCCCTGAGCCCGAAGGCATAAACGGATCATCGCCCGTGCTACCCCCGCCAATCGTGGTGTAGATAAGTTGCACATCAGGATTTTTTTGCACAATTTCACGCGCTTGTTCAGCGAGGCGATAGCTTTGCTGAAAGGTACTGCCCGGTGGCAAGGTCAACATCACTTGCGATTGCGAACCGTCATCGGCAGGCATAAATCCCTTGGGTAGCAGTGGCACAAGCGCAAATGCGCCCACAAAGAATATCGTCGCACCTATCATCGTCTTCACACGATGCTTCAAGCAATAACTTGCCCAACCTGAATAGTATTCAACCCATGCGGGGATTTTATGCGCAACACGCGGTTTGAGAATGTACGCCGCCATCATCGGGGTCAACATCCGCGCCACGACTAACGAGAAGAACACCGAAATTGCCGCCGTCCAGCCAAATTGCACAAAGAATTTCCCCGGTACGCCGCTCATAAAGGCCGTGGGCAAAAACACTGCAATCAAAGTGAATGTCGTCGCAATCACCGCCAGGCCAATTTCGTCCGCCGCCTCCATCGCGGCTTGGTAAGGCGTTTTGCCCATTTCCAGATGGCGCATGATATTTTCAATTTCGACGATGGCATCATCGACCAATACCCCGACCACCAACGACAACGACAACAGTGTCACCACGTTCAGCGTAAAGCCCATAAAATACATACAGGCAAAAGTAGGAATCACCGCCAGCGGCAATGCCGTAGCCGCGACCACCGTCGCGCGCGCATTGCGCAAAAACAGCCACACCACCAACACCGCCAATGCCGCGCCCTCAAACAACAAAGTCATCGAACCGGTGTAGTTTTCTCGAACTGGCTCAACAAAGTTAAACGCTTCGGTGATTTCCATTTTGGCGTGTTCGGCCTTGAGTTCAGCCAAAACTTTTGTCACGCCATCTTCCACTTCCACCGAGCTTGCGCCCAATGAACGAACAATCTCAAAGCCCACCACCGGCTTGCCATCCAACAAGGCGGCGGAGCGTTGCTCTGCCACGCCATCCGACACTTCAGCCACTTCGCTCAAACGTATGCGACGACCATCGCGCAGTGCGATTTCCATCTGGCCCAGTTGCTCGGCAGTTTGCACCGTCGCTATGGTACGTACCGATTGTTCGATACCGCCGATGTCAGCTCGCCCGCCTGCCGCCTCTTGTTGGACTTGACGCAACTGCTGTGAGATTTCACCCGCAGAAACATTAAGTGCCAGCAACTTGTCCGGGTCTAGCGCAACGTTCACTTGCCGTGACACACCGCCCACTCGCGTCAACGAGCCCACACCTCGCACCGATAACAATGCCTTGGTGATTTTATTATCGACAAACCAAGACAACTCTTTCTCGTTCATGTCCGGCATGGCAATGGCGTAAGTCAAAATCGGCGAACCGGACAACACCAGCTTGTTCACGGTGGGTTCGCGCACATCTTGCGGCAAATCCGCACGTATTTTTGAAATGGCGGCACGCACATCATCAAGCGCAGTTTGTGTATTCTTCTCCAAGCGGAATTCGGCAGTGACCGTGACCGAGCCGTCTTGCACCTTGGTATAAATATGCTTTAAGCCTTGCAGATTAGCGAACGCATTTTCCAGCTTGCGCGCTACTTCGGTTTCCAACTGCGCGGGGGATGCGCCGGGCAAACCGGCGTTTACGACCACCATTGGCAAATCAATATCGGGGAACTGCTGAATCTTCATGGCGCGGAAAGCCATCAGTCCCGCCAAAGTAAGCAATGCGAATAATAGAATCGCCGGAATGGGGTTACGGATTGACCAGGCAGAGACATTCATTTAACGCTCACCTTAACGGCATCACCATCCACCAAAAACGCACCTCCAGATTCAACGACCACAGCGCCTTTTTCCAATCCAGAAACAATTTCAATCTGCTCGCTCAATCGTCGTCCCACGACAACTTTTTGCTCATGCACGCGCCCATCTGCACCCACTGAAAACACAAAGGCAGCACCGCTGCGCAACACCACAGCGGTTTGCGGCAAGGTCATCACAGCCGTGTTTTGCTGCGTCAATTGAAACGTGCCACGCGCAAACATACCCGCCACCAAGCCCATACTCTTGGGCAGATCAACCAGCACTTGCCCATAACGCGTTTGCGGATTGATGGCCGGCGAAATCGCCCGCACCACGCCATGCACTACTTGCCCTTGCGGCGACATCAATTCAACTTTCATGCCTTTGCGAATTAAACCCAGCTCGTCCGCAGTCACGTCCGCATGCCATTCCAAACGACTTTGGCGTATCAGACGAAACAGCTCCATGCCGGGCTGCGTCAATGTTCCAACGGTAGCGGAACGCGCCGAAATTACCCCTGTGTCGGACGCTTTGATATTCAATTGCGCCAAACGCAGCACCCCCGCTTGATAGCGCGCGCGCTGCGTTTCCATTCTGGCACGCGCAGTATTTTCATTGGTCATGGCTTGCTCGACTTGCTGCGCGCTGACGAAGCCCGACTCGCGCAATTTGCTGCTGCGTGCCGCTTGCGCGCTTGCCTCGGCTAACACGGCTTCACTTTCTTTGAGCGAGGCTTGCACCTCGGCAACATTCGCCGCGACGGTATCCGTTGCCAGCACCGCCAAAACTTGCCCTTTAAGCACTTGGTCACCGACATTCGCACGCACCTCGGCTATGCGAACACCCGTCACTTCAGAGCTGATGACCGCCTCTTGCCACGCCACCACGCTGCCATTCGCAGACAAGCTTTGCATCCACTTTGCGGGTTGCATCGTTGCCGTACTCACGGTCAGCGCGGGCTTGCCGGTACTCACAACAGGAGTAGCCGCAGCTTTGCTCGTGGGCGGCATCTTCCACAACACCACGCCCAGCAGTGCTGCCGAAGCCACTCCAATTTTTACCCAACGATTTTTGCTTGAACTTGAATGGCGCGAAGGCATTTACATCCCCTTAAAAACAATAAAAACCGCCCCCCAACAGGGCGGTTAAACATCGTGTAATTATAGCTGATGACGTTTGAGAATCAAGTTTATTGTAAGCACTCCGAATTTAATTTAGAAACCCCCTTGTCCACGAAAAACACGAAAGGCACGAAATAAAACCTCCACCTCTATAACTTCGGCTTGCCC
>JBEBKA010000068.1:0-13353 GCA_040079595.1 Gallionella sp.
AACACGACGACACACGCTGAAATGACCCGTTTCGTGCGCCTGCGTGTGACCGCAGTCAAAGGGCCGGACAGAAAACAGATTAAATCAGTGCTTCCCTAATAACAATATTTATTCCAACCAAATAAACGTCCCCATCCTCCCCGTCACTCTTTGGCGAGACGATTCAAATGACACCCAAAACAGCGTTAAATGTCTGACTGGGTCGCATCGCTTTTGATGTCTTGTCGAAATCTGGATGGTAATACCCGCCCATCTCCACTGGCTTACCTTGAGCCGCAATCAGCTCGACATTGATCTTCGCTTCGTTGTCCGCGAGTGCCTTGGCTAGCGGTGCGAAGCGCGCTTGTATCTCTTTGTCTTTATCCTGTGCGGCGAGCGCTTGAGCCCAGTACAGCGCGAGGTAATAGTGGCTGCCACGATTGTCGATTTCACCCACTTTGCGAGCGGGAGAACGGTCGTTGTCGAGTATCTTACCGTTGGCTTGATCCAGTGTGTCGGCCAGTACCTGCGCCTTGGCATTGTTGAACTTCTGCGCCAGATGTTCTAACGATACGCCGAGTGCCAAGAACTCACCCAGTGAGTCCCAGCGTAGGTAGTTTTCCTGTTGGAACTGCTGCACATGCTTGGGGGCAGAGCCGCCGGCACCTGTTTCAAACAATCCACCGCCATTCATCAACGGCACGATGGATAGCATCTTGGCACTGGTGTTGAGTTCCAGTATCGGGAACAGGTCGGTGAGGTAATCGCGCAGCACGTTGCCGGTGACGGAGATGGTGTCCTTGCCTTGTCGAATGCGTGCCAATGTTGCGCGACACGCATCCGCCGGTTCCATGATCTTGATGTCCAACCCGCTAGTGTCGTGATGCTTGAGGTACTGCTCAACTTTAGCGATGATCTGCGCATCGTGCGCGCGATTTTTATCCAGCCAGAAAATGGCGGGCGTGTTGGACAAGCGCGCGCGCGTTACGGCAAGTTTCACCCAATCCTGAATGGGCGCATCCTTGGCTTGGCAGGCGCGGAATATGTCGCCTTGTTCGACCTTCTGTTCCAGCAGGACTTTGCCGTTCGTGTCGGCGATGCGCACCACGCCGTCGCCAGTGATCTCGAAGGTCTTGTCGTGCGAGCCGTATTCCTCGGCCTGCTGCGCCATCAGACCGACGTTCGGCACAGAACCCATGGTAGAGGGATCGAGCGCACCGTTCTTTTTGCAGTCCTCGACCGTAGCGACATACACGCCCGCGTAGCAGCGGTCGGGAATCATCGCCAGCGTATCGTAGGTCTTGCCATCTGCCCCCCACATCTTGCCACCATCGCGGATCATTGGCGGCATGGACGCATCAATGATTACGTCGGAGGGCACGTGCAGGTTGGTGATGCCTTTGTCGGAATTCACCATCGCCAGCGGTGGCTGGTTGCGGAAGCAGTCGGCGATGTCGGTCACGATGGCGGCGCGCTTGTTCTCTGGCAACGCAAACACTTTCGCCTCCATGTCGCCGAAGCCGTTGTTGACGCTGACCTTCAGTGAGTTAAGCAGTGCGCCGTGCTTGTCGAACACGTTCTTGAAGAACACGGAGACTGCATGACCGAACATGATTGGATCGGACACTTTCATCATGGTTGCCTTGAGATGCAGCGACAACAGCACGTCTTCTTTTTTCGCCGCGACGATCTGCTCGGCGTAGAACTGGCGCAGTGCGCGGCGACTCATCACGGCGGCATCAATGATCTCGCCAGCCTTTAGCACCAGCTTGTCTTTGAGCACAGTGACCTTGCCACCCTTATCCACGAATTCGATGCGGGTGCTGACGGCTTGCGGCACAGTCACGGATTTTTCGCTGCCGTAGAAATCACCGCTGCTCATGTGCGCGACACGGGTCTTGGAGTCACTCGCCCACTTGCCCATGCGGTGCGGATGCTTGCGTGCGAATTGTTTGACCGAAGCGGCAGCGCGGCGATCAGAGTTGCCCTCACGCAACACTGGATTCACCGCGCTACCGAGTACCTTGCTGTAACGCGCCTTAATGTCCTTTTCGGCATCCGTCTTTGGATCATCCGGATAATTAGGGACTTTGTATCCCTGAGATTGCAATTCCTTGATAGCAGTCTTTAGTTGTGGGAGCGATGCGCTGACATTGGGTAGCTTGATGATGTTGGCTTCGGGTTTGAGTGTCAGCTCGCCCAGTTCAGTTAGTTGATCGGCGACCTTCTGGTTGGCGGTCAGGTTCTCGGGGAAATTCGCGAGGATACGACCTGCCAGGGAAATGTCCCGCGTTTCGACCACTACACCAGCGGCCTTGGTGAAGGCTTGCACAATAGGGAGCAGTGAGAAGGTCGCAAGTCTCGGTGCTTCATCGGTCAGAGTGTAAATAATTTTTTGGCTCGTCATGTCGTTCTCGTCTCGTGAAATTTGGCACATTTAGTAAATTTTGTTAAACATTTTTTTCGTATACTGCACACCACTTGCTGGCCAATATTGGAATGCGCCAAAAATGGAATTAAAAAGTGAAATGGGTCGTATCCTGCTGTTCAATAAACCGTTTGGCGTAATCTGCCAATTCAGCCGTGATGGCTTACATCCTACGCTGGCGGATTATATCGCGCATCCTAATTTTTATCCCGCGGGTCGATTGGACACGGATAGCGAAGGACTGCTGGTGTTAACCGATGACGGTCAGTTGCAGCATCGCATCACCGACCCCAAGCACAAGTTGGCAAAGACTTACTGGGTGCAAGTGGAAGGGTTAGTGAGCGAGGATGCATTAGCTAAATTGCGTGCAGGTGTGGATCTTGCCGATTTTCATACACAACCTGCCGAAGCAAGTGTGGTGAATGAGCCGCCAAATTTGTGGTCACGCACCCCACCCATACGCCAACGAAAAAATGTCCCCACCAGTTGGATTTCGCTAACGATACGCGAAGGAAAAAATCGCCAAGTGCGGCGTATGACCGCAGCTGTAGGCTTGCCGACGTTACGTTTGATAAGGTATCAAATTGGCGAGTGGACGTTAGACGGCATTGAACAGGGGCAGTGGAAGCGGCTTTGATGGACAAACGTTAGGATATGACTTAAATGTTTCATGTAATTTTATTTGAACCCGAAATTCCACCCAATACGGGTAACATCATTCGCCTGTGCGCCAACACGGGTTGTCAGTTGCATCTCATCAAACCGCTCGGCTTTACCTTGGATGATAAAAATTTGAAGCGTGCCGGCTTGGATTACCACGAATTTTCCACGCTGAAAGTTCACGACACCTTGGCGCAATGCTTGGCGGAATTTAACCTCACACGTATTTTTGCCATGACCACCAAAGGCTCGCAGCCCTTCTATTCTTCGGCTTATCAAGCGGGTGATGCGTTTATATTTGGACCGGAGAGTCGCGGCTTACCGGCTGAAGTGTTAGCATTATTCAATGCGACACAACATGTGCGTTTACCCATGCTGCCTGATAATCGTAGTTTGAATTTATCCAACACCGTTGCGGTGACCGTGTTTGAAGCGTGGCGGCAATGCGGGTTTGACGGCGCGGTGCTGCGTTCATAAATTGAAAACTTAATTCACAAAGGAGAAGCATCATGCGCTACCAAGGAAGCTGTCACTGCGGCAACATTGCGTTTGAGGTCGAAGGTGATTTACAAGGCGCAGTTGAATGCAATTGCTCCATCTGTCGCCGACGCGGCGCATTGTGGTGGTTCGTTAAATACGACCAAGTAAAATTTTCCACGCCAGAAAGCAATCTCTCCACTTACCAATTCGGCAAGAAAAGAATCAGTCATCACTTCTGCGCGAAATGCGGTTGCGCCCCGCTGGGCAGCGGCACACATAACGATGTAAAAATGGCGAGCATCAATGTACGCTGCCTGGAGGATGTGGATTTATCCACGCTCAAGGTCAAGCAGGTAGATGGAAAGAGTTTGTAATAACCGTTGATGCCTTAAACATTGAAGATTGAATCGGCATCTCCTTGGGTGATTAGCTTGACGGCAGCTTTACTTCACGTCCAAACCCACCAAATTACTCCACTCTCCGACACGCGTGCCATCAATCGCACGCACTCGCATAAAATAATGCCCTGGCATCGGCGTTGGCACGCTCAGTTGTGCACCTTGTGAAATTTGCGTGATCCACGGCAGCAAAAAGTCTGCTGAACTAGCCACTTGCAGCTCATATTGCAGCGTTGCTTCACCTTGCCAATTGACGGTGATTTGGTCACCTTGCTCGAAGGTCGGAGGATTGAGTTTCACCAGCGGCAATGCGCTGGAAGGCTTAGTGCGTTTCGGTGGAGCATCAAATGACAACGCATGTGAATTCGCTCTCGACCACTTGACGATTAACGGAATTTTCCCTTCTCTGCCTTGCAGTCCATGTTTGTCCACGGCGCGCAAGCGCAACCAATAGTGGCCTTCTCCCAAACCAGCGATGTTAATCACATTATTTGACGAATTCACGGGTACAACAAGCTGCTCAAAGCCTTCATCTTTGGCGACTTCACCGCGATAGCCTGTTGCACCGCTTAACTCAAGCATAGTGAAAGTGACTGATGCTGGTGAGAAGGCGGCATCAAGTATAGGAAACTTTGGCTGAGCCAATAGCGGAATCACTTTCATCGAATGAACGCCATCCGCCACCGAACCCTGCATGCCCGTCAACTCCAAATGCTGAGTCATTTTTTCCGCATCAAAGGCAACTTGCCCTTCTTCAATCTCAGCCAGCGTGTTGTCGCCTTCTTGTCCCATACGAAAATGCGTACCCCTCACGCCAATAGTCGCGTTCTTGGATTGAATGTGCAGCGGTGCTTGCCCCAGCGGATACTTCTTTTTGAAAACTTCGATGCGCCCTGTGACTAATCTAAAAACCGCAGTGAAGAAATTACCTTGCTGTTTTTTCACTAGCTGCTTGGCCGCCACATTGGATTTTTCCAACACATTCATCATTGAGCCATCGGGCAAACTCAGTCGCACACTGCCACCTGCTGGTGTTTCCAAGCTCGCGCCCGTCGGCACAGCATCCCCCACCTTCACGGCGTGTCCATTCAACGTTACAGCACCTGTTAACGATTCAACACGCGCTTCAGCGGGAACATTTTTCAGCCAAGCCAATTGCATCCGCAACGCTTGCCCAGGCGTAATCAGGTTGGCGTTTTTGAGTTTGTTATAGCGAGACACATCATTCCAGCGGGCGGGCGAGTCCAATAACTCTCTTGAAAGCTTGCCAAGATTATCGCCTTGTTTAACTTGATAAATATAGTCCGCACTGGCGGGGGCGATCTCCGCAAAAACATTGCCATTAAAGGCACACAGCGCGATTATCAACACATTTATTTTCAGCTTCATCTCGTCCCCTTTGCCAAACTTTAACGTCCCGCGACCGTCATCCCCTCAACCAGAATCGAACCGCTTTGCCTCGATCCTGCCACCAAAACATCGTTCCCCACCGCGACGATGTTGCGATACATGTCCTTCAAATTTCCAGCGATGGTGATCTCTTGCACGGGATATTGAATCTCACCATTTTCCACCCAGAAGCCTGCCGCACCGCGTGAGTAATCTCCTGTCACGCCATTCACGCCTTGCCCCATCAACTCAGTCACCACCAAGCCGCGCGACATAGTTTTTACCAACCCTGCAAAATCCAGCTTGCCTGATTGCAAAATTAAATTATGGTTACCGCCCGCATTACCCGTGGTGCTCAAGCCCAATTTACGCGCCGCATAGCTGCCGAGGAAGTAACCGCGTAGCACGCCGTCTTCAACGATAGTGCGACGTTGCACTTGCACGCCTTCATCATCGAACGGGCTGGAAGCCAAGCCGCGAGGGATGTCTGGAATATCTTGAATATTGATATGTGGTGCGAAGATTTGCTGATCCATTTTATCCAGCAAGAAAGAGGATTTACGATATAAGCTACCGCCACTCACCGCGCCAACAAAATGCCCCAACAAGCTGGCCGCTATCGACGCTTCAAATATCATCGGCACTTGCATGGTGTCCAATTGGCGGGCTTTCAGGCGACGCACCGTGCGCTCGGCAGCGATGCGGCCAATCTGCTTCACCTCGACTATCTCACGCGCATTCCGCGCCACGCTGTACCAATAATCGCGCTCCATCGCATCATCTTTACCCGCGATGACCGCACAACTCACACTATGGCGCGAGGTAGGATAGCCACCGATAAAACCCAAGCTATTCGCCGTGATGAATTGTGCTTCATGCACATTCACCGTCGCACCTTCCGAATTACTGATGCGTTTATCGGTATCCAACGCGGCTTGCTCGCACTCTTGCGCTAACGCAATCGCATCCTCCACGGGCAATACCCACGGGTGATACAAGTCTAGGTCAATATGCTTGCGCGCCAATTTATCCGCATCGGGCAAACCGGAGCAATCATCTTTCGCTGTGTAGCGCGCAATCGACAATGCCGCATCCACCGTATCGCGTATCGCTTGGGGCGAAAAATCCGAGGTGCTGGCATTGCCGCGCTGCTGGCCGATATAAACGGTAATGCCCAAACCCTTATCGCGGTTGTATTCGATAGTCTCCACCTCACCATGCCGCACCGTCACCGCCTGCCCAAACCCTTCAGACACCTCGGCGGACGCAGCCGTTGCACCACGCTGCTTGGCAAACGCCAGCATATCTTGCGCGATATGGCGCAATGCCGCATCGGTGTGTGAAAAACGTGAAGAGCTATGGACTATGGCTTTCATAAGCAGAGGAGAATTGATGAAAGGCGTTATCATAGCAGCATCGCCATTACCGTTAGGCATCCACCAGATTACCGATTATGAATACTCGCAATAAAAACCCCAACGAAAAAGAGCCGCTCATCATTCTTCTCAGCGAAGACGACGAGGAGGATTATGAAGATGACGAGGAGTTCGACGATGGCGAAGTAGAAGTCATCCGCCCCAATGCGCCCAAAGCACCTAGCCAAACCACGCGTGGACGCGGCTTGCGCAATCAAGTTGTCGCCGCCGAAGACGAAGAAGAATTACCGCCGAGCAAGACCAAGATCAAGAAGCAGATGCATGAGTTGCGTGATCTCGGCAAAGAGCTGACTGAGCTGGGTAAGGATCAACTCGCGCAACTCGACATCCCGGAAAACCTACACGATGCGATACGCGAGTTTAAGAATCTAAACAAGTTCGGCGCGATACGCCGCCAATTGCAATACATCGGCAAGCTAATGCGCAACGTGGAGACCGCACCCATCATTGCCAAGCTGGATGCGTGGAAGGGAAAGTCGCAGCATCACATCGCCTATATGCACCAACTGGAACGCTGGCGTGACCGATTGCTGGAGAGCGATAGCGCGCTGACCGAACTGCTCGCCGCACACCCGGAAGCCGATGCACAACGCTTACGCACGCTGATACGCAACGCACAAAAAGAAATCGAAGCCAGCAAACCGCCAAAGAATTTCCGCGAGATTTTTCAGGTATTGCGCGAAATTATTCCTGAGCAAGGATAAGCATGGCTGCGCTACTTCCGCATATTAGTTTCGACACTGGCAAGAATCCCCAGCATAGCATCATCTGGCTACACGGCTTGGGCGCGGACGGTGAGGACTTTGCGCCGATTGCGCAGCAGATCAAGCTACCCGTTACAGTGCGCTACATCTTCCCGCACGCACCGATGCGCCCCGTCACCATCAACGGCGGCTTTGTCATGCGCGCTTGGTATGACATCGTTGAACCCAATATCAGCGGGCAACAAGATGCCGAAGGGATTCGCGCTTCACAAAGCAAAGTTGAAGCACTGATAGCGCAGGAAGTCGCGCGCGGCGTTGCGCAGCGCAATATCTTCCTAGCGGGGTTTTCACAAGGTGGTGCGGTGGTGCTGCACATCGCATTGCGCCAAGCTGTGCCGCTCGGTGGCGTACTGGCACTCTCCACTTATTTACCGTTAGCTGAACAAACCAAAACTGAAATGTGCGCTGAAACAAAAACCACGCCGATTTTTCTGGCGCATGGTCGTAGCGACAGCGTGATTCCTTTTGCAGTGGGAGAAAAATCGAAAGATGCGCTGCTTGAGCTAGGTTGCGAGGTAGATTGGCATGAATACAATATGCAGCATTCGGTTTGCGAGCAAGAGATTAGCGATATTGCGGCTTGGTTTAGGTTTAAGATTCAAGCTGGGTAAACCACTTACGGCGTACTCGAATTTAATAAGATTCGTCGTGATGACTACCTTCTTGCTCGATCAAACGAAACTTCGCCAAATCATAATCCGACCCTTTTTCCACCAAGCCGATCGGTATCAATAAATAACTTTTTTCATCAACTTCAGTTTGTAAACTACGGCTATCCGAATACGCATCCAAATGCATGAGTAATTGCACTTCGCTTGAGATACCAACTTGTTTTGGGTATAGCCATAGCGCAAGTTGCCCCTCTTCGAAAACCCCGCCTCCTGTATTGCCACTTTGCATGAGAGGCGCGCAAGCGATTTGATTGGCCAGCACCTCCGCGCCGATGTGTCGCTGCCCGGTGTTGTCGCGTGACATGTGCCTGACAATCGCCGCGCCCCAATTTGCCATGCCAGCAGGCTGAATGCCCAACAAGCTGCCAATGCGCAAACTCTCAAATCCTTGCGGTGGCAAAATAGTTAGGAATCCATTTGCACTAATGTCCACCAACTCCCATTGCAAGGGTTTGTTGCCGCCCAAATTTAATCCCGCCGTGAGTTGCGCTACCACTGCCTCAAAGCTGCTGATGGCAGCCAAATTGATTTTGATATTGCGTCGAGGGCTTTGACGGGTTGGCGGAATTTTCAAAAAGTCCAATAGCTTCTGTGCTACATCGCACACCAATTGCGCCTCGTAGTCGCCGCCCAAATTTAGCTCATTGGGCAACACATTCTTGGTTAGCGTTTTAATCAGGGCTTCCAATTTGGTTTGCATCCCCAGCAAGCTAACAAAGCACATACTGGGAACACTCGTCGCTTCGTCACTCATCCGTTTGGGCGCGTTGGGTTGATCCACATCAAAGCTTAAAAAATCACCTTGCGTATAGAATTTTTCCAAAGTAATGGCGGCGCAATCATGTGCCACAATCCGCTCTGAGATATGAATAGACAAAGGGGACATGGCATTTAATCCGCAGCCATACCAACTTAACAATCTTGCCAATTGATTCTTGACGGTGGTATTCGCAGATGAAATGGAAGGCGCACTCACAGGAGTATCTAATAATTTTTGCAACTCGGCGCACTTGTAAATTTGTGCTAAGTTCTCCCAAACAGATTGCTCTATTGCATCGTAACGTGCGCAAATAAATTTGAGTTGGGTAATATACGCATTGATCGTATGCGCCAGCAGCAAATGGACTTGCACTTTGATCGTGCTGCTCCCTTTGTCGTTATTGAAATAGCGTTTGAATACCGAAAAGTAGGCGGCCGCAGTTGCGCGAGACCAATTATTCAGCGTTGTCCACAAGCGATTTTCTTGAAACTGGTTAATTTCGTGCGGAGTAAAGAATTCACGCGTTAGTTTTTTGGCATGAGGTTGGGCGGCATCATCCAGCAAGCGGATTATCGCGAACAGGTGATCCATTTTGAACTCGGTGTTGACCGCGAGTACCTCCATCCAATCGGCAATTTCAGCCAAAAATTTGTGCGCATCATTTGCGGGCAAATCCGCCAGCAACATCTTGGCAGACTCTATGTTGGCGAGGGGATGCTCCGATTTATTGCCGAATAAGCTTGATAACATTTTTGTTCCCTGCGCAGCAATTTATTAGGTGTGTGGCAATATAACCGTAAACTAATTTTCTGAATAGGTGGCCTAGATGATTCCTTGGTTGCAAGACCATTTTCCGCCCGTTTCGCAGGCATTAAGCTCGCCTAATGGCTTGCTGGCGGCAGGAGGTGATTTATCTGCCGCGTGGTTACTTGACGCTTATCGACAGGGGATTTTCCCGTGGTACAACGAAGGTGATCCGATTCTTTGGTGGAGTCCTGATCCGCGCACGGTGTTCATCCCTGACCAATTCAATGTTTCAACCTCGCTCAATAAAGTGTTGCGCAAACATCAATTTGAAGTGACGTTTGATCAAGGCTTTGAGCAGGTGATGCGCTGCTGTGCCGCGCCACGAAAAGGTGCAAAAGGAACATGGATCAGCGAAGATATCATCGCCGCGTACTGCGAATTACAACGTTTAGGCCATGCGCACTCGGTGGAAGTGTGGGTTGATAAAAAATTGACTGGTGGCTTGTACGGTATCGCAATCGGCAAAATGTTTTATGGCGAATCCATGTTCAGCAACACCAGCAACGGCTCAAAAATCGCCTTGGCGCATCTCGCCAAACAACTCGCACGCTGGCAATTCGGCATGATTGATTGCCAGATGAGCACAACACATCTTACTTCGCTAGGCGCGCAAGAAATTTCTCGCGGTAAATTTATCGCATACCTGCAAGAGTTGGTACACTGTGAGCCACATACCAATTGGCAATTCGATAGCGATTTGTTCACATGAGCCTACTTAACGACATCCCATTAAGCGCGTTGCAATTTTATTTGACGGCAGAATATCCGTGTAGTTACTTGCCTAATCTACCAGCGCGTTCGCAAGTTGCCACGCCTTCATTGTTGATCGATAAATCAGTGTATTCGGAATTGGTGAAGCACGGCTTTCGGCGCAGCGGCACTTACACTTATCGCCACCATTGTGATGGCTGCTCCGCTTGCGTGCCGCTACGGATATTGGCTAAAGCGTTCACACCCAACCGTTCACAAAAGCGTGCGTGGAAGCAACACGCCGTGCTTGAGGTGTTGATACTGCCGCTGCAAGACCACACCGAACATTATGAGCTGTATCAACGTTATCAACGCTCACGCCACAAAAATGGCGGTATGGATAATGATGACCGCGAGTCGTACCAAAATTTTCTGCTGCAAAGCAATGTCGATTCGATGCTGGTTGAATTTCGCGAGAACGGCGCGTTGCGCATGGTGAGCTTGATTGATTTGCTCCACGATGGGCTATCCTCGGTCTATACTTTTTACGAACCTGATTTGCCACACGCACGCTTCGGTGTTTACAACGTGTTGTGGCAAATTGAGTTGTGTCGCAATCTAAACTTGGATTTTGTTTATTTGGGTTATTGGATAGAGAAGAGCCGCAAGATGGCTTATAAAACTGATTACCAACCTGCGCAGGGATTGATGAACGGCACATGGCAACCTCTCCACAAACCTTTAACGGAGGACGTTACAACATGATACGCCTAGGAATTTTCGTTGCCTCACTGCTGTTATTGCCACTCCTAGGCTTATGGCTCAGTGGCTCAGAATGGAGTGCGCTCGCTGTCGATCACTCAGGATCTGGCGACAACATCCCCGCTGCCTTACTCACGACAGTCATGCTTGTGGGTTATATTTTTCTGACCAATCACCTCATTAAACTGTACACAGGCAACAATCCGCTCAACGTGCAGCGAAAATTTTATTTTGCGGTGAGTGCGGCAAGTGCAGCACTGGGCTGGCTATTGGTTTACCTGAATTATTTTGTAACGAGCTGGATACCCATTCAGGGCAATTGGATATTAGCGGCTTTGCTCTACACCCCGATATTCGCCTTGCTTGCCCCCGCAATCCTCAGCACTCGTGCCTTGATTGCTTCATTCAACGGATTACTCAAATCGCTTGCCAAAGGGGTGGTCATCCCCAACTTTTCCGCTGAAAAAACGACAATTATTTTAGTGCCGTTGGCTGCTTTGGGATTGCTAGGCGGTGCAGCACTACCTGACCAATTATTTGCTTTGTTGTGGCTTGCGCCATTATTGCTACTTGTCGCGCTGCAATTGTTATGGAACGAAAGCACGATTTTCACAGGGCTAAAATCTGGCGATTGGGGGCGGATCATCTGCGTTATTTTTTCAGGCATCATCGTCTGTAACCTTGCGTTAATGGCATATCAAAGCAACGGTGGTAGCGTGACGCTCAACTTATCTCACTCCTTTTACGCGCAGCTGGGTTACGCGGTATTTGGCTTGCTGTGCTTACAGTTAGGCGATGTCGTCGCAGAGAATTGGCGCGGCAAAAAGCGCACCGAATTATTTCAACAGAAGAAAAAATTTCCCATCCCGATAGTGGTTAAAAAAGAGTGAGCATGTATTCATTCATTCGTTCCGCCCTGTTTCAACTCGACCCGGAAGCCGCGCACCACCTCACACTTGGCAGCCTACAAGCGGCGTATTCAATGGGTTTTAGCGGCATAATTGCACCTCGCATTCCCAACAATCCGCGCATGGTGATGGGGCTGAATTTCCCCAACCCCGCGGGTCTCGCGGCGGGTTTGGATAAAAATGGTGACTGCATCGATGGGCTTGCCGCGCTGGGTTTTGGCTTTATCGAAATCGGTACGATCACACCGCTACCCCAAGCGGGCAACCCCAAGCCGCGTTTGTTTCGCTTGCCGCAAGCCAACGCCATCATCAATCGCATGGGCTTTAATAATGATGGCGTGGATAAGCTGGTTGCCAATGTGCAGCGTGCAAATTATCGCGGCATACTCGGCATCAACATCGGCAAAAACGCGGTTACGCCAATTGAAAGTGCAGCTGATGATTATTTGATCTGCCTGCGTAAAGTCTATGCACACGCTAGCTACATCACTGTAAATATCTCCTCACCCAACACTAAAAATTTGCGCAGCCTACAAGATAACGACGCACTCGATGCTTTGCTTAATCTCCTGAAAGCCGAGCAACAAAGACTTGCTGACACACATGGAAAATATGTCCCTATCGCATTAAAAATCGCACCTGACATAGAAGCTGAACAAGTCTCACAAATCGCACAATTGCTCATGACGCATCATATTGACGGGGTGATTGCTACCAATACCACGCTTTCGCGCACAGGTGTGGGAGGCTTGCCGCATGGCGAAGAAACTGGCGGGTTAAGCGGTGTACCCGTGCGTGAAAAGTCCACCAACGTGATACGCCAACTTGCCGCCGAACTACAAGGTGCGCTGCCTATCATCGGCGTGGGTGGAATTTTGAGTGGCGCGGATGCTGCGGAAAAAATCAAAGCGGGGGCAAGCTTAGTGCAAATTTACAGCGGCTTGATTTATCGCGGCCCAACGTTGATTAGCGAAGCTTGCGCTGCCATTCGCGCTTTATAATTAACTAGCCCCATCAAGCCAAACCTTGAGTGATAGAATTCCACAAATAATTGATATGTATTAAAGTAAGGATAGTCATGGGTAGCTTGGGAGGAGAAAAAATGTCACGTATCAGCGTAGGTCTTATTGCATTGGCTTTAACAGGTGGATTAGCGGCATTTTTTAGCGGTCTGCTTGATTCGTATTTTGTTGACCAACCACCGCCCTCCCCTCCGCCCGT
>JBEBKA010000069.1:0-12896 GCA_040079595.1 Gallionella sp.
AAAGCTTGTTTGCATCGTGTTGTCTTCGGGCGGTTGTGAATGGTGGGATTTTATCTGCTGAGCTGTTTCTCTTGGGAATAAATCAGCGTTTCCTTAGAATCCATCTCAATCACCTTTCAAGTTTGATATTTAATTTGAGTATGCTGCTGAAACGGGTTTAATAATAGCGCAATGTTCGGCATTTCGATAGCTTTAGCTTTGCCCAATGTCGCGATCCTATTTGTCGTGCTCAATCTGTCCGATTACCCTAAGAGGCAACATAGCCTACGTGCGCTTGGCTAACCACTTCAACGAGATACGTCTCAAGTGTTTGGAAGAAATGGATATTGAGTTGCTGGACCTATTGCAATAAACCGACGTTAATTTTTTTGGGTTGAATTCCCCGCTGTTTGCGGCAGGGTGTTTTATTCAGCATCCCTCTAAGTATTCGTCGGCGGCAATTTGAAAACCGACACCGATTCCATCAGCTTCTTCGAGGCGGCTACCAAGCTCGCTGCACTCTGGTTTTGTGCCGCCAATTGCTCGCCGGTCTTGGCGGTGAACTGGGTAATCTCATCCGCCGCCGCACGCAGCGAAACGGCAATTTTGGTTTGTTCCGCCGAGCTGTTGGCAATGGTTGCCACCAGTTGTACCAGTCGCGCAGTCGCTTCGTGGGTCTCACGCATACGCTCGCCCGCGTTGTGTGCCAGCTCGGATTCTTTCACCACTTGGGCGATGGTTTTGTTCACGGTGGCGATGGTGTCGTTGGTTTCCACCTGAATGTTTTGCACGAGATTGGCAATCTGTCCCGTGGCTTGGCGGGAGTTTTCCGCCAGACGTTGCACCTCTTCCGCCACCACCGCAAAGCCGCGACCCGCATCGCCCGCCATCGCCGCCTGCATTGCGGCATTCAGGGAAAGTACGTGAGTACGCTCGGAGATGGTGTTAATCAAATTCACGATCTGCGAAATTTCCTGAGAACGTTCGCCGAGACGTTTGATGCGCTTTTCCATTTCGGAAATGGTTTCGCGAACCACGTTCATCCCGCTCAACGTGGCTTGCACGGTGTGCATCGCGCTCTCGGTCGATTTGGTTGCTTCAGCCGCCGCCACACTGGAGTCATTGGCGAACACCGCCACCTCGTTCATCGAAGCTGTGGCGGTTTCCAAGTTGGCCGTTAATCTCGCCACGATCACGTCTTCTTCTTTCGCCATGACGTTAACCATGTCGGACTGGTTTTTCATGCGCTCGGACGCATGTTCAACCACGCCCGCAATTTTGGTGACGTGATGCAGCACGGTAGAGGTGACATCCGTAAGCTGGTTAATCGCGTCGCCCAATGTGCCAATAATGTCTTCGGTCACGGGGGCGCGCACGGTCAGATTTTTTTCTGCCAACGCGCCCACTGCGGTAAACAAGCCGATGACGGAATTGTTCAACTGCTCTTTTTCTCTGGCGGCTGCTCCAATTGCTTCGCTACGATCATCCAGCAACTTGTCGAAAGTTCTCCCCACCACACCGAGTTCATTTTTGGTACGCAGGTTGAAGCGTACATCGTGTGCACCCGCTTCGATTTGCTGACTGGCTAGCCGCAATTGATCCAGCGGTTTGGCTATGCCGCGATAGATGGTGTAGGCAAACAGCGTGAAAATCATCACCATCAGCCCCACGACTATCCACACAAAGTTTTTGGCTTGTGTCGCCACTTGGGTGGCGGTGTCGCGCAGCGAAGCAATTTCGGCAGGCATTAAACTATTCGCCGCAGCTTGGTTGGTTTTCAGCGTTTTGTAGGCGTTACTGAAAGCCACCCACTGCGCATCTGCCAGCACCACGTCTATGAGCGGCAATGCGGCGATCTCTTCCGCTTGCTTGACGTAATTAACGACATCCATGCGCACGGTTAAATAGGCTTGCCGAGTTTTACCAGTGAGTATAGCGACCGTTTTTTTGGAGGCGTTGCTATCCTTGAGCGTTTTAAGATGTTCGTTCAAGGCTTTAATCGCCTCATCATGCCCCAACGCATCACCATTTTTGCCTGCTTGCAACACTTGCAGCACATCCGCACGTACCAATTCATGTATCGCGCTTTCTTGCGTAAACATACTCATTTCCGCCAAATTTCCCTGCGTGCTGGCCAGCTGTTTGGTCAACATGTCGCCGACAAAATGGGTCACCGCACCACCCAACGAAATAAACAACGCGGCCAGTACACTTAACCCTATTAGCTTCGCTTTGATTGTCTTAAACATTTTTTCTCCAAAAAACTCGCTTGCAACTAGGCTGTCTCAATTGCAAAAACTGCCTCAAAAAAAGCGTCCGTATCCAAATCCATCCAGACTTGATTGCCTTGCCGATAAGCCGCTTGGGCATACGGTTTAATCGGGCTAGTGATATCGGCAAGGTTGATCGCGTCGCTGTAATCAAACACTTTGCGTTCGGGCAGACCATCTATCATCAAGCCCACTGCCACTTCGCCTCGCCCGCACACTAGCAGCCATTTCCCTGTTGACTGCCCATCGGGCAAGTTAAATAACCTCGCCAAATCTAATACTGGAATAACTCTTCCGTGGCGATTCACCAGCCCTCTCACCCCGTGCGGTGCGCCGGGCAGGCGGCATATTTTCGGCATTTCCACCACTTCACTGGAGATGTCCAATGCCACCAGCAAAGGCAGCCCACTCACCCAAAAGCTACGCCGCTGAATGTGTTTTGCTTCTTCTGCCTCTTGTAAAATGCGCGCTGCAAGATCGGCATCCACTTGCGCCTTGAGTGCGTCGATGTCAATAAATCCTTGGGTTTGCGCCATGCTTAATTCCCGCGATGGATGCTCTCAAGCATAGGGCGTGTCACTGGAGAAGTTGAATGCCGCAACAAACGCTCCGAACGCATTTCGTTTGGGTAGGCGGTGTGGCACATAGCGTTTTATTTGACAGCTTCCTTGGTGTCCACGCTCAAATACTTGGCGATGGTTTCCACCAACTTTTCTTCATCAACCGGCTTGGTCAGGTAGGCATCGCAGCCTGACATTGCGCCGCGTATTTTGTCGAATGGCGAGCTTTTGCTGGTGAGCATGACCACGGTGGTTTTCTTCGCGGAGCGGTTTGCTTTAATCAGCTTGCATACCTGATAGCCGTCGATGCCCGGCATAACCACATCCAAAAACACGCAACTGTATTGTTTTTGCCCGGTCAGCCCAATAGCCTGTTCACCCGTCTCCGCATAATCCACATTGAAACTAAATGCCGACAACTTATTGCGCATGAATTCGCGCACGGTCAAATTGTCGTCCACTACCAACACATTCTCTGATGTCATTTCCGCAGCGGGATTAAAACTCTGCATCTTGGCAGTGGTTGCCGCTATTTTCTCCAACAACGCTTCACGCGTGACAACCACAACAGGCGGAGGAGCTTTTGCATCAATGCTTGCCGTTAAGCTGGCTAGCGTCACTAAGTTTGGCTTGGCGAATGATTGGGACGTGTCAGCTGGACTTGTTGGTGCAGCAGCAGGTGGCACAGCTCCCACAATGGCATCGAATGCCTGGAATAATTTCATCCAGCGTATCGGTCGCGCCAATAACGCCCAATTCGTGCCGCAGGTATTATCGCCGATCAACACGACCTGAATATCACCCACCGCATTGCGCACTCCCAGCTGCTTGACCGCCGCTTCATCATTCGAGTCCACCAAAAAAATATTCGGCATTCCGTCAGCTGGGGTATGGCGCACATATTTGGGAACGCGTCTGGCAGACAACCCAAACACACTATTCAGCACCGTTTGCTCGGTGTCGGTAAATCCGATTACCTCCACCGAATATGTATCATTTTGCATAACGAGTTTTACTTTCTGCTCTGCTAGGTCGGCAAATTTATTTATGCACTGCCACGAAATCTGCGATATTTTGCAGCAACTCGTCTTCCTGGTATGGCTTACCCATGTAAGTGTTCACCCCCAGCTGCATGGCGAATTCACGATGTTTATCGGCGGTACGCGAGGTAATCATAATGATGGGCATATTTTTGGTGTTGGTGCTGCGACGCAATTCTTTGGCCAGCGCGAAGCCGTCCATACGCGGCATTTCAATATCCAGCAGCATTACATCGGGGGTAAATTCTTCGAGTTGCTCCAAGGCATCCACCCCGTCGGTGGCAGTGACCACCTGGTAGCCTGCACGCACCAACATTTTAGTCGTGATTTTACGCACCGTCAGCGAGTCATCCACCACCATAATCAGCGGCAAGATATTGAGTTTTTTTACTGCCAATGCTCGGCTGGCTTTGCTGCTACTACTGATGCGCTGCGCGAGATGAGTAGGGTTAACAATCATCACCACCGCGCCATTGCCCAACACGGTCGCCCCTGTGATGCCCGCATGACGCGCCAATTGCGGGCCAACATTTTTTACCACCGCCTCCTGATTGCCGAGCAATTCATCCACGTGCAATGCCAAGCGTTGTTCGCCGCTGCGCAATATCAACAGGGGATTGCGCGGCTGATTCTCTAGGGTAAATTCGGCATCACTTAGCAATTGGGCGAGGTAATGCAGCGGATAGTCTTTGTTTTGCCATTCGATTTTTTGCGCCTGATGCAACGCTTCCATGTCGGCAGATTTGATTTGGCGCACTTGCTCAACCATCGCCGAAGGAATCGCATAAGTATGCTCGCCTGAGCGCACCAACACAATTTGCGTCACCGCCAACGTGAGCGGCAAATAGATCGTGAATTGCGTTCCCATCCCACGCTTGGAGGTCACGTCAATACGCCCGCCCAACCCGGCAATTTCGCTGCGTACTACATCCATACCCACACCGCGTCCCGCAATTTCGGTGATGGAGGTTGCAGTCGATAATCCCGATGTGAAAATTAGCTGCGCCAGCTGGTCATCACTGACTTGCTCATCGGAACGAATCAATCCACCCGCAATCGCTTTGGTACGTAATGCCACGTAATTCAGCCCTGCACCGTCGTCGCTGAATTCAAACACCACCTCGTTGTTTTCTTGACGCAAGCTCAACGAAATTTCGCCGATGGGGTTTTTGCCGCGATCCGCACGTTCTTGACTGCCCTCCAAACCATGCACGATGGCATTGCGCAACAAATGCTCAAACGGCGCAATCATTTTTTCCAACACGCTGCGATCCAATTCGGCATTCGTGCCTTTCAACTCCAAGTTGGCACGCTTGTTCAGCTCTTTGCCCGTCTGCCGCACGATGCGGTATAAACGATCAGAAATGCTGTTAAACGACACCATACGCACGCTCATCAAACGCTGTTGCAGCTCTTTATTCAAGCGCGCCTGACCGTGCATGACAGCCGCAGTTTCATCCAGCTTCTTCAACAACATTTGCTGCACGGTTTGCACGTCATGCACGCTTTCATTCATAAACCGTGTAAGTTCCTGCAAGCGGGTAAAGCGATCAAATTCCAACGGGTCAAATTGACCCGCATTTTCTTTTGCCAACGAAACGCGCGCCTGCATTTGTCCTTCAGCTTGTATCTCCACCTCACGTAATTGCTGGCGTAAGCGTGCGACACTACTGGTCAATTCCAATAAATTTTCTTTGAAATTGCGCAACTCGGTTTCGACGCGCGAACGCGCCACACTCATTTCGCCCGCATCATTCACCAGCCGATCAATCATGTCAGAACGTACCCGCAACATATTGCCCGCTGCGGCACGCTCACCACTTTGATCCAAGGCGCGACGATCCGATTTAGCTTCCACCGTGACTGGTGCGGCAACAGGATGCGCCACTTCCACAGGCGCAGCCTGTGCGGTGCGGTGCAATACGGCAGGCTTGCCACCGCGCAATTCTTCCAATAGCGCATTGATGTCGTCAAAGTCTGCCTCCAACTCATCCCAATAGCCCGCTTTGCTGCTTTCAGTGGCGAAAGCTGCCACGCGATCTTCCATGCTATGTGCAATTTCACCGATACGCATGGCCCCCACCATGCGCGAACTACCCTTCATGGTGTGAATTTGCCGCTTGAATAATTGTGCGTGTTGCTGGTTATCGGGCTGTGCGCGCCAAGTACGTAAGCCCTCGCTAATCAGTGGGCTGAGTTCATCCGCCTCTTCCAAAAATACCGGCAATAACTGGGTATCCAGCTCGTCAATGACCGCAGGTTTTTCCGAATCAGCCCGACCCGCGACCGATTTCTCATACACCGGTTCAAGCACTTCGGCAGGGGGAATTTCCGGGCTGGTAAAGGCTTTGAGTACTTCACTCGCCTGTAGTCCCACCGCTT
This sequence comes from Gallionella sp., assembly GCA_040079595.1. Classification (GTDB taxonomy): domain Bacteria; phylum Pseudomonadota; class Gammaproteobacteria; order Burkholderiales; family Gallionellaceae; genus Gallionella. The sequence goes on from JBEBKA010000069.1 coordinate 6,232, forward strand.
GATAATTGTCTTCGGCGGGTTTATCCAACGCAGCGACTTTGTCGATCAAGTCATGTCTGGGGAGTGGTGGCTGCAAACTGCAAATGTTCAACACCATATCGCCCAAGCCCGCCACGGCTTCGTCCAGCACGTGCAACTGATCGCCGCTTACCGACTCAGGAGGATCTAAGCGCGCCCGCGCCCAATTTTCCAATGCGTGTGCCAAATCCACTGCCTCGACAAAGCCCATCGCTTGGTTCAATCCCACCAAAGTATGGGCGGCACGCATCAAGTCATATTGCACTACGGGTCGATCAGCCGAACGCAAGGCATCCAACTGTTCTTGCAGCAGTGCCACATTTTCCATCGATTCGGCACTGGCGATATTAAACAAAGAGGTGGGTAGCGTGCGATTGCCGATCGTCACGGTCTCTTCGCCAGACTCTGCCATCGGTGTTGAATCAACACGTGTCGCCACGGCAGGCTCAACCGTCTCAAGAGAAAATACTTCTTCGCGCTCCAAATGCAAATCAGGCGCGGCTTGCAGTGCGGCGGCAAAATCGAACATGGGCGCAGCAATGTTGGGAGCAGCCGCTTCTTCATCTTGCTCATCCATTTGAGGCAACGCATCCGCCTCAGGTATTTTTTCAACCCGCGACATTTCCTCTGCCTGCGAGACTTCCATCGCGGGCATAAATTCAAACTCTGGCAGGATGTCGATCGGAGCTTCCGTCGCAACGGGTTGCGTGACGACAGACACCGCTGGCACTTGCCCAGCCTCGACTTGCTGAGCCAGCTTGTTCAGCGCACTGGCTTCCACATGCACGCCACCTATCCGACCCAACTCCTCTACCCACCCCGCAAAAGATAACACCGCCGTGTCGATGAAACCGAGCAGCTCTGGGGTGGCGGGTTTTTTAGTCTGTAACCAATGATTCAGCGCACGCTCAACATTCCACGCCACCTCGCCGAGGTTGTTTAAGCCGACCATGCGACCACTCCCCTTAAAGGTGTGGAAGCCGCGTCGAATGGTGACAATCGCCTCGTTGTTGTCGGGACGAGACAGGCAGTTATCCAAGTTGCTGCGTATCGTCGCAATCACTTCTTGCGCTTCTTCCAAGAAGATGTCGAGCAGCTCTTGGTCTTCAATAATAGGACGTTCCAACGGCACGTCTGCAACTGTTTCTACAACCGCAACCGCTTCAGTTACCACTTCAACAACAGGCTGAGGAATGAATGTCGCGGCAGGTGTGTGGTCGATTGCAAATGCCTCAACACGAGTCAAGGTTGACTCAAACTCCAGCGCAACAGGCGCGACTTGCTCCACAACGGGCGTGACACGCTCAATCACTTCCGCCACTTCAAACACAGGTGGCGTTTCTGGCTCAACCATTTTTGGCTCAGCTATTTCTGACTTAACCACAGGCGCAGACGTGAGCAACGCCTCATCATTTTTCTGCCCATACGCCAAGTGCTGCAAATAATTTTCTAGGCGACTGATTGCCTCTGCCAAGGTGTTAATTTTGTCGGCATCGGGTGCGGTATCACTTTGCGCCAACTGCTGCACGTCCGCTTGTATGCTTATCAATAATTGATTGGCTGGCTGCAATGACGAAATGCTGAGTCCGCCATGAATTTGATTGAGCAAACGCAACAAACTTTTGAGTTCGCCACGCTGATTGGGGTCGGCAAAAACCGCGTTCAACCCTTGCTCGACGCGCTGTAAATTGGCCAGCATTTCATTCGCCAAGGGTATCGTCACACCCGCTTGGGTCATCTCAAAATTCAATTCCACCAGCCGCGCCATTTTCTCGGTATCTTCCGGTTGGCTGTTGAGTACAGCGTGCATTCGCTCTGACAAAATGCGGGCTTGATCTTGGAACGCGGCATCCAGCTGGGCGTGTTTTTCCACGCCGCTTTCCAGCAGCAATAGTGTCATCGCCATATCAACGGCAAGATAACGGGCATATTCGGAATTGTTCAAGTCCGCTGAAATTATTTGAATTTGCTGAGCGAGTGGCAGTAAAGTTTGCTTATCCAGTTTGCCGCTATCAGCCACCAGCTGATTAACGTGGCTCTTGAATTTTTCGCAAGAGGATTCGTCACCTTGCACGCAACGCTCCCAACCCTCTTCCGCCCCGCGCAACTGCTCGCGCAAGTCCGCTTTCAATCGATCCATATCCGCCATAGAAAGCGTAAATTGACTCGGCAAATAACTTTCCAGCGTGTACAGACTTTTAATCAGCCCCGTAGTTTCTGTCGCGGTTTGACCCATGCCTATGATGTACAACATCTCATTAACTACCAGTTGCACGTCACCGTCTTTTCCTTCGGCGATGGCACGCATTTGCTGATCAATGCGGCTCAATAATTTGCGTACATTGGATTCTTCCGGAAGGTCATTTCGCTGGAGGCAATCAAACAAGCCTTGCGCAATCCACCAAAATGCGCGGCCATTGTCTTGTGGCACACAAGTCACCGCGCCTGATACGGCAAGCTGCATTTGTTGCGCCGCCGCCACCGCATCGTCCTGCCTCAACCAGCGCATCAAGCCTTGTTGATATTGGCTGCGCAATAATTTCAGGTGCGCAACGCTATCGCTGCGCTGCGCCACTTCCAAAATTTGCGCGGGCAATTGAACGGTCAAATTGGGGTAAAACAAATCCGACTTAAACGACATCTCCAAGCCGCGCAATTGTTGCAGGGTTTGATATTGGTCGAATAAATTTACCGCAGCGTTGTCTGCTCCCGCTGACAAGGCATTCAGATATTTTGAGATGCTTGACAAGGCACGGCGAAACACGTCACGGCTTGATGTAGTGAGTTGTTGCAAATTAGTGGCATTGTCGCTTAAACCCAGCTCCAATTCGGCACAAAACACCGCCAAGCCTTCCAAACCCGACATCTTCAACACGCCCTGCAATCCTCGCAGCTGGCTACACGCGCTTGCTAGAGCCGGCGTATTGGTGGTCGGCGAAGCGAGATACTGCTCAATACCGTTGCTAATTTCAGCGAGCGAACTGGTTAACCCGGGTTTAATTGCGGCGAGTATTTTTTGATCGAAGGACGCGTTATTCATCATGTAGGCATCTCTAAAAATTCAAGTTTCTAATGGGGACTTTGTACAAACCCAAGCTCCGTCGCAATACGGCGTTGCTCAGAAAAATTTCCGAGTTTCCGCTACAACTTAAAGCCCGCTACCGAGCCGCGCAGGTCGGATGTTAAATTCGCCAATTGCGCCACAGAATTTGCCGTTAAGCGCGTTCCTTCGGTGGTGTGCTCGGTAATCCGCAGAATCTCTTGCATCACACCCGCCACCTCACTCGCCATATCGGTTTGCACTTGGGTAGAAACCGAGATGCTGTTAATCAAGGTCGCCAATTCGTTCGACACCTGCTCAATTTCCTTGAGGGACTGACCCGCCATGTCTGATAACACCGCGCCATCCACCACGCCCAAAATACTTTTTTCCATCGCTGCCACGGCATCGTGGGTGTCGCCCTGAATGGTTTTTACCAGACCGCCGATTTGTTTAGTCGCCTCGCCAGAACGTTCCGCGAGACGCTGCACTTCTTCTGCCACCACCGAAAAACCGCGCCCCGCATCACCCGCCGCCGCCGCTTGAATCGCGGCATTTAACGCCAGCACGTTGGTTTGCTCAGTAATATCGGAAATCAAATCCACAATTTCACCAATCTCTTGCGAGCTTTCACCCAACCGCTTAATCCGTTTCGCGGTGTCTTGAATTTGTTCACGTATCCCATCCATACCCGTAATGGAGTTACGCACCGCTTGTGCGCCTTGCTGAGTAACCACCAAGGTGCGTTTAGCTACATCCGCTGAACGTGACGCGCTGGAATCTACCTCTTTGATAGACTGCGCCATCAGCTGCACCGCCTCACCCGCACCTTGAATTTCTTTGGCTTGTTTTTGTGCTTCAATCAGCAATCCTCTGGAGATGCTTTCCGCTTCTTTTGTCGCCACACCCATCTGCTCGGCAGACGTGTTGATGCGCGTAACCAGTTTACGGAACTCATCGGTGGTGTAATTCACCGAATCGGCAATCGCGCCGGTAATGTCTTCCGACACCGTGGCGCGCACGGTTAAGTCTCCCTCCGCCAAGTCTCCCAACTCATTCATCAAACGCAAAATGCCATCTTGATTCTGACGGTTCGTCCGTACTGCTTCTTCGGCACGACGACGCGAGGTATCCAGATAAGTTTTTGCAATGAGTGCCAGCGTCGCCAAAAATAACGCGCCGAACAGCCACGTTAACAGGCTCGTCGATTGCTTGGTGGATGAGTTTTGGTAGGATTCAACCAATCGCTGGGACTTTGCCAACAGCGCGTCCGATTCCGCCACGACTGCCTGAGCTGCTGTTTTGGCGGCTGCCAAGCTGCGCACTTGCGGTGCCGCCAACTGAACGCCATTGCGGTAGCCAGTAAATAATTTTTGGGCAAGTGCCACATTCGCATCTGCGGCGGGTAACGCCACCAAACTCTCTTCGGCAATGCCCGCATCTAAGCCAAGGTTGGCAACCTGTTCATTACTTATCTCTGTACCCAGCGTGATGTTGGCATTTTTGCTGACCCGTTCCATCGCCAACGCAAAGCGTATCGCCTGTTCTTTTTGTGCGCCACTCAGTGTCTCCGCCATACTTTGTGTCACACTGCGCAACTCGCCCATAGACGCATTGATCGCGCCCAAAGTTTTGCCCAAAGCGATCAAATCCGCGCGTCCCGCTTCCAATGTTTTAATATCATCCAACGTCTTGTTTGAGGCTTTGACAACCTCCGTTAACACCTCGCGTGCATTCCCTGTCGTTGCGGGCAGGGTCATATCACCCTTATCCAGCCGAGTTAAGATTGCCTGAAAACTCGCTTTGCTTTTGGACAAGGCATCGAACGCCACCTCATTCCCCGCCAGTGCCTGCTGGGCATCTTTTGCCAATCGCTGCGACAACATCGACAGCTGCCCTGCCTGCCCGACATAGCCAGTTTTGCTGCGGTCTTCCCGATTATTCAGGTAGGCCGTTATCACTGTTAGGGCGAAGAAAATAATCGCGGCAACAATGAGGGCTTTAAGATTAAATTTAAGTTCTGTTAGTTTGAATGCCATTTGATTTCACGCTCCGCCAAAAATTCTTTTACCACCCACCCGTTAACCGCCAATTTGCAAAAACTCCGCCTGCTCCAACAAGCCCGCCACATCAAGCTTGCGCCACGACACGCCTTGCTCGTCATGGTATTCAATCTGCCCCGCCAGTTCGCTTTGCATCCACTCACTGGCATCGCGCAAACCAAACACGCGATCCACCAACAATCCCACATTAAATTCAAAACGATTGGAGACCAAAATGATGCGGTTTTCCACTGCACCCGTAGCGTGTCCCGCCGCTTGATACGCGCTCATATCAACCACGCCATACAGGTTGCCGCGCACATTCGCCACGCCGCGAAACCACGGCTTGGCAAACGGCACACTCGCCAGTTTGGCAACGGGCATGATTTGATCAATGTCCGCCATTTCAACCAACCAATGTTGCTTGGCAATTTGAACGCCCAATGTGGTGACGCGCTCGACGGACAAGTCTTCCGCTTGCAGTTGATTGATTAAATTTTGTTGGAACTCGCGTAGGTTCAGACGCTTCGACATTTAATGGTGTCCCCTAATACTCTGCACCCTTAATAATAAAATCACCCACGAACACTGAGTGACGAATTTCATTGCGTATTTATTTCAAGCTAATGCGGCGATCTTGTTAAGCAAGTCCGTCGCATCTATCGGCTTGAGGACGTAATCTTTCGCGCCCTGACGCGCCCCCCACACCTTGTCAGTTTCCTGATCTTTTGTGGTGCAAATAATCACGGGGATATGCTGTGTTTGCGGATCTTTGGTGATGGCGCGTGTGGCCTGAAAACCATTCATGCCGGGCATCACCACATCCATAATAATTAAATCGGGCAAGGTCAATTTTGCTTGCGCCACGCCCTTTTCACCATCTTCGGCAAAGACTAGCTCATAGCCTTTTTTGCCCAAGATGCCTGCGAGAATATGCCGCTCGGTTGCCGAATCATCCACCACCAAAATTTTCTTAATGGCCATAACCCACCTCAGCATTCGCTTGGGTATGGGTAATTACCGCTTCGATGAGGCTTTTTTTATTGAATGGTTTAAGGAGGTATTGATCCGCTCCGACCAACTTGCCGCGTGCGCGATCAAACAACGTATCTTTGCTGGTTAACATCACCACGGGGGTTTTTTTGAAGTGATCATGTTTTTTGATGAGCGCGCAAGTTTGATATCCATCCAGACGCGGCATCATCACATCGACAAAAATAATGTCGGGCTGACTGTCCACCACTTTAGACAAGCCATCGAAGCCATCTTCAGCCAATATCACCTGGCATCCGGCTTGGGATAAAAAGATTTCACCGCTGCGCCGAATGGTATTGCTGTCATCAATTAGCAGCACCTTGATGCCTGACAATGGTTGCTCTTCACTCATCTCATTCCCCATCTTGTGATTCTATCTTCCAAACATAGGCTTTGGAGATAGTCTTTAAGCGACTTTATAACTCGTTATGCTAACTTAACTCATGCTTGCTGTCATGGCGTTTTTAGCGTCGCCAGAAATTCGGCATAAAAAGTATCAGCACGGTAAAAATTTCCAGTCGCCCCAGTAG
>JBEBKA010000070.1:0-12775 GCA_040079595.1 Gallionella sp.
CTATCAATACACTCCCTCTCCCATCCGGGGAGGGCTGGGGTGGGGGAGCTTTTCAGGGAGAGGGTGCAGGTGGAGTAGACCCAACAAATCAAGTCTATAACGTCGCCGTCGGCGACCGTACCACGCTTAACCAACTATACGAACAACTGCACCTCAACTTGCTGCCCGACTATCCTCATCTGCAAAACGTGAAGCCCATCTATCGGGATTTTCGAGCGGGGGATGTGCGCCACTCGTTAGCCGACATCAGCAAGTCAGCCACGTTATTAGGCTACCAGCCCACCCATCACATCGGTGAAGGATTAAAAGTGGCGATGGCGTGGTATGTGCGTAAATTGAAAATCACACAGTAAAAATCAAAATGTTATTTGCTATTGTGATAACATGATCATGTACAAAACTGTATTTAGGGTCTGATTATGATTTCGCTGAATATCAACGAGGCTAAGGCGCACCTATCAAAGTATTTACACGCAGTAGAAACGGGTGAAACCGTGGTGTTGTGTCGTCGTAACGTACCTGTGGCGGAAATCCGTTTGTTGCCGCCAAAAGTATCGAGTAACCCCAGACCTGTTGGCCTAGCGCAAGATCGAGGTGAGCCTCTACCAGCAAGTTTTTTTGACGAATTACCCCAAGAAGTTTTGGCTGCTTTTGGCGGCGAGTATAAGTAATGGCGCAGAGCATCTTGCTGGATACCTGCACATTTCTGTGGGTGATTAGAGATTCACCCGAATTATCGCCAAACGCGAGAAGTATTTTTATAGACCCTGAAAACACAATCTTTCTTAGCGCGGTATCGGCGTGGGAGATCAGCGTCAAACACGGGCTGGGTAAGCTCCCACTAACGGTATCTCCCCATATTTATGTCCCTGCCGAACGATTACGTCACAACATTTCATCCCTTCCCTTGGAAGAGGGCGCGGCAAGTGCCGTGTCGCGGCTTCCACCGCTGCACAATGATCCATTTGATCGCATGTTGATTTGTCAAGCTGTCACACACGGGCTGACCTTGCTGACACCAGATAGTTTAATTCATCAATATCATGTCAATGTAACTTGGTAAATCGGTATGTTAGTCACAAATCCACAGTTCCCAAGCCACCCTCATTTGAAAGGGGTGAAACCCATCTATCGGGATTTTCGTGCGGGGGATGTGCGCCACTCGTTAGCCGACATCAGCAAGTCAGCCACGTTATTAGGCTACCAGCCCACCCACTGCATCGGTGAAGGGCTGAGAGTGGCGATGGATTGGTATGTGCAACACTTAACGCAACAAGAAAAAATATGAGCTACGTAATGAAGTGCGTTGGCTACGGAACGCTGCTGACCGAACTTAAAACTCGCATACACACGGCGCAATATGCCGCATTGCGCGCGGTCAACAAAGAGCTTATCGCACTCTACTGGGACATTGGCAAACTGATCGAAGAACGTCAGGAAACAGAAGGCTGGGGCAAGGCTGTTGTCGAAAAGCTATCTGCCGATCTGCGTGCCGAATTCGGCGAAAAGAGCGGCTACTCCGGGCGCAATCTTTGGTACATGCGCACGTTTTACCGAGAATACAAGGAGCAGCCAATTCTGCAGCCACTGGCTGCAGAAATCGCCTGGACCAAAAACACCCTAATCCTTGACCGCTGCCCAAGCCCAGCCCATCGGCATCGCCACCTACAGCCTGACTCCACATCTGCCGGCAGCCTATCAGCACCTGCTGCCAAACAAGGAAGAAATTCGGGAGCGATTGCAGGGATGGGAGGAGAGTGAGATTGATTGAGTCGAATGACAAAGCATCCACCGTCTTGCTGGCCGAAATCAGCAAGGCCGCAATTTTATTGGGTTACCAGCCCACTCACCGGATCGGTGAAGGATTGGAAGTGGCGATGAGTGGTATGTTCAACACTTAACGCAGCAAGGAAAAGTATGAGTATCAGTCAAACCAAACTTAGCGACGTATCACTGCTTGAGCTGACAATAATTGGCGATACGCGCAGCTATTTCATTGAAACCTGGAACCTAGTTTGTGATCTTGTTTCAGTGTTCCCTGTGGCAGACCCTATACTATCCGAAAAGGATTGCCTCCACTCATGCTTGAATGAACTTGAGGTATAAAATTTGCCACAGGTGCCAGTATGAATAAAAACAAAATAAGCAAGAAATTTGACAAGCAAAAGGGAATGGTTTGATCCGCCAAGTTGTACAAGCAAATGCAACGTTACTTGTTCAGTACGCAGTGGGGAGCGTAGTGCCATTGTTGCTTGTGCCGCACATTGTCAAGGTTATTGGCCTTGTTGAATACGGACACCTAGCTGTACTAATGGCGTGGGGCAGTTATGGCGCTGTGGTTGTTCAATATGCATTCCAACTGACTGGACCTAAACGGGTGGCACACCTTGCTGCAGGTGAAACACCAGCAGGTGTTTTTGTTGACATCGCTTTTGCGAAATTTCTCCTGCTTTCGATAGTGTTTCCAGTACTGGCAGTTTTTGCTTTATTCTCTATGCCGTTAGAATCAACTAGCTCGATTGCATGGGTATTATTGTTTGCTACACCAATTGCGGCAGGTCTGAATTCCGTGTGGTTTTTGCAGGCCCAAGGTCATTTTTTGTCAGTGTGCATACTCTCGATAGTTGGCTCATTGCTGACCTTGTTCATAGGTTTTAGCTTTGTTAAAAGCGGCAATCATCGAGCCGTTGATTTTGCTGTAGTTGTTAGTGTGTGCGGTGCATTATTCATAGGCATCGGCACCCTGTTATTGGCAATTAATTTAGTTAAAAGAGAAAAGTATGAATGGCGCATAACAAGGGCGATCAGTGCGATAAATGAAGGGCGGCATCTCTTCATTTCTCAATTTGTTTCGATGCTTTATTCGGCATCTGGTCCAATCGTTATTAACTTCCTGCTTGATGCAAAAGCGGCGGGTGCTTATAGCGTAACTGAACGCGTAATCAATGCGCTAATGGCGGCAGCGTTGCTCACACACACTGCCGCATATCCGAGACTTGCATCCTCCTACATAAACAACAGGGTTGGCTATTGGAGAATGCTGAAGTTCATACTCACGGGTTATCTGAGTGTGACATTAATAATCGCTGTGATGGCTTGGTCGCTACGTGAACAGGTAGCGGGATTTTTGTATGGTGAAATAAGCAGTGATCATGATGGGCTGCTCTTTTTTGGGCTCGCGTGGCTGGTGTTGGGTATATTTGGCACTGTTCTTACTGGCTATCTGACTGTGAGCGGACGCAGTCGTGAAGTTTGGCCGCTTACTCTGAAAATACTTGTATTGTCTGTGGCAATTGGTGTGCCCGGCGTAATTCTTTTTGGCAGCGTTGGCTGGTTGGCTGCTTTGGTACTGTCCCAACTCTGGGTTTTGAATACCGGATTTAAACATTGGAGAAGAAATTATGGAAAATGAGCAAGTGCCTTATTTAAGGAGCATGATATTGAGTGGGATGATAATAAAGTTTCACGGTTGTGGGATTACTATTCTCGTACGCCGCCATATTCAGAGGTCTATTTTTCAAAACTGTTCGGTCATCACATTTTGCGGCACAGCGGCTTGCCACTTGATGAGTCGCTAGAGGTGCTTGATTTTGGATGTGGTCCAGGATTTATTTGGAATCATTTAAGTAACTTGGGCTCACATTGGAAATACACTGCATTAGATTTCTCACCAAATTCGGTGGCACAGTTAAGTATGAGAGCGAAGGGTCACAATAACTTCAAAGGTGCAAAACATGTTAGTTCGCTGCCTGCCGATCTGCCTGATGCGAATTTTGACGTTGTCTTTCTGTTAGAAGTAGCCGAGCATCTGAACGATGATTATCTGAACGGCACATTGGCAGAAGTCTCACGTTTATTGAAGCAAGGTGGTGTGGTGGTTATCACAACTCCAAATGAGGAAGATATATCAAAGTCTAAGAAATTTTGCCCAGAATGTGGTGCTATTTTTCACGAGTGGCAGCACGTTCGTAGTTGGAGTGTTGGTAGCCTCACAGCTCGTTTAAAACAGTATGGTTTTAATTTGCGTATTGCAAAGACATTAGATTTCACTGCGCAGGACTTTACCATGCAAGGTGTATTCAGAAAAATTAAACGTATCGCTAAGCAATGGCTGAAGGGCGAGATAGGCCAACCCCACATGATTGCAGTATTTCAAAAGGCCTGAATTAGGTGAATGCTTAATGTGTGGCATCGTTGGTTTTATTCACTTTGGCACTAGACGCGAAGACTTATCATCGCGACTAGAAGCTATGCTCAAGCCTATTCACCACCGTGGACCAGACGATGGCGGCGTGTGGGTCGACGAGCAACATGGTGTCGCACTTGGTCATCGCAGGCTTTCTATACTCGACCTTTCTCCTACCGGTCATCAGCCGATGGCAAGTGCGTGTGGGCGTTTCGTGATCGTGTTCAACGGGGAAATCTACAACCACCTAGAACTGCGAAAAAATCTCGAAAAATCGAATCATCTGCCCATCGGTGGCTGGCGCGGACATTCAGATACAGAAACTTTGCTGGCTTGCTTTGCTGTTTGTGGGATTGAAAAGACGCTTCAGTCTACCGTGGGCATGTTTGCGCTGGTGCTGTGGGATAAACACGAAAAAACGTTAACTCTTGCTCGTGACCGCATTGGCGAGAAACCGCTGTATTACGGCTGGCAAGATGAGGTATTTTTATTCGGCTCTGAGTTGAAGTCACTGCGCGCACATCCTGCTTTTATCGGCGAGATGGATTGGCAGGTGGCCAGCACGTTTCTGCGATTAAACTTCATACCCGCGCCATCAAGCATCTATCATGGGATTTTCAAACTTGTGCCAGGTACGCTCTTGCAATTGACGCAAGCCAAAATTCAGCGAAGGGAATTGCCAGCTCCTGTGCCGTACTGGTCGCTTGCTGATGCAGTAAAGCGGGGTTTGGATAATCCTTTTACTGGCAGTTTTTCTGATGCGGCTGATGAACTCGAAACATTGGTGCGTCAGGCGGTGCAAATGCAATCGGTTGCCGATGTTCCGGTTGGGGCATTTTTGTCCGGTGGCATAGACTCCTCTACCGTCGTTGCCATGATGCAATCGGCAACCACATCAAAGGTCACCACCTTTTCTATCGGTATGCCCGATGCCAGGATGGATGAATCGCAACATGCGGCAGCAGTGGCAAGGTATTTGGGTACGAACCACGTTGAGCACATCATCCAGCCGCACGAAGCATTGGATTTGATCCCGCGCTTGTCAGAAATTTGGGATGAGCCATTTGCAGATAGTTCGCAGATTCCAACCTATCTGGTAAGCCAATTGGCCAAGCAGCAAGTTACGGTTGCATTGTCGGGCGATGGTGGGGATGAATTCTTTTTGGGCTACCCGCAATATGCGCTTTATCAAAAGCTATGGAACACAAGATATCTTGGCAAGTTGCCATGGAATGCCGCCTTCGCCGCACTTTCGCCGCTGGCAAGAAATCAAAGAGTAGGGTCTGTGTTGAGACGATCTAACTCGCTCGTGAATGCTTGGCGTCAACCGGATGCTCAAGCACTCAATCGTTACTGGATGGATAGATACCGTCAGGGCAGCGTGCCGCTGTCAGAGCAGCGCGGCGTGACGATGCTTGATTTTCCAATCCTGCACGATGCTGCTAGCACAGTCGGTTTATGGGATGCAGGTACCTATTTGCCAGACGATATTATGGTCAAGGTAGATCGCGCTGCGATGGCAAATAGTTTAGAAACGCGGGCACCATTGCTGGATCACCGCATTATAGAATTGGCATATCGTTTGCCTCTTACATGCAAACTTGAAAATGGGATGAGCAAAAAAGTGCTGCGTGAAGTGTTGTATCGTCACGTACCAAAACAACTCGTAGATAGACCAAAAATGGGCTTCTCCATCCCGCTAGCAGCTTGGCTGAGAAGCGAGTTGCGGCCATGGGCGGAAAATCTGCTCGAGCAAATCCCACAGGATTCGGAACATTTCAACAGACCGATGATTGATCAGTTGTGGAAGGAGCATTTGTCAGGACAGCGTGTACATACCGAACAGTTGTGGGGCATATTGAGCTTGCTGGGGTTCATGAAATCATGCACCAAGTAAAGCAAAAACGTCGGGTTCTATTTTTGTTTGCGCACTTGCATAAAGGCGGAATGCAACGTGCAGTCAGCAATATATCTTTAGCATTGCCGGACGATTTTGAGCAGCATGTTGGGTACTTTGGCACAGAGAATCCACCATTTGAATATCACGCCATCCTTCATGATTTCAATGTTTCAGGCTCGTTAGAACTGGGGCTATTTGCGAAGATTGTAAATTTCTTCTTGCGACTTTATAAGTTAAGACGGTTTGTTAGAGAGCAACATTTTGATGTTGTCGTCAGCTTCGGAGAGGCTGCAAATCTTCTGAATGTTCTTAGTTTTAATTCAGCGTATCGCGTCTTGAGTATCAGGAGCGCAATTGGTGGTTATGGAGACGCTGATTTGTACAACCGCGTATACCGAGGCTTGATCCGTTGGGTGTATCCGCTTTCAGATGCAATAGTCGCCGTTTCTGTAGATTTGAAAAAACAGATTGAGAAAATTACGCGCGGAGTGCCGCCTGTTTACCAAATTCCAAACTTGTACCATTTGGACAGGATAAGGGCACTTTCTATAGAACCACTGCCGACAGCATTGAGTTACCTAACTAAGTCGAGCTTCATACTGAACGTCGGGTCACTGGTTAGTCAGAAAGGTCAGGGCTTGCTAATCAGAGCATTTGCAAATATTAGCAATGACTACCCAAGTTTACAGTTAGTACTAATTGGGCGTGGCCCGGACAAGGATAATTGTGTCGCTGAAGCTAGCCAGTTGGGCGTTAGCGACCGAGTAATCATTATTGACTTTGACTCAAATCCATATAGGTACATGAGACTGGCAAAGGTTTTTGTTTTGCCGTCACTTACAGAAGGTTTCCCAAATGTATTGGTTGAAGCAATGGCATGTGACTGCCCAGTCGTCGCGTTTGACTGCCCGACAGGGCCGCGAGAAATACTTGAGGCTTCCGAGTATGGTGAACTGGTCGAGAACATGACCGTGGATGCACTGGCAGAAAGGCTCAATAAGCTTCTTTCATCGGCTGAACGTCTTGCCTTTATAAAAGAGCAAGCGGCTAAACGAGCCTTGCACTATGATGCAAAGCATGTCGTAGCTGAGTGGGTAACTATTTTATCGGGGCGGCACTGAGATGTTGCGTCTTGGTGGATGGGTAGGGTTGTTCTTTTTATTGATGCTTGTGGTGCCGACAACGTTGCAGGCAGAGAGGGGGGCGTTACTTGCGTTGATATTTTTTGGATCAATTATCATTTTTATAATATCCCAGAGCAGATGGGTTATTTCCCCACCGGTACTTTCCTGGCTGATTATTTGTGTTACGTATTCATTGTTTTCGATTATGTGGGGGGTGCTGAATGGCGCACCAGGAGCAATTGCGGTCTCAACTGTTTATGTCCTCTGGCCCATTTTTTATGTATATTTTATTGGCTTCGCTAAAACGACCGAGTGCTATGTTTTTTTTGTAAAAGTATTACTGACAGGTATTTTTTTTGCTGCCATGTCAGGGATATTATTTGTAGCCTCAAGTTTTTACCCTGCGCTCAGTATTCTTTTTCCTTTTTTTGATTTGTTGGGCGGTAGCTTAGGTTTATATGAAAACTCAATAGCATTCGCTCTGAGCAACATGGCAACGGTTATATACGGCTTGCCCTTTCTGATTGGCACGTTAATGTTGGGGACGAGAACGTCGGTTCACTTTTCGCGCAAATGGAAAGTATTCTGTGTGGTTAATCTGTTGGCTTCGTTCTTTGTGATGCTGATTTCAGGTCGTAAAGCTTTTATGGTTGTTGGGTTGGTTTCTATGCCGCTAAGTCTAGTATTGATGCGCATGACTAGAATCGCTAATTTTCAAATTAAATCCGTTTTTAAAATTTTGGGAATTTCTTCTATCGTTATTACTTTTGGTGTACTCATTGCCTCAATAACTCTTAATTTGGATTTGTCCGCATTACAGGAATATTTTATTTCGGGTTTTGATTTCGGAGATGCAGATAATATTTCGGCTGCGCGGCGTGCCGAGCAATTTAATGCTTTGATAGGAGAGTGGCAGAGTTCTCCTTTTATTGGCTTCGGTCACGGTAGTGCTTCACATAGCGCGCCTGGCGACGTGATGCCGTGGGCGTATGAATTGCAGTATGTCGCATTGCTATTCCAAACAGGTATTCTAGGGGTGCTGACTTACGGGTTGGCTGTTGCTTGGCTTATGTATCAGATGGTCAGGCTATCGACTAAATATGCTGACCTTGGTGTTTTGATGCTCCCAGCACTTGTTGCCCTAATATGTTTCTTGATAGCTAATGCTACTAATCCATACTTGAGCAAGTTTGATTATCTGTGGACGTTGTTTCTGCCAGTTGGTTTGGTCAATATTGGTTTGTTAAGAGACAAAGCCATGAGTACATCCTGCAAAGGACTACATGCACATGCTTGAAAGGAAGGCACTGTCAATAATCATCGTGAATTGGAATGCTGGTATTCAATTGGCTGTTGTCGTCAACAGTATCTCTCAATATCACCAAGGCTTGGTGTCATCCGTAGTCATCGTTGACAATGCATCAACAGATGATTCGCTTGCACAAGTTGAGATGCTGCAAAACTTACCGTTCAAACTACAGATTGTTCGCAATACCGATAACTGCGGCTTTGGTGTTGCCTGTAATCGAGGGGCGGCACTAGCGAAAAGTGAGTTTGTCTTGTTTCTCAATCCAGACACACGTTTGTTTGAAAACTCATTGCCTGTGCCCCTTGCTTTTATGCAAAAACCAATCAATCAGAATGTCGGTGTCGTTGGGATTCAATTGATCGATGAACAGAGTTGCATTGCACATAGTTGTGCTCGTTTTCCTAGCTTAGGAATGTTTGCGGCACAAGCAATAGGTTTCAATCGTTTGCCTAGGCTGCGGCATTTGAATATGCATATGACAGACTGGGAGCATAACGAAACGCGAGCTGTTGACCATGTGATAGGAGCTTATTATTTAATGAGGCACTCTATCTTTGAAACTTTGGGCGGTTTTGATGAGCGGTACTTTGTGTATCTGGAAGATTTGGATTTGTCTTTGCGGGCTCATCAATCTGGCTATCAAAGTGTTTATCTGGCAGATGCACAGGCTTTTCATGCTGGTGGGGGTACGTCGCGTCAAGTAAAGACGCAGCGGCTGTTTTATTCGCTGCGTAGTCGTTTACTTTTTGGTTTCAAACATTTCCCTAAGCACCAAGCGTGGCTGTTGCTGCTTATCACCTATATCATTGAACCTTGGAGCCGCTTGTTGTTTACACTTGCAAAAGGGTCTTGGCGTGATGCTGTCCATACGCTTCAAGCTTATGTGCTGTTGATAAGAAGCCTGCCTGAAGTGCTTCTACTTTCGAGGCGATAGTTTTGCTTACCGTTCTATAAATTACGAGGTTGTTATTCATGAAATTAGCTTCCCCCCCTGAAAGCACTACTCATCTGCATTTGCTCAGTGTGCTAGTGACAGAGATTGTCAAAAAAAATCTTACGGCTGGTCGGGTGCGCATTCTGGATTCTGGTTGCGGAAACGGCCATTTTTCGAGTTTTATGCATCTCAATCTTACTGCGCTGTTTCCGAATGTGGTGTTCGAAATTCATGGTTATGATGTGGCAGACCATGGCGTTCAGGCTAAGGATTATTTTTCTAAAACTCTGTCATGGTGTAAACAACATTCTCCTGATGTGCAGTGGGAGGATCGATTAAAACTAATTACCCACGATCAAAGCTGGCCTTTTGAGTCAAGCTTCTTTGATTTTGTTTTGTCCAATCAAGTGCTGGAGCATGTTTGGGATCATCAGCATTTTTTCTCAGAGCATTCGCGTGTCTTGAAGAAGGGCGGGAGCGGTGTGCATTTGTTTCCATTGAAGCATTATATTTACGAAGGGCACTTGCTAATTCCTTTCGTACATAGGATTTCGGATTGGTACCTCCTGAAGACATACATCAAGCTAATGAACAAAATTGGCATTGGGGCTTATCAAAAAGGGCAGGTCAGTTTGGAGGAGTATTCTGAGAAACATGCAGATTACATGACGTTTTATACAAACTACCTTTCATATTCTGAATTGATGCGTATTGTAAAGCAGGCGCAACTTAGACCTTCATTGAAATACACGGTTGATTATTATCTTCACAAATTACGACAGGTTTTCAAACGAAACGTTTTACTTGATCTGGGGTGGCACAAGCGGACTGGTTTGCTCTACTCGTTCACTAACCACGGCCTAAAATATGTTTCGGGTATAACTTTGTTTGTTGAAAAAGAGAATACTTACACTCGTGTGTAAACCGTCTACGAAGTTCTGTAATTATTTACAATGAAAATTTTGCTTCTCACGCGTTTTGGTCAACAAGGCGCTTCTTCACGGATGCGTAAATTGCAATACCTGCCCCCGCTAGAGTCAGCGGAAATTGAGTATGTTGTTTCCCCTTTGTTTAACGATGAAATGCTGTTGCTGAAGTATCAGCAGGGTGGTTATAGCTTGCTGGATGTGTTGTCGGCTTATTGGCGACGCATCTGGACGCTGTTGAGGGCGCATCAGTTTGATTTAGTTTGGATTGAAAAAGAGGCGTTGCCGTGGTTTCCTGCATGGTTTGAAAGAGGGTTGTTGCGTCGCGTACCTTATGCCCTAGATTTTGACGATGCGATCTTTCACAACTATGACTTGCATCGTTCTGCTTGGGTGCGACGTATTTATGGTCGGCGCATTGATTGTTTGATGGCAGGGGCACACTTGGTAATAGCGGGGAATCGTTACTTGGCAGAGCGTGCCATTGCGGCGGGTACTCGGCGGGTGGAGGTCGTGCCTACGGTTGTTGATTTGGCGCGCTATAAGGCTAAGCAGGTGTATTCGGTTGCCGCCAAGCCACGCATCGTGTGGATTGGTTCACCTTCTACTGTTAAGTATCTGGTGGAATTGGCAGGATCATTTAGTCTGCTGGCCAAACGCCAAGCCTATACGCTACGGGTGATAGGTGGGGGAGAATTGACGATACCGGGAGTGGAGGTTGAATCATTGCCTTGGTCTGAGGATACGGAAGCGGCGCTGATTGAAGAATGTGATGTGGGTATCATGCCGCTAAAGGATTCGCCTTGGGAA
This sequence comes from Gallionella sp., assembly GCA_040079595.1. Classification (GTDB taxonomy): domain Bacteria; phylum Pseudomonadota; class Gammaproteobacteria; order Burkholderiales; family Gallionellaceae; genus Gallionella. Next base: position 11,190 of record JBEBKA010000070.1, read on the forward strand.
CAAGGTAAGTGTGGCTATAAGTTGATTCAATACATGGCTTGTGGTCTACCTACTGTGGCTTCGCCTATTGGTGCGAACCGTGATGTGGTGATTGATGCCGAGACAGGTTTGTTCGCTGACAGCATTCATGCGTGGGTGGATGCGTTGGCAACACTGTTGAGTGACGCGGACTTGCGTCAACGTTTTGGACAAGCAGGCAGAGCGCGAGCAGAAACCGAGTATTCGTTACAGCAGGTAGCACCGAGGTTGATTACTTTGTTGAAGAAAGCGACGGATTAGCGATGTGCAGCTTGGTTGGTTTTTTGGGTGGTGTTGCGGGCATAGGCGGTGATGAGCCTTTGCTGCGCCGCATGTCGGATAGGCATTCTCGATTGTGATCATGTCCCATGTATATGCAGTGACGGCAAAACTTGGATGAAGGTTTCAAAGTATGTGTGGATTGATTGTGCAAATTTTCAAGGAGGATAAATGAGACTTTCGTCTAGCGAAGTTGCGGCAGTACGCAGGGTACTGCATGAAATTGACCCCCATGGGCGCATCTATCTATTTGGCTCTCGTGCGGATGATGCCAAAAAAGGGGGCGATATTGATTTGTTTTTGGAGACCTCTATCGCGTTGGATTTGAAACGTAAATTGGCTCTTGAGTATCGGCTCTCGGCTGACTGCGATACCAGAGTGGATTTGTTGGTGAAAAATCCGGGGCAGGATGAGCAGGCCATTTTTGCGATTGCGCGTAGGGGTATTCCATTATGAGTAAAGAGTTGGAAGTTTTGTTAGGTAACGTTGATGCGTGTGGGCAGCGCATTGAGAAGCTTGTTTATTCTTTGAACAAGAATCGTGAGATATTTCCATTGAGTGTTGAGTCTGCTGGATGTCTATCGGATGAGCAGGAAGAATCGATTGATGCCTTGATTTTGCGCTACTCGCAATCCGTTGCGATGATTCAGGATCAGATATTTCGCGGGATTGCTTATGCTGAACAAGAGGATGTCAGCAATAGGTCAAACCGTGACAAAGTATTGTTGATGGAAAAGCTGGGAGCGATTCGTTCTGCGGAAGAATTTGGTACAGCTGCTGTGTTGCGAAATAAATTTTCGCATCATTACCCCGAAGCTGCGGCCGTAAGAATTGAACGGCTTAATTTGGTGGTGGATGAAGCCAAATTTGCCATTGGTGTGTTTGGCGAGATATTGGCTTTTATGCGTCGCAAAGGATACCTGAATGATAAGTAAGGCTTGCCGAGATGCCTTCACTGCTGTGAAGGTGGATTCCTAATGTGTGGCTTGGTTGGTTTTCTCGGTGCTGCGGCTGGTTTGGGTAGTGGTGAAAATTTACTGCGTAGCATGTCAGATACGCTTATTCACCGTGGCCCGGATGATGGTGGGGTTTGGTGTGACAGTGAACAGCGAATTGGTCTTGGGCATCGCCGGTTAGCGATTGTAGATTTGTCGCCTGCTGGACATCAGCCTATGGTGTCGGCGAGCGGGCGGTATGTGATCGCGTTTAATGGGGAGATTTATAACCACCTGAAGTTGAGGGATGAGTTGGAAGTTTTAACCCCCACCCTAGCCCCTGTCTCTTATACA
>JBEBKA010000071.1:0-12282 GCA_040079595.1 Gallionella sp.
CCCGAAGGGAGAGGGGATAATCGTGGACGACATTTGGCTGACGCAGTTCAGCGCGGGTTTTTTTGCACTCGCGCAACAGTATGGTGTGGAGTTGGTTGGTGGCGATACCACACGCGGGTCACTCAATCTTTGTGTGACTATTATGGGCGAAGTGCCGCAAGGTAAAGCGTTAAGACGCGACGGTGCGCAGGTGGGCGACGAAGTATGGGTGTCGGGTACGCTGGGCGATGCAGCGTTGGGCTTGGCGCATCTGCAAGCAAAAATAGTCCTGCCTGAAGATACCCGTATTCATTGCCTTGCAGCCTTGCATCAACCCGCGCCGCGTGTGGCTTTAGGGCTTGCTTTGCGCGGGGTTGCCACGAGTGCGATTGATATTTCGGATGGCTTATTGAGTGATCTCGGGCATATTTTAGAGCGTTCACAAGTTGGGGCGGAGGTCGATTTTTCGTTGTTGCCAACGTCGGATGTACTGCGTTCGTTTTCCCTTTCCCCCAACCTCTCTCCCGCTTGCGGGAGAGAGGAGCGCGATAGCGCGGGAGAGAGGAGTTTTATGCAGCACTGCCTCCTCTCAGGCGGTGACGATTACGAACTTTGCTTCACCGCACCCATAGCCCATCATGCCGAGATATTGCGCATAAGCGAGAAACTAAATTTGCCGCTCACCCGCATCGGTAAAATTGTTGCTGGGCAAGGCTGTGTCGTCCATGATGTAACAGGCAATTCACTTAATGTTGAAAGCGCGGGCTATGACCACTTCCGATGAATTGTTAGTTAAACCAAGTTGGAAGTTTTTGTTCAGTCATCCCGCGCACTTGTTGTCATTCGGCTTTGGTAGCGGTTTGGCGCGCAAAGCACCCGGCACGTTTGGCACGCTAGTCGCTTTCCCCATGTATTGGTTTCTCGCGCCGCGTTTATCGGATGCCGTGTTTATTTTTGTGTTGATCTGGGCATTTGCAATCGGTATCTGGGTGTGTGACAAGACGGGAAAAGCCTTGGGCATTGCCGATTATGGCGGCATGGTGTGGGATGAAATTGTGGCGTTCATGCTGGTGTTGTTTTTCACTCCGCCCGGCTGGCAATGGGCATTGCTGGCTTTTGTGTTGTTTCGTTTTTTTGATATTTTTAAGCCGCAACCCATACGGTATTTTGATGCGCATTGGCATGGTGGGCTAGGAGTGATGTTCGATGATTTGCTCGCAGCCGGCTACGCTTTGTTGTGTATGGCATTGATAAAAAGCGTGCTGTATTAACGTTATGCACCGTATCGCACTGCTCCTTTTATTGCTGGTTAGTCATCTCGCGTTTGGCGAAGAATTTACCGCCAAAGTGGTTGCCGTTTTGGACGGTGATACGGTGTTGGTTAAGCGAGCAAGGGGCTTGGTGAAAGTCCGCATGGCAGGAATTGATGCACCCGAAAAAGGGCAACCTTTTGGCGAGAGTTCCAAACGCTCATTATCTGTCTTGGTGAAAGGCAAGCAAATCACCGTCAAAAGTCAGGCGATTGATCAATACGGTCGCATGGTTGCGTCTATCAGCCTCAATGGCTTGGATGTAGATGCCGAACAAATTCGGCGCGGCATGGCGTGGGCGGGTATGCGCAGTAATAAAGTTATGCGCACATTGCAAGAAGAGGCTAAACGCGCACCGCGCGGTTTATGGGCTTTGAGCAATCCCGTGCCGCCATGGGATTGGCGCAAGCAGCATCCTTCCATCGCGCCCATGATAGGTGTTGCAGCGGCAGATATAAAACCTACTGCATCATTCGACCCGAGCTGTGGAACGAAAAAACATTGTTCGGAAATGACAAGTTGCGAAGAAGCGAAATTTTACTTGGCGAGCTGTGGCGCAAAATTATTGGATGGTGACGCAGATGGCATACCTTGCGAAAAATTATGCGTACCAGCCAATTCAAAAGCTAATTGAACGACAGCCTTGCGCATCACAGCGTAACGTTGAAGCTTGTTGATACCAATCCCCTAGTACCCAACGTTCGCACACATGCCCATCCACAATATGTTCGTGGCGATTGGGACGGTGCGTGTGACCGTGTATCAGGCGCGGGTAGTGATAGGCACGCAATAGCCCAGTAACGGCATCGTCATTCACGTCCATAATCTCAGTAGTTTTATGTTGCTTGGCGACAGTGCTGTTCCGACGTAATTGTTCAATATGCGCTTTGCGCGCTGCGAGAGGTTGAGCGAGGAAGTTTTTTTGAAAATCTTCGTCATGCACTTGGCTGCGAAAATTTTGATACTCGATATCATCGGTACATAAAGTGTCACCATGGCTGAGCAGCGTATTCGTGCCATACAAATCAAGCTGCGTCGGGTCATCTAGCAATGTCGCTTTACAAGCGCGGGCTAGCTCAACCCCCATCAATAAATCGCGGTTGCCATGCAGCAAATATGTTTTAACATCGCGTTCCGCAAGCCCGCGCAATGCGCTGATAATCTGTTGGTGGAAAGGGTCGTGCAAGTCATCATCGCCCGCCCAGTACTCAAACAGGTCGCCAAGGATGTAGAGAGCCTCGGCTTGCGGGGCAATATCAGCGATGAAATGCTGGAATGCAACCATGCTGTGCGGCTGATCTGCACTGAGATGGAGGTCTGATATGAAGAGGCAATGCTGCATAAAGTAAAACGGCGCATTACGCGCCGTTTTATTTTTATTGAATTACTTCCGCTTTGGTAATAATGACATCCTCATTTGGCACGTCGGAGAAACCTGCACGATTTCCTGTTTTAACTTGCTTGATTTTATCCACTACTTCTTTACCTTCGACGACTTTGCCGAACACGCAATAGCCCCAACCATCTTGTCCGGGGTAGCTGAGGAAGCCATTGTCTTTTACGTTGATGAAGAATTGTGCGGTCGCCGAATGTGGGTCACCTGTGCGCGCCATGGCGATGGTGTAGCTGTCATTTTTCAAGCCGTTATTAGCTTCATTTTTGACCGGGGCATTGGTTTTCTTTTGTGTCATGTTGGGTTCAAAACCACCGCCTTGAATCATGAAGTTGCCGATGACGCGATGAAAAATCGTCCCCGCATAAAAGCCAGAATTAACATAATCCAAAAAGTTTTTAACGGTATTGGGGGCTTTATCAGCATCCAATTGCAATGTGATGATGCCGTGATTAGTGTGCAGTTTGACCATGGTTGTTTTACCTTGAGTTGTTGAAGGAGTGGGGGTTGGTTTGGGTTTATTGGGTATCAGCTCTGCATGAGCGAATTGCAAAGTGCCGTACATTAGCAATGCACATAACGCAGTAAAAATTTGTTTCATAATTAAGCGGCTCCTTCGTAAATAATTTTCCAAGTGTTATTTTGTTTGATCCAGTATTGCCGTTTCTTCATTTTATTCGCAAGGTTGTTGCTCGTGTAGTCCTGCTCGAAGTTCACCACTGCCATATTGGGTTGATCGGGATAGGCGAATACGCTGACGTTATTGAGATTTACTTTAATCCAAGACTTGCCGCTGTTGACGAGTTGCTTTTGTTTAGCCCAAGCCGCGTAATCCATATTGTCACTGGAAAAATTAGGCGCGTAATGCTTAAGGTAAGCGGGCGTGTTGATGTTAGACCAATCCTTACGCCATTGCTCCACCTCATTCAGCAAACTTGCACGGTCAGTTTGATCGGATTCGCTCATCCAGTCCAACTGGTTGGCGATGATGACGGGAGTAATACCGACTTGCAAGTAAGGGGCGACTTTAAGCAGATCCTCATTGGTCAGTACCACGCAACCATTGCTAGCGCGAGGTGGTCGGCTGTAAGTATCGCTGGGTGTGCCATGCAGCCAGATGCCACTTCCTGTGTATTTGTTTTTTTTATCCCACTCATTGGGGTAGTTGAGTGGGAATGCGCCGTCACCATACAAATCGGCCAGTTGTCTTTTGGGTAAATTATCGGTAATGAAATATACGCCTAGCGGAGTACGCTGATCGCCTTCCACTAATTTTTTGATGCCCAGCTTACCAATCGTGACGTAAAAATCGGTGACGTAATGTGGCGCACCATTCACATTTTGATAGACGATTAAAGTAGAACGACTGGTATCCACCACCAACACATATTTTTGCGACGCGTCGAGTTGCCACAAAAAACGTGGCGCAAGTTTGGTATCCGCCGGCGACATGACGCGACTAAGCCGCACACGCGCTTCGTCGCGCAGATCATCAATTTGCGTGCGAGAGGCTTTCGCCGCGCCGCCAAAATGATCCAGCGCGCCAGCACGCGCCATAAGCAAATCCCCTTTGATAAGCTGCGCTAACCTGAAATTTGGGTTGGTGCGTATCAGTTTGTCAACGTTGCTGATTGCGCCATCAATTTGATTATTGTTGAGATCTTGCAGACTTTTGACCAGCAGGGCTTCACTCTCATTCGGTGCGGCGCAGGCACTGTCAAAAAATGCACCGCACAACAGTAAACTGAGTAACTGCAATATCGACATATTATTACTTCACGCGCTCTTCTTGAATCTGCCACTTCGCCCCATTTTTTACCATCAACACAGCTTTATTGGCATTGGTATTAAAGCTACCCGCACGATAGGTTTGGCGAAACTCAACCGTCACGTGCTCGTTATCGCTAAAGGTCACCGCAGGATTGTGAATACCCACTTGGATAGACTTGGGCTTGCTGATGCGATCCTTGCGCTCTGCCTCCCAAGCATTGCGGCGCGCGCCTTTGGGGACTTTGAAATTAGCCGCATAGTAGGACAAGTATTTGCTGGTGTTTTTTGCTGACCATGCTGCCGCCCAGTCTTCTACCGTTTTCAATACCTCTTTGCTTTGATCGGCAGACGCTACCGTTGGCTTAGGCATTTCCGTTGGTGTTGTAACGACGACAGGCTTCGCAGCAGTTGGGGCGACGACGTTGGTGCTTGCCGCAGCAATGTCAGGGCGGACAACCTTGCGTGGCGCATCGCCAAACAAGTCCTGAATCATTGCCAGCTTGGTTTGCGTCACGGCATTTCCGTTATCCAATTTCAACGCGCGGTCGTATGCTTGGCTCGCCATTTTTGCGTAAATATCACCCAAATTTTCATGTGCCGTCGCATAACTAGGATGGGTACGTATCGCCATTTCCAAGGCTTGTCGGGCTTTATCGTACTGACCTTGATTGGCATACAATACTGCAAGGTTGTTATACGGCTCAGGCAACTCAGGATAGTCTGCCGTTAACGCGGAAAACACACCGATCGCATCGGCGGGTTTATTTTGCTGCGTCAAAATCAAGCCTTTTAGAAATCGAGTTTGTGCATCTTTTGGTTTCGCGGCAAGTGCCTGATTCACTTTATCCAAGGCTTGAGGGTACTGCGCTTTTTTGAAGAGCTGATTGGCCTCTTCAAGATCACCCGCATGTGCAATGAGACTAGTGGCAAGCAATAATGCGCTTCCCAACAGTCGGAGATGGCGCGGATAGCGATTAAACAGTGGCATGGTGCGTGAAACCTCAATAAAAATTTGTCCGAAGTGTGATTCTACCAAATATCGCGGCGCGTTTGACAGCGAATATCTATCTGGGTTGCGTAAAGTTTTCAAGTAGAATTCGACACTTCTAAATTTCACATGATTGAATGAGAGCGCAGTAATGAGCGGCACGCCCACCCCTATCGTTTCAAATTTTATCCACACGATTATTGATGCCGACTTGGCGCGTGGCAAGCACAACAATATCGTCACGCGTTTCCCGCCCGAACCCAATGGTTATCTGCATGTGGGTCATGCAAAATCAATTTGCCTGAATTTCGGTTTGGCGCAAGATTATCAAGGCAAATGCAATTTACGCTTTGACGATACCAACCCCGAAAAAGAAAGTCAGGAATACGCACAGTCAATACAGGACGATGTGCGCTGGCTGGGTTTTGCGTGGGATGGTGAGGTGCGCTGGGCTTCGGATTATTTTGAGCAACTTTATCAATTTGCGGTAGAGTTGATCGAAAAAGGCTTGGCGTATGTGGATGATTTAACTCCAGAGCAGATGCGCGAATATCGCGGTACGTTGACTCAGGCGGGTAAGCCCAGCCCCTCACGCTCACGCTTGGCAGCAGAGAATTTGGACTTATTTGCGCGAATGCGTGCGGGAGAATTTGCCGATGGCAGCAGGGTGTTGCGCGCCAAAATCGATATGACTTCGTCCAACATGAATATGCGTGACCCGGTGATTTATCGGATTCGCCGCGCCCACCACATTCGCACGGGCGATGCGTGGTGCATCTATCCCATGTACGACTACACACACTGCATTTCGGATGCGCTGGAAGGCATTACACATTCGCTGTGCACCTTAGAATTTGAAGATCATCGACCGCTTTATGATTGGGTGCTGGATAATTTGAACATTGGCTGTCATCCCCGCCAATACGAATTTTCGCGGCTGGAACTGCACTACACCATTACTAGCAAACGCAAACTGTTGCAACTGGTCAACGACAAACACGTGTCGGGCTGGGATGATCCGCGTATGCCGACTATTTCCGGTATGCGCCGTCGGGGCTACACGCCTGAAGGCATCCGTGAATTTGCCAAACGCATCGGCATCTCCAAAAGTGAAAATTCTGTGGACATGAGCGTACTCGAAGGCTGTGTGCGTGAAGATTTGGAAGATAAGGCGGCACGGGTAATAGCGGTCATCAATCCGCTCAAAGTGGTGGTGACGAATTTTATTGCAGGGCAAACCGAATCTCGTAGCGCAGGATTTCATCCGCAACACCCAGAGTTTGGCGAGCGACTCGTGCCATTTGGCAAAGAGATTTGGATTGAGGCTGATGACTTTAGTGAAACCCCACCATCAGGTTGGCAACGGCTTACTCTGGGCGGCGAAGTAAGGTTGCGCTACAGCTACGTGTTGCGCTGCGATGAAGCAATCAAAGATGCGGCGGGTAACGTAATTGAATTACGCTGCTTGATTGACCCTGACACACTGGGCAAAAATCCAGTCGGTCGCAAAGTCAAAGGCGTGATTCATTGGCTGGCTGTTGATCACGCGCTTCCTGCGGAAATTCGTTTGTACGATAGATTGTTTACTGTTCCAGAACCAGATGCAGATAAAGACGTTGATTTCTGCACCCACTTTAACCCTACATCGCTAACCATTGCGCAAGGCTGGGTGGAGACGGCAGTGCAAGATGCAGCCCCTGAAACGCGTTATCAATTTGAACGGCTCGGCTATTATTGTGCTGACCGATACGAACATCAGCCTGGCGAAAAGCTAGTGTTTAATCGGGCGGCCACATTGAAGGACGCTTGGGTGAAAAACTGAGAAGAGATCAATGTTCAGTAGCAGACAGCGTACCTTGCGGCACAAATCAAGCAGCTTACAAGCTATTTAAGCTCTAAGCCGCTTGCCAGGAAACACCAGCGAGAAGGTGCTGCCTTTTCCTTCTTCACTGAGCACTTCTAACTTGGCTTGATGGCGCATCGCAATGTGTTTCACAATTGCCAGTCCTAATCCCGTTCCACCGGTCTCGCGTGAGCGGCTGCGATCCACGCGATAAAATCGTTCGGTCAATCGCGGAATGTGTTGTGCGGCGATGCCAATCCCGGTGTCTTGCACTGAGAATACGGGTTGTCCGCCACGCTCAAACCAGCGTACCAATATCACCCCGTCTTCCGGGGTATAGCGGATTGCATTGCCCACCAAGTTGGCGAACGCACTGTACAAATCTTCGCGGTTACCCAGCAACTTATTCTGGCTCACTACTTCCAAACGCAAGGTATGCTTTTCTTGACTCAATGATTTGCTATCGTTCAACACATTGTTAAGCAGGCTATCAATTTCCACCACTTCTTCGCTCATGGCACTTTGATCGTTTTCCAGGCGCGACAACGTTAACAAATCCGCGACCAGATTTTCCATGCGTTTGGTTTGTTCCGCCATGAGATGCAGCGCGCGCTTGGCACTGTCTTTACTCAGGTCGGGCATGTCTTGCAGATTTTCCACAAAGCCATTCACCACCGTGAGCGGGGTACGCAACTCATGCGAAACGTTGGCGACAAAATCCCGCCGCATCGCCTCGACACGCTCAAATTGGGTAATGTCACGACTAATCAGCAAGCGTTTATTTCCCGCATACGGAATCAACTTAATCGACAAAATAGTTTCGTCGTGGCGTGCGGGACGCATCATCAACGGCTGGCTAAAATCGCCTGCTTGAAGATACTCAATGAATTCAGGCTGACGTACCAGATAAGTGATGTCCTGCATCACATCATGTTCGGGATCAAGATCGAAATGTTGCTGGGCTTGCAGGTTAAACCACTCAATGCGGTTTCCTTCATTCAGAATCGCCACGCCCTCAGGTAACGCTGCGGTGGCCTGCTGGATGTGCTGTAACTCTGCTGCCAAATCTTGCTTGGTTTGATTATGTTTCCTCACCATTTTGTACAAACGGGAAAACACGTCATCCCAATGACCACTACTTTCCGGGATGTTTTCAACGCTGGGCGACTGCAACCACTCAAGCAGTTTGAGTAACTGCCGCGCGTTATTGATCATCACCAACACCACCACCAGCAGCACGAATATCAACCCCGCCGTGGCTGAAAACACCGCCCACAACAGCAAACCGAATAAGCTGCTCAGAATAATGGGGATGCTCAGGCGCAACCAAAAATCTTGCAATGTGTAAATCCTTTAGTTGGCAAATCTTTAATTGATAGAGAAACGATAACCACTCCCACGTACCGTTTGAATCAAGCCATCTTTTTTCACTGCTTCTAATTCCACACGCAGACGACGAATATGCACGTCAACCGTGCGCTCTTCAACAAAAACCTGCGTTCCCCATACCTGATCGAGCAATTGGGTGCGGCTATAAACCCGCTCGGCATGAGTCATAAAAAAATGCAGCAAGCGAAATTCTGTCGGTCCCAAGTCTATCGATAGGCCACCCACAGTAACACGATGCGCGGAAGGTGAAAGCTCTAGCCCGCCTATTAACACCGTTTCGTCCGAACCCGTGGGCGCGCGACGACGCAACACGGCGCGAATTCTCGCCATCAATTCGCGCGGCGAAAATGGCTTGGTGATGTAATCGTCCGCACCGGATTCCAACCCCAAAATTTTATCGCGCTCTTCACCACGCGCAGTCAGCATAATAATCGGCACATCCTGCGTACGCGTATCGGCACGAAATTGCTTGGCTAAAATCACTCCACTGGTATTCGGCAACATCCAATCCAGCAAAATCAAATCAGGTACATGATTCTTAATCTGCGCCCAAGCAGCGTCGCCATCTTCTGCACGCATGGCATGAAAACCAGCCTCCGTGATATTGAATGCCAGCAATTCCTGAATCGCAGGCTCATCTTCTACCACTAAAATTTTCGCAATCATTTTTATCCTCGTCTCGACTTCAAAGATTGCGAGCGTATGAATAATTTGTGACAGGAAGATGACATGCCTTAAGCAGCGTGATGGGATGAATGATGTTTTCCTATCATATTCGGCAGCAGCGAACCGATTAGCATCCCCGCAATACTAAGCAGCAAACCAACCAGCTGGGGTGGCCAGTAAGTGTCCGGCTGAATCAGTTCCAATGCACCCCATGAAATTATCCCCATCGCAATGGATAACAACGCGCCTTGATTGTTAGCGCGTTTCCAATACAGGCCGAATACCAGCGGCACAAACGCGCCAACCAAAGTGACTTTGTAAGCATTACCGACCATTTCAAATATGCTGGATTCTGAGTTCATGGCAAACCACAACACTACCCCGCCAAAGGTCAGTACGATGATGCGCATCGTGCGCAACATCTGTTTATCGCTCATATTTTTCAACGCAAAATGCTTCAGAATGTTTTCCGTAAACATCACCGAAGGCGCGAGCAATGTTGCGGAAGCCGTACTCATAATCGCCGACAACAACGCACCAAAAAATAATACTTGTGCGAAGAGCGGCGTGTGATCCAACACCAATCTCGGCAATACCATTTGTGAATCAGCTTCGATCAAGTCCGCGAAAACCTTTGGATCGATTAACGTTGCCGAATAGGCCAAAAACATCGGCACAAACGCGAAAAGAAAATACAACGAGCCTCCCAACACTGTGCCGCGCACGGCGGTTTTTTCATCTTTAGCAGAGGTCATGCGCTGGAACACATCCTGCTGCGGAATCGAACCGAGCATCATCGTCAGTGCCGCGCCAATAAAAGGTATCCAGACATCCCATCCACCGTTTGGCAGCAAGTGTAGCTTGCCCGAAGCTTGCGCATGACTCACCACATGCGCTACGCCACCGGCATCATCACTAATCAACACGGCAATCAGCAACATGCCCACCATGATAACCGTCATTTGCACAACGTCGAGCAGGGCCACCGACCACATCCCGCCAAACATCGTGTAAGCAAGCACGATAGAAATACCGATCACCATGCCCACTGACTGCGTGACTACGCCACCGCTCACGATATTAAACACCAGCCCCAATGCCACTACCTGCGCCGATACCCAACCCAGGTAAGAAATCATGATGCAGATGGTCATAATCAATTCCACCGTGCGGTTGTAACGCGCGCGATAGTAATCGCCGATGGTGAGCAAGTTCATGCGATACAGCAGCGGCGCAAAAAATAGCCCCGCAATAATGAGGCACATACTCGCGCCAAACGGGTCTGCCACCACTGCACCCATACCGTCTTTTACAAACGTGGCGGAAATCCCCAACACCGTCTCTGCGCCAAACCATGTGGCGAACACCGTTGCCGTAACAATCGGCAAAGGCAAGCTACGCCCAGCCACCACAAAATCTCTGGCGTTATGCACCCGCGAAGAAGCATAAAGACCAATGCTTACAGACAACAACAAATAGAGGGTCACAAATGACATCAACATGAAATTAATTTCTCATCGAACAAACATGAGCGTGAATTTTAGCAGTGAAGCACGACTTTGAGCGCAACAAAAAGCCACCCCGAAAGGTGGCTTTTTCATGAATAACACGAATTGGAATTACAGGTCTTTAGAATGCTTCTCCAAATACTTCGCCACACCCTCTGTTGTGTCTTTCATTCCTGGCTTGCCTTTGCTCCAACCTGCCGGGCAAACTTCACCGTGTTCTTCGTGGAATTGCAGTGCATCCACCATGCGCAACATTTCGTCGATGTTGCGACCCAATGGCAAATCATTCACCACTTGATGGCGTACTACGGCATTCATATCAATTAAAAATGAACCACGGAACGCCACGCCACCTTCTGCTTCCACGTCATAGGCTTTGCAGATTTCATGCTTGATGTCCGCAACCAAAGGATATTTCACTTGACCGATACCACCGTTGTTGATTGGGGTATTCTTCCAAGCTAGGTGAGTAAAATGTGAATCAATCGATACGCCAATCACTTCTACACCACGCTTTTTGAATTCATCCAAACGATGATCAAACGCGATGATTTCCGAAGGGCAAACAAACGTAAAATCCAGCGGGTAAAAGAACACCACCGCCATTTTGCCTTTGATGTGTTTGTGCAAATTAAATGACTCGTTGATTTCATTACTGCCAAGCACCGCAACAGCGGTAAAATCAGGGGCGGATTTTCCAACTAAAACAGCCATATTTTTCTCCTAAAGGGTTAATTTGTTTGGGTTGAGTACTGTAGGCTTTTGCTCAACTTTACGCAAGACTATCCGCCAATTGTTTGCCGTGCATTTCCCATCTTAATGATATACAGCATCGTAGCCAAGGGGCTTTCGCAGCAATGATGGCGGTGGTTATACCCACCTGAGCATGTAATACACTCCAGATACATTCGGCTAAAACGTCGGATGCGTGCATGCCGAGGTGAAACGATTGGACGCTGATTTCCTCTAATCTGAAAAGTGATGCACGCGGTGACACTATCGCCTCCCTTAAGCCCTAGGGGGCGGGGAATTGAACCCGCAGAGATTGAAAAATGCTGCATAATCTCCAGACTTGCCCGTCCACTGTTTCGGGTTCGGGTTTCGCTCAGTTTGAGAAAAACTGGTTTGCGGTACAGTTAAAAGAAGGTCGCATAATGAGCGCGTTAAGAGATATGGGTTTCAGAGGAGGGGTCAAAATACAGTGCAAGGAAATACTAGCCATGTTGAGCCTGCTGATGCTTTTAGGCGGGCTGATTTTCCATAAATTTATCCTTGGCTCTGCGGTCTATTTATTCAAGGATATCGGCAGCGATACGCTAAACACTTTTTATCCAGCCTTTATCAATATAGCGGAGACGCTTTGGCGCGGAGAATTACCTGGCTGGTCGTTTGAGCAAGGGCTGGGACAAAATGTATTTCCCTTTAGCCTGAGTGAC
>JBEBKA010000072.1:0-12039 GCA_040079595.1 Gallionella sp.
TTTTAAAGTCGTTTTAGCATCCCGAAAGACACCAAAATTTCCCCAAAAACCAAGTGCCTACACTCGTCGGTTGTTTGTTTAATCTTTTAAAGAACGGCTACCTAGGTAGCGAAGAGGTGCGCATTATAGAGATGTAAAAACTCTCGTCAACACTTTTCTGAAATATTTTTATAATATTTGCGATTAACCTGTTTGATTGCGTTATTCACTACAATGCAATCCCACTCGAAAAGCTAAAAAATGTCTCAAATCACACTTGGAATAGAATCGTCTTGCGATGAAACTGGCATCGCGCTCTACCAGATGGGGCGCGGCTTGCTTGCGCATGCACTACATACACAGATCGCCATGCACAACGAATATGGCGGCGTTGTTCCCGAACTCGCTTCGCGCGATCACGTGCAGCGTGTCATTCCCTTAGTGAGAGAGGTTTTACGCAAGGCAAATGTGTCGCTCAAGCAAATAAATGTAATTGCTTATACTCAAGGACCTGGTTTGGGGGGCGCACTACTGGTTGGAGCAAGTGTTGCGAATGCATTAGCTTACGCACTCGACATTTCCACTATCGGCATCCATCATTTGGAAGGTCACTTGCTTTCACCATTACTGTCCGACCCTGCGCCTGAATTTCCATTCGTTGCTTTACTGGTTTCTGGTGGGCACACCCAACTGATGCGCGTGAATGGCGTGGGGCAATACACGTTACTCGGTGAAACGCTGGACGATGCAGCAGGAGAAGCTTTCGACAAAAGCGCGAAGCTATTGGGCTTAGGATATCCAGGTGGCGCAGCATTGGCGAAACTCGCCGCATCGGGTCGCCCCAATCTATACAAATTACCCCGTCCAATGTTGCACAGCGGCGATTTGGAATTTAGCTTCAGTGGATTAAAAACAGCGGTGCTGACACTGGTTAACCAGCAAGCCAAGCCCCCTCACTCCAACCCTCTCCCAGAGGGCGAGAGAGCAAACGAATCGCTACGCGAATTTCAACTCCTCGAACAGACCCGCGCCGACATCGCCTACGCTACGCAAGAAGCCATCGTCGATGTGCTTGCACACAAAGCGCGCGCGGCCTTGGTACAAACAGGACTGAATCAATTGGTCATTGCAGGTGGCGTAGGCGCAAATCAAATGCTGCGCAGCCGCTTAACTTCTGATATTGAAAAGCGTGGCGGCAAAGTGTTTTATCCCGACCTGGAATTTTGTACGGACAACGGCGCGATGATTGCCTTCGCTGGCGCATTAAGATTTGCGCAACAACAGGGCAACAAGGACTATCGCTTTAATGTGAAGGCACGCTGGAATTTGGCAGAGATCACCTCAGCGAATTTGTAATTACTTCTCAGCCTTCTTGCTGCCAATCTTACTTTCTTTACCCGCCAACAGATTTTGAATATTGCTCTTGTGTCGCCAGATCAGCAGCAGCGACATCACCAATGATGCCAGCACCCATTCAAGCGGCAAGCCTAACATAAAGGCGTAGAGCGGCGCGGTAATCGCGGCAACCAAGGCGGATAAAGACGAGTAGCGAAACACCGCCGCCATAAACAACCACGTCGCCAACACTGCCAAGCCCAGCCAGCCACTCAACGCGAGCAACACCCCTAGCGCGGTCGCCACCCCCTTGCCGCCCTTGAAGTTCAAAAATATCGGAAACAAATGTCCAATAAAAACCGCCAATGTAACCAGCGCAATTTGCACATTACTCAAGCCCAACTGCATTGCCAAAAATACCGCCAGCCAGCCTTTCGCCGCATCACCGAATAACGTCAATGCCGCAGCCGCCTTCTTGCCACTGCGTAGCACGTTGGTCGCACCGGGATTTCCCGAGCCATAAGTGCGCGGATCGGCAATGCCGAACGCCTTGCTCGTCACCACCGCAAACGAAATTGAGCCCAATAAATACGCGGCGATTACAAAAACTATGGTCAACATCGGGAATCCCTTAGAAGAAAATCAATTCGTAGTGCTTACAGCTCACTTGCGCACATTAACTCTATATAACGCTGATTGCGCATGGGCTTGCAAGCCTTCGCCAAACGCCAATACCGAAGCGATTTGACCGAGCTTTTGCGCGCCCTGCTGAGACACTTGAATCAAGCTGCTGCGTTTTTGGAAATCGTACACACCCAACGGTGAAGAGAAACGTGCCGTACCAGAAGTCGGCAAGACGTGATTCGGCCCTGCGCAATAATCGCCTAACGCCTCCGAGGTATAGCGTCCCATAAAGATCGCGCCCGCGTGTTTTAGTTTGTGCAACCATGCCTGCGGATCAGCCACCGACAACTCCAAATGCTCAGGTGCAATACGGTTACTGATAGCACAGGCCTCATCCAAATCGGCCACATGAATTAACGCGCCACGATTTTCCAACGCGGTTTGAATGATGTCGCGACGTGGCATTTGTTCCAGCAAGCGATTGGCACTTTGCGCGACCGCTGCGATGAATTTTTCATCAGGTGATAACAAAATCGCTTGCGCCAATTCGTCGTGTTCGGCTTGCGAAAATAAATCCATAGCGATCCAATCCGGGTCAGTTTGCCCGTCGCAAATCACCAAAATTTCTGAAGGTCCCGCCACCATGTCGATGCCACACACACCGAAAACACGACGCTTGGCAGAAGCAACATAGGCATTGCCGGGGCCAACGATCTTATCCACCTTCGGAATGGTCGCCGTGCCATATGCCAATGCCGCCACGGCTTGCGCACCACCGATGGTAAATACACGATCCACGCCAGACAAATACGCCGCAGCTAAAACCAACTGATTTTTTACGCCATCTGGAGTCGGTACAACCATTATCAATTCAGCCACACCCGCCACTTTTGCAGGGAGTGCATTCATCAATACAGAAGACGGGTACGCCGCTTTGCCGCCAGGGACATATAAGCCAACACGATCCAGCGGCGTGACTTGTTGTCCAAGCAACGTGCCATCCGCATCGGTATAGCTCCATGAATCTTGCACCTGCTTCTGGTGATATTCAGTCACGCGCTGCGCGGCGGCCTCGAGTGCAACGCGCTGCTCGGCTGGCAATCCATCAAACGCGTTGCGTAGTTCATCACGCGACAATTCCATTGCGGCCGCATTCGCCAACGGTAAACGATCAAACTTGCTGGTGTACTCCAGCACCGCCACATCACCTCGCTTACGAACGTCCTTGAGAATGGCGGCCACGGTAGCCTCCAAGACCTCATCGGCAGTTTCTTCAAACGCCAACAGCTTGGTTAAGTCGGCATTAAAATTCGCGTCCCTGCTGGAAAATTGACGGATTTTCATTTCGCTACTGCTCCTGCGAACGCATCCAACATCGGCTGAATCAGCTCGTGTTTTAATTTAAGCGCAGCCTGATTCACCACCAAGCGCGAAGAAATGTCAGCGATGTGTTCCACCGCTTTCAGATGATTTGCTTTCAACGTTGCGCCGCTACTCACCAGATCGACAATCGCATCCGACAGTCCAACCAAAGGACCCAATTCCATCGAGCCGTATAATTTAATCAAGTCAACATGCACGCCCTTTGCGGCGAAGTGAGCCCTAGCGGTTTGCACATATTTGGTTGCCACGCGCAATCGCGCACCTTGCTTGACCGCCGCCTCATAATCAAAATCATCATGCACCGCGACCATCATTCGGCAGCGCGCGATGTTCAAATCCAGCGGCTGATAAAGCCCCGTGCCGCCGTGTTCGTTCAACACATCTTTACCCGCCACACCCATATCCGCAGCACCATATTGCACATAGGTTGGCACGTCCGATGCGCGTACGATAATCAGCCGCACATCAGCACGGTTGGTCGGCAAAATCAACTTGCGTGAAGATTCTGGATCTTCTAACGCAATGATGCCTGCCGCTTTTAGCAACGGCAATGTCTCTTCAAAAATGCGGCCCTTGGATAAGGCAATGGTAATGGTCATACAGGTCAGGTGATGCGTTTATGAAAGCGCGTATTCTACCGTCAAATACGGGGCGCAATGAAATCTGACCTTGCCCCGTAAAAACGTAGGGGCGTAGAAAGCTAAGCACGAACTGGGGTGCGCTAACTTACTGCGATGGCTATTAAAAATAAGATTGTAAGCGTTCTCGAATTGGCGAGCCGAAATCCAGGCAGCGATGGATTTTATCGCAACCAATATAGCTCATTTGACGGGTATTTCGCTCCGTTGGGTGAATACGATTTACCTTAAGCCGCGCCGTCAGATTGCGATCGTATGCGAACAACAATCGCTGCTGCAAGGGGTGATCCGGGGGCATATTGAACCCGATACGGTGATTCACTCGGACGGTTGGCGCGGCTATGACGGATTGGTGGATATTGGCTTTGATAAGCATTTCAGGGTGAACCACAGTGCCAATGAATTTGCCAGGGGTGAGCATCACATTAATGGCATTGAGTCGTCTGGAGTTATGCCAAACGCAGGTTGCAGAAGTTTAACGGCGTGTCCAAGCACACGTTCTATTTGCACTTGAAAGAGACTGAATTTCGTTTTAACCATCGCCGTGATAATCTGTACCTTGAGTTGCTCAGATTATTAAAATTAAATCCGCTTTAACCTCCTAAGACCCAAAGATAAATAAGGTACTAAAAAGGTTCAATCCGCTTTCCCGTCAAACAACTCTAATGACTACCTCTCCCCTCACTCCCTTCTTCACCGAAATGCGCAAAGAGCTTACGCAAACGCTGCCTGATTTTGAGGGGTGGTTGGGTTCTATTGCCACAGTTGCCAACGATGATCCGTTGTTGATGGAGTCGCTGGAAAGTTACGCTTCGCAGTTGGAGCGCATCGGTCAAACCGCCGAGATGATCGGGTTGAATGGCATTGCGGCATGGTGTGTTGCGTTGAATGGCGTGTTGCCTGGGGTGGTGTTTTTGGAAGGCGATGCACGCCTGCAAGCCGCGCTGCATCTGGCTGGCTGGCCAGCGCTGTTTGACCGCTACCTCGAAGAGCCAGCCAATTTTGATGCTTCGATGGCGTTGGCGGAATATCTTGCCAATCCCGTTTTGGGGCAGTCGATAGACGAAGCGGCCAGCTTGGCGTTGATCGAACAACTCACCACACCGCCACTCGTTCCTGAAGAATTGATGGGGGAGTTGGAGCAAGCTTCCGCACCTGTGAGTGTGAGCGTTGCCGATGTGTCGTTGCAGATTCCCGACACCGCAGATCGCGGTGTATACGATGCCTTTATCGACGAAGCTCCGAACAATGTCGAACAGTTCTCCGCGCTCACCGCCAAAATTGCCAGTGGTCAGGCGAGTACCGACGATATGCGCAGTGCCAAACGCATCGCGCATTCCTTCAAGGGGTCGGCGAACATTGTCGGAATCCGTGGCATCGCCACGCTGGGTCACCACACCGAAGATGTGCTGGAATACTTCGAGCAGAATCCCGTTAAGCCACCGAAAGCATTGGCGCGCGCATTGGTCGCCGCGAGTGATTGTCTGGCGCAGATGGTGGGGTTTTTGCGCGGCGATGAAAGTGCACCGGACAATGCCTTTGAGGTGTTGAGCGAAATTGTCGCCTGGGCGAACCAAGTGAAATCGGGCGAAATTGCCGAGATGCGGGAAGATGCGGCAGTCGAAATTGCGCCCGTTGTGACGGATGCGCCTAAGCCAGAAACGCCAGTGGCCGCCGAAGCAGAACAGCAAGCAACCTTGCGCGTACCCGTGAATACGATTGATGAGATGTATCGCCTCGTCGGTGAAATGACCAGCAAAATTGCGCGGCTGGAATCACAAGTGTTGAATGCGAATACGCGTGCGCAAACGTTGCTGGCGCACAATCAAGTGGTAAACCAGCGTGTCGTGGATTTGGAAAAGTTGGTGCTAGTGCGCGGCATGAATATCAGCCAGACAGCTGGGATGAGCAACGCGGCTTTTGATCCGCTGGAGATGGAGCGTTACAGCGAGCTGCATGGCGCAACCCGTGCGCTGATCGAAGTGACTGCTGATGCGGGGGTGATGGCGGAAAATTTGGACGCAGGACTCGCCAATTTGCGCATTGAAGTGGCACAGCAAACGCAAATTAACAAAGACCTTCAGCACCAGGTTATTTCCACCCGACTTGCACCTGTAAATTCACTCTCGGCGCGGCTGACGCGCAACGTGCGACAAACCTGCACGCAAACGGGCAAGAAAGCCGAGTTGGTCATCACGGGTGGCGAGATACAGGTGGACGGCGATGTGCTGAATAAACTGGCCGACCCGCTATTACACCTATTACGCAACGCCGTCGATCATGGCATTGAGCTGCCCGACGTGCGTGTGGTAGCGGGCAAGCCGACGGATGGTGTCATCAATCTCAAATTTTCGCGGCAAGGTTCAGGCATCGTTGTCACGATCAAGGACGATGGCAAAGGTTTGGATTACCCGCGCATTCGTGAGAAAGCCATTGACCGCAAGTTGATACGCGAAGAGCAACAATTGACCCACGCGGAATTGGCGCGCTTGGTGTTGCTGCCGGGCTTTTCAACGCGTGAATCAGTCAGCGAGATTTCCGGGCGCGGTGTGGGTATGGATGTCGTCGCCACGCGCTTGGCGGCCATCAAAGGCACAGTGGAATTGAGTTCAGAGCCGGGACAAGGCTGTGAAGTGGTGTTGAAATTCCAAGCCTCACTGGTAACCCAACACACCTTGTTTGTCGAAGCGGGGCCGCAACGTTTTGCGATTCCCATTCACTACATCCAAGAAGCGTTCCCCGGCCATTTGGGCGAGGTTTACCAAGATGCAGCAGGGGCATGGCAATTCACCATCCGCGATGAAACTTTTCCAATTTATGATTTGGCACCGCTCACGGGATACCCGGCTGTGCCGTTAAGTGTTGAGCGTTGCATTGCATCCCCCAAAATTTTGATTGCCACTGCGGAAGGCACGAAAACAGTGCTGGTGGAAAGCATCATCGAAAGTCGCAGCGTGATGATTAAAACCATGGGCAAGTATTTGGCACATGTGCATGGTGTTTCCGGTGTGACGATATTGGGTGATGGCACGCTCGTGCCGTTGCTGAATGTGCCTGCGTTGTTGACCAAACCGATAGAAATGAGTGCGGCAGTCGCTGACTTGGCAGCTGCTGCCAAGAAAAAAGCGCGGCGCATTTTGGTGGTGGATGATTCACTGTCGGTACGCAAATCTCTGATGCAGCTGTTGCAGGATGAAGCCTTTGAAGTGAAAGGCGCGGGCGACGGCATGGAGGCGATACATGCCATTGAAAAATTTGACCCGCATGTGGTCTGTACCGATTTGGAAATGCCGAATATGAATGGTCTGGAGTTGACCCAACACATCCGCCTAAAAGAAACGACGCAACGTCTTCCTATCATTATGATTACCTCGCGCTCGATGGATAAACACCGCGATCAAGCCATGCAGGCGGGCGTGGATTTTTATGTGACCAAGCCCTATACCGATGTGGATTTGCTCAAGCAAGTGCAGCAGGCGTTGAGTTTGGGCAGTGCCTAGCGTTGCCGCCACTCTATGTGGGCAATGACGATTTGATTTGTGTCAAATAAGCCTAGAGGGCGTACTAGGAACGCATAGTCTGCAAGCCCTGTTCGTGGTAAATTGTCGCCCTAAATATTAGAAAAAGTACGGACTCAGGGAAATGAAAAACCATACACAAATACTTTATGTTGGCGGGATATTTACCGCAGCATTGTTGTGCTTGCATGTGACCATGTTTTTCAGTTTTGAAATGGTGGTGGCAAACTCTTTGCTGTTGATTGCGCTGATAATCGGTTGGGCTGTTTTGTTAAAGCGCATGAGCCACAGTGCCGAAAAGGCAAGCCCTCCAGAGCCTGCGGTGGGCAGTGCAACAGGTCGTTACATTCGGGAAAGCAACGCCTTCCACGTGCAACTGGGGAGCGAAATTGCCGACCAACTCACCTCGGCAAACACCGAGTTGGGCAACACCCAAGTGATTCTCAATGACGCGATTACTAAGCTGGTGAGCAACTTCATCACCATCTCCGATGAGGTGCGCAATCTTTCCGCCAACACCGAAAAATTCAGCAAGCAGGTGCATGAGTTGGCGAATGAGGTCACACAAAAATTGCGCACTGCGGAGCGTTTTTTAGATGGACTCGCGTCAAATGACCCCGCTATGGTTAGGCAATCCGAAGCACATATGCACGCCATGATAGACAGCGTCACTGCATTTAATGAAACCGTTGCCAGCAATGCAATTGATCTGAATTTGATTAGCGGGAAAGTCGAACAAAACGTGTTGGTGGTGATTTCTACCCTGCAATTTCAAGATATGAGTTCGCAATTGATTGAGCATGCACGGATGCGTATGCAGGCCTTGCAAGAAGTGGCGAACGAAATGGCCAAGCAAGGCAACAACCCAAGCAGTCTCGACTACTTGGAACGCATCGCCGCGTACAATCGCCTGCTGGATAAACACGTGGTGTCGCTGGATAAACAAAAGGCGAATCCCGTGGCGCAAAAAGATTATTCGAGCGGCGATATTGAATTATTTTAATAAGCAAGCAACATCCATGCACGGCACTTTTCAGGGTAAAGAGTGCCGTGACCAGCATAAAATTTACCCAGCAATCTTCTAATCGGGCGAAAGAACATGGCAAAAACAATTTTAGCGATTGATGATTCAACTTCCATTCGGCAGATGGTGGCGTTTACGCTTAAGTCTGCCGGCTATACGGTGATCGAAGCCGCCGATGGGCAAGAAGGTTTGGAGAAAGCCAATGCCAATGCCAATGACATTACGCTGATTCTCACCGATCAAAATATGCCGCGTATGGATGGACTCACGCTAACCAGAACCCTGCGCACCATTCCGCAGTTCACCAAGACTCCCATTTTAATGCTGACCACCGAGTCCAGCGACGAAATGAAATCGCAAGGCAAGGCAGCGGGCGCAACGGGCTGGCTAGTGAAGCCCTTTGATCCGCATAAATTGTTGGAAGTCGTTAAAAAGGTCATCGGTTAAGGAAAGCTCCATGTCTATCGACATGAGCCAGTTTTACCAAGTGTTCTACGAGGAAACGGCAGAACATTTGGAGAGCATGGAAAGCCAACTGCTAGCATTGAATCTGGACGCGCCAGATTTTGAGCAGCTGAACGCGATTTTTCGTGCGGCACATTCCATTAAAGGCAGCAGTGGCACATTCGGTTTTAACGATATGACCGAAGTGACACATGTGCTGGAGGCGTTGCTGGATGGCATACGCAAGCGGGAAATTACCATCACCGCTGAAATGGTTGATGCCTTTTTGCAGGCAGGCGATGTGTTGCGAGGCTTGCTCAACGCGCATCACGATAACACTACCGCTGATGCGCAGGCATCGATTGACATTCGCGCCAGATTGACAGGCTTGGCCAAATTGCCCATTTCCGAATTTCATGCGGAGGCCTCCACGGTGTCGGGGCTGTCCGATGAGCCTGAGTCATCCGTGGAACATGTTTATCAAATTCAATTTGCCAACACGCCCACCGCGTTCCCCAGTAAATCCCATCTCGACAATCTGCTCTCTGAACTTGCCCAGCAGGGGGTCATTCATAACCAGATGATCACCTCGGTCAAGGTGTCACTGACCTTAGTGAGTTCAGCCACACAAGACGCATTGGGTGAAATTTTCTCATTCTTCTTGGATACGCCGCAACTGAGTATCAAGGTGATAGAGGGGTTGCCTGTCAAAGATGTCGGACAAGGCTATGGCTTTTTTGATGAGCCTCAAGTGCCGCCAGCTCTGGAAGTGCCGCAAAGTACGGGGCAGGATTACGGCTTTTTTGTTGACGAGGAAGTGATCCAGTCAGAGCGGGAGGCGTTGCAGGGCTTTGGATTCTTTATCGAGCCTGAAGAAATTAAAGCAGCGGTTGAAGAAGCGCAAGGTTATGGATTTTTCGGCGAAGTAGAAGCGCAATTACCGCAACCTATTCCCGTTATTAAACCTGCCGATATTGAAATTCAACGGCGCGAAACCGACAAGCCTTTTGTGGAGGCCGCTGCCGATGCGTCGATACGGGTTAGCGTGGCAAAAATTGACCAGCTGGTCAATTTGGTTGGCGAACTGGTGATTACCCAAGCCATGATGGCAGAGATGATTGCGCAGCTTGACCCCGTGCTGCACGAAAATTTACTGAACGGTCTGGCGCAATTCGAACGTAATACACGGGATTTGCAAGAGTCCATCATGTCGGTGCGCATGATTCCGATCAACATCGTGTTCAGCCGCTTCCCCCGTTTAGTGCGTGATTTCGCCACCAAATTTGACAAGCATGTGCAACTCAAAATGATCGGTGAGAACACCGAGTTGGATAAGGGCTTGATTGAAAAAATCAGTGATCCATTAACGCATTTGGTGCGTAATAGTCTGGATCACGGCATTGAATTTCCTGGAGATCGCATTGTACAAGGCAAGGATGTGCAGGGAACCATTACGTTGCGTGCGGCACATCAAGGCGGCAGCATTGTGATTTCCGTGGCGGATGACGGGGCGGGTTTGAGCCGCGAACGAATTTTGTTCAAAGCGAAAGAAAAGGGGTTGGCGGTTAATGACAATATGAGTGATGCTGAGGTGTGGCAAATTATTTTTGCACCGGGATTTTCCACCGCTAGCATGGTGACGGATGTGTCGGGTCGCGGTGTGGGTATGGACGTAGTTAAACGCAATATCGAGAGTATCGGCGGTCGAGTCAGCATCCATTCCGAACAGGGGCATGGCACGACGACCACCATACGCCTGCCGCTGACATTGGCGATTCTGGATGGATTGTCGGTGCTGGTGGGCGAGCAAATTTTTATTGTGCCGCTCAGCTTTATTATTGAGTCGTTACAGCCTAGTGCGAGCGACATTAAAGAGATTAGCGGGCAAGGACAGGTGGTACATATACGCGGTGAATATATTCCTGTCATCGCGTTACACCAAGTATTTTGCATTCCCGCCAAAGCGACTCATCCAACAGAAGGCATTTTGGTGATATTGGAAGCGGAAGGAAAAACCATCGCGCTGTTTGTTGATGAATTGGTCGGGCAGCATCAAGTGGTGATCAAAAGTTTGGAAACCAATTACCGCAAAGTGCCTGGCATTTCAGGCGCAACCATCATGGGTGACGGGCGGGTAGCGATGATTTTGGACGGCAGCGAGTGGGTGGGTTTTGTGCAAGCAAAGGGAGAAAACAGAAATGCTTAATATAAAAAATATGTCTATTGTTGCCCAAATTGGAATGGGCTTTGTGTTGGTGGGACTCATATTTTCTGCGGCGATATTCAAAATAGGCTGGTCATTTTCCAGCCTCACCCAAGGTGTGCAACAAATTAACGATAAAAATTTACCTTACGTATTAACGGTAGATGAAATGGATTTGGCGCGCTCCGAAGTGCAGCAATTTTTGACGGATGCGGGTGCCACACACATGAGAGAACCCTTCCAAGAAGCCGAAGCCTCGGCACAAAAATTTCTGCTCGGTGTAGAAAAATTCAAGCAGCTTTATCGTCGTGAAAATAACACCGACAAATATCAACAAATCGAAGCAATCGAAACTGATTTTAATCGGATGTACCGCGATGGCAAAGTCATGGCAGAGGCTTACATCATCAGCGGTTTGGAGGCGGGCAACGTGTTGATGAAGGGCAACGATACCATTGCTGGTTTTGACCAAGACAGTGCCAAGCTGATGGAAAAATTGACCCCGTTTCGCGATGCGCAGATTGCAGAAGCGCGGCAGGCAACCAAGACCATTGCAAGTGTCGCGAATGAATCGCTGCGCGATATGATTATCGCGGGAATGCTAGCTGGGATGGTAGTGGTGGGCTTGGCATTTTTGGTAATCACCAATGTGCGCCGAAAATTAGGCGGCTCAATGGAGTATGCCAATGAGATTATGGCAAAAATAGAGCAGGGCGATCTGTCCAAGCAGGTTCAATTCAAAGCGGGAGACACCACCAGCGTGTTGGCTAAAATGGGGAGCCTGAGCAACAGTCTTGCCAGCATCGTAAATGAAGTGCGCACGGGGACAGAGAGCATCAACACCGCCGCGCAAGAAATAGCGGCGGGTGTGGGCGACCTCTCCTCGCGCAC
>JBEBKA010000073.1:0-11640 GCA_040079595.1 Gallionella sp.
GTACCCCCACTAACGGGGACAGACGGAACATTTTTTTCAATTTTAGATATTTAATCATTACAAACTCTCCTCAAAAGTTTACTGCTATTAAAATTAACTACCTTAATGCCCGCTGTCATCAACCCCAAATGCAATGACAATGGATTGGGAATACGCCGCTATGCAGCCCATTCCAAATACTTGAGAGACTTTCAACACGTGATAACTTTTTATAAAAATTACAAACAAAATCACGATTGATACCCACCTAACCTGAACGTACAACCTGAAGTAAATTACCACCATATAAAGTAACGTGGCAAACTTTACACGTGTAACCAAATAATTGTCAAGCACCTAGTGCAAAAAAAACTGCGCTCATATAAACTACCTGGTAATTAACATTCGATTAACACGTATATAGATAAGGAAATCATGTCGTCAAAAAGCAAACCCGTCACCATGCAGGACATCGCCACGATGGTGGGGGTGTCGCGCATTACCGTTTCCAAATACTTCAACGGCAACCAGAGCATCAAAGCGGAAACACGCAAGCGCATCGAAAAAGCTTGCAGCGATTTACATTACGTTCCCGACCCCCACGCCGTAAGCTTGGTAAAGGGCAAGTCGCATTTGGTTGGCATCGTGTTGCCCGTTATCAGCGAGCCTTTTTTTGCTGAGATATTAAATGTGATTGACGAGGAAGCCTCCGCGCTGGGCTTGCGCGTAGTCATCCAATGTTCGTACAACGATCCCGCCCGCGAAGCTGCTGCTTTATTGGCGTTGCGGGCGATGAAAGTACACGGCGTGGTGCTTACCCCTGTGGCATCGCAAGACAATGCCAAGCTGTTGCATCGCTTGGAACACGACATGCGCGTGGTGTATTTGGATAGTTACTTTAGCCCCAAGTGTCATTACGTGATGAACGACAATCTGCAAAGCATAGGTTTGGTGACGCGTTACTTGCTGAGCGGCGGACATCGCCCCGCGTTTTTGGGTGCGCCACCAGTCGCCTATCCATCAGGTCCTGAGCGGGTGACAGGATATTTGAATGCGATGCGCGAAGCGGATTGCCCGCCGTTTTTAGTGCCACTGGTGAATGCCGAATCAACATGGGACTTCGCCGCATTTGCCATGCACCACACATTGAACATGCTGGGCACGGGCGAATGGGGAAAACAAAATCGCACCGCGTTAATCTGCGCAACAGATCGCCTCGCCATAGGTGCGATGGCAGCATTCAGAAAATTTGGCTTAGAACCCGGTAAAGATGTAGCCTTTGTTGGTCACGATGATTTGCCCGCCTGCGAGTTCTTGCACCCCGCACTCACCAGCGTTAAACAAGATGTGGTCTCTATTGGTCGCGCTGTGATTGAATGTTTGAAGCTAGACGAAAGCACCTTCACCAGCAAAAATCCTTACTATCAGCGGAAATACCCCGCTAAGTTGATTATCAGAGAGTCGGCATAGTCAGTTTAAAAGGAATTTTCTGATTGAATTAACCAGATTATATGGTTTGCTCAGCGACTCCCATGTAGCGTTTTCCTAAAACATATTCTATTGCTTGTTATGAGTAGTGATTGTTAAGCCCCGTATCGCCGCAATCGCCGCTTCTGGTTCGGTATGTTGCAGCAATGCCTGTTGTAGTTGCGCGGGACTCAAGAGATGCTCTGGGATGCTTCCCACCAGCTCTTCTGCCATCGCGAGATGTTCAGGATGAAAGCGTAAGAACATGCTGATGATCTGTTCGTGAGACGCAAGGCCTAGCTCAAATTCCACGTCGATGCGCCCTGGACGAATCAACGCAGGGTCGAGCAATTCACGATGGTTAGTGGTCAAGAAAATAATACGGCCTTCTTGTGCCGCCACGCCATCCAGCGCATTGAGCAAGCCGCTAAAACTCACTTCGATACGGTCATCCTGCTTTTGCCGTGCGGTAAAAAATGCATCCACGTCTTCAATCAAAATCAACGAACGTGCGGGTGTTTTTTGTAGCAGTGTGGAAATGGTTTGGTCGTTGAGCTTAGGGTTGGTCAGCGACAAACAGCACAAATTAAGGTGCAGTTCACCCGCCAAGGCAAACGCCACGCTGGTTTTGCCTGTACCCGGTGGGCCATACAGCAAATAACCCCTGCGCCAAGGAATGCCGATTCGCGCATACCAGCTGCGCTTCGAGAAAAATTCTTGCACGTCATCGAGCAATTGCTGACGTATCTGCCCATCCAACACCACCGAGTCTATCGCACGGCGTGGACGCGCATCACCCTGCTTCCAATTGTCCGCCCAACTATCCACCGAAAACAACATGGTGTGGTTCGCCAAGCCCGCGTAGGTGCGCTTCAACACATCCTCAAACAAGCCCGCGACAAAATCACGGCGACCAAACAACACGTGAATTTTTAACGTATCGACCACTTGCAGATTCACGCTGACTTCACGCTCCATCCACATTAAATGCCCTTGATACCAGAAGAAATGAAATCCCGGAGCGGGACTATAAAGCAAGCGCGGCATGCCATTTTGGCTGGAGTCGTCATCGGGATCGGCGTTCGCCTGAATAACGGTGAAGAAGCGACTCTTGCGGCCAAACGGTAAATCGTTCAACCACACCACCAGCGCGTCGAATAAATTGGTACGATTATCAATCACCGCCGTGGCAATGATGAATCTCCGCCCGTAAGCCCATAACACGCCAGGGATGTTACGCAGCATGGCAACCAGCACGCCAACCAAACCCAACGCCAAGCCGCCGACGAATAACTGATTTTGGAATTGAGCTTGGAGCGTGTGGAAGAAACTTTCAATCATGCGAACGATTCCTGAGTTAAAAAATAACCACTGAGGGTTCAGTGGTTTTTAGGTTAAATGCACCGCTAGAATTTTTTCGGTTCTGCTACACCAAGGTCGCGGCAAATTTTAACCGCCAAGTGATTATTGATTTCACTATGCCTAGGTACTGCGCTGCGTTTGTTGGTTGCCGAATGACACCACCAAGAATGGCTACCGCCTTCACGCAACAAAGCACAACCTTGTGCTGTTAAATGCGTGATTAAATCCCGCCGCTTCATACCGCAATTGATAGCTCTTCAAAATCAATGCCCACCGCTTCAAGCGCATCGGCACGATTGAATTCAATCGCTTCAGCCAATGTTTCACGGAGTGACTGCAACAATTTTTCACGCGATGACTCTTGGCAATTCACGCCTGGCACTTCTTCAATCCAACCTATCCACCAATCGGCATCTTGTTTAATCACAGCGGTGTAATTTGTGTTCATAGCTTGCCTCCTTACTTATGCAGCATCATAGCAAAACAACAGCCTCAATCGTCGCTATTCCCTATCATCCGATAAACCACCGCACCCAACAGCGCACCGGCTATCGGTGCGAGCCAGAACAACCACAGTTGCGCCACTGCCCAATCGCCCAAATATAAAGAGACGGCGGTGCTGCGCGCAGGATTCACCGAGGTGTTGGTCACGGGAATGCTAATCAAATGGATCAGCGTCAAGCCCAAGCCGATTGCCAGCGGCGCAAAGCCAGCGGGTGCACGCTTCGACGTTGCCCCCAAAATAATCAACAGGAACATCATGGTCATCACCACTTCAGTCACCAACGCAGCCAAGAGTGAATAGCCGCCCGGTGAGTGTTCGCCGTAACCATTGGAAGCGAAACCCGCCGACACATCAAAACCCGCTTTGCCCGATGCGATCAAAAACAACACGCCGCCTGCGACCACGCCGCCCGCCACTTGCGCGACGATGTAAGGCAGCAATTTATTGGCAGGAAAACGACCACTCGCCCACAAACCAACCGACACCGCAGGATTGAGATGACAACCAGAGATATGCCCAATCGCATACGCCATCGTCAACACCGTGAGACCAAAGGCAAGCGATACGCCCATAAAACCGATGCCCACATCCGGCACACCTGCCGCCAACACCGCGCTGCCGCAACCGCCCAGCACCAGCCAAAACGTACCGAAAAATTCCGCACCGTACTGCTTCATGTTTGTATTCATTTGCCTCTCCCTTTTGTAGTGAAACTAACGTGATGAAAACTGCGACAAATCTTAACTGAATACAGCTTAACAAAGTCAAATGTCATTGATATTTTTGACCTTGGTGCTGCAACCAACCAGCCGCATGTGAGCCATTTGGATCATTATGTGTCCAATGCACCAATCCACCTTTTTCATTCCATTCGTATTGACCAAAAAACTCAACCGTATCACCTTCCTGTAGCGAGCCAATCTTCGGAGCTAGGTCAATGTTGTGCGCAATTAAAATAGTTTGACCAGAATGTAATCGAATGATGAATTTTTGATGCCTGCTACCATCGTTGTCGTCTGGCAAAATTCTAACAACAACTCCTTGACCTGAAACCTGCTGACCGCTTTGCTGACTTGAGAAGCCAGAATTTTGAATATCATTAGCAACTACTTCAGAACGAGTTTCATTTAGAAATAATTTTTGTGGCACATGCTTTGAGTATGCAGCAATGCCAATTATCACAACTAACCCAATAGTAGCAATGCGACCCCAAGTAATAGTGCTTCCAGATTGAGCGGCAGAACTTTTACCTCCAACAAACTCGACGTTACTCGCTTGGCTACGCCCATCTTTAGCCTTACAAACTTCATATGTAACGATGTCACCTTTTAACGGCTTACGTTGCCTTTGGTTAAACGCACTGATGTGAACAAATAATTTATCATTACCGCCATTCCATTGAATAAACCCAAAGCCGCGAGCTTCGTTCCAAGAATCTATTTTTCCCTGAAATCTCATACGCTCATTAAAATTTCTCAAATACCGCAATCGATTCCACATGCGAGGTATGCGGAAACATATTCATTACACCCGCTGACTTCAGCACATAGCCGCGTTGCACCAATTCAGCGGCATCGCGCGCGAGGGTAGCAGGGTTGCAACTCACGTAGACGATACGCTTAGGCGCGTTGTCGCCACCTAGCGATTTCACCAACTCAAACGCGCCATCACGTGGCGGGTCGATAAGCAGTTTGTCAAAGTACCCAAGCTTGGCGAAACCTTCCTCGGTCATCTCAAACAGGTTCATTGCCATGAATTCGGTGTTGCCCTGCAAGCCATTGCTGACGGCGTTTTGTTGAGCGCGCTTCACCAGCGCGTCGCTGCCTTCTATGCCCAACACTTGCGCGCCGCTACGTGCGATGGGCAGTGTGAAGTTGCCCAAGCCGCAGAATAAATCGGCAATGCGCTCGCCACGTTGCGGGGCGAGCATGCGTATCGCGCGGCTAATCATCACGCGGTTCAATGCGCTATTGACCTGTGTAAATTCGCTGGGTGCAAACGGCATGGTGATGTTGAATTCCGGCAAGCTGTAGGACAACTCAGGTGCATCGAGCGGGTGGAACGGGGCGATGGTTTCCGGCCCTTTGGTTTGCAGCCAAAACTGAATGTGGTGTTCGTCCGCAAATGCGCGCAACGCATCTTCATCGGCACGGGAAGGCGTTTCCATCACACGCAGCACCAACGCATCAACCTGCTCGCCCACCGCCACTTCAATCTGCGGCAGCTTATCGCGTATCGACAAGCCGCTGATTAACTCAGCAAGCAAGGGCAACAGCTTGGCGATCTTGGGCGCGAGGATTTCACAACTCTGCATGTCCGCCACGTAGCTGCTGCGCTTCTCGTGAAAACCCACCAGCATCTTGCTCTTTTTGATGACGTACTTCACCGAGATGCGCGCGCGTTCACGATACCCCCAAGCTTCACCGTAAATGGCGGGTAGTATGGTTTCCGGCTTGACCTTGCCGATGTGATACAAGCCATCTTCAAGGATGCGCTGCTTAACCGCCACTTGCGCGCGTGCGTCCAGATGTTGCATGGAGCAACCGCCGCATACACCGAAGTGTTTGCACTTGGGCTGCACACGCATTGAAGAAGTCTTGTAGATTTTCACCACTTGCGCCTGCTCGAATGCAGGCTTTTTGCGATACGAAGAATAGCTGACAACCTCGCCTGTCAGCGCGCCTTCAATGAAAATTACCTTGCCATCAAAGTGCGCAACACCGCGTCCTTCATGCTCTAGCGATTCGATTGTTACTTTATTTTCTATGGACATTCCTTACAACCCTACCCTCTCAATCAAAACAAATACGCGACCTAATGCAGTACGCGCCAATAAATATCCCAACACGACACCCGTGCTATTTGCCAACATGTCGGCATATTCAAAATAGCGAAATCCTCCCCAGCCTTGCAAAAATTCAATCACCACGCCCATTGCAATCAGCGCGCTGATGACCACACCTCTTTGTCTTGACGATAAATATATCTGGCAGAACCACAGCGACAACGAAGCATAGGCAAAGCCATGCTCCAGCTTATCTGCATAGGGGAACGACATTGGCTCAGGGGGATGCGGGGTCAACGAGAGATAAAAAATTAAGCTAACCAATAGCCAGCCGCCGACCAGCCATACGCTGCGATATTTCAACATTCAGTAATCTCTGCCGTCATTCCCGCAAAAGCGGGAATGACGGCATTTGGAAGCTGCGCGACAAGCATCAACTTTTCGTCTCACCCCAAGCCGCCAAAAATTCCTGCCAATGCGGCTGGTCGAGTTTTGCCAATTCGTTGCGCACGAAATCACATTCTTTTTTGAATCCGTCACGACTCAACACGCCGCGCATCATCTGGAAGCGGGCGAACACCAGATAGGTATTCACCACATCGGTCTCGCAATAATTGCGAATCTCCGCCAGCTTGCCTTGTTGATACGCCTCCCACACTTTGCTGCCATCCATGCCCAGCTTGCCGGGGAAGCCAATCAGCTTGGCGAGGTCATCCAACGGCGCGTTGGCGCGCCCGCCATACATCGCCAGCAAGTCCATCAAATCGAGATGGCGCATGTGATAGCGGCTGATGTAATTGTTCCACTTGAAATCTTTATCATCCTCACCCATATCCCAATAGCGCGGACACTGCACTCCGTTAATCAGTCCGCGATAATGCAACACGGGCAAATCAAAGCCGCTGCCATTCCACGACACAATCTGCGGCGTGTATTTGTCGATACCATCGAAGAAGCGTTGAATGATGCCGCCTTCATCTTCATCCAAACCGCCGAGTGACCAGACCTTAAAATTCTTGCCCTCGCGCAACACACAAGAAATCGCCACCACACGTTGCAGATGATGCTGAATAAAATCACTGCCCGTCTTCTGGCGACGCTGCTGAAATGCCATCTCCGCCACTTCCTCATCGTTCACCTGCGCATCCAGCTCATACAAAGTACGCAGCCCGGCAATATCGGGAATGGTTTCAATATCAAAAACAAGAGTGGGTTTCATCGCGAGAACACCGTAAACAATCCAGCGCGGATATTACCAAACCCTTGCAAAAATGCCGCGTGAATTTGGAGTGCGGCGACATGTCGCCGCGTTTCTATGGCGCAGACGTGTCAGCGCACTCCATTTAAAAAGGCCATGCTAAAACAAACTCCCCTGCCCACCCAAATTCGGCTTGATGAACTTTGTAGTGTCGAACGACACCTGTTCACGATTTACCCCCAGCCGCTCACACGTGAGCTTAAAGCGTTTCGCCAACAGCTCGGCAAACAAACCGTTACCACGAAAGCGCGAGCCAAAATTTGCATCGTTCTCTTTGCCGTTACGCATCTCGCGCATTCGGCTCATCACATGCTCTGCCTTGAGCGGGTAATGCGTCACCAGCCAATCCTTGAACAAATCTTTCACCTCGTAAGGTAGGCGCAGCAAGGTGTAGGCAGCACTGCGCGCGTCGTTTTCCTGTGCAGCTTGCAGCAGGTTCTCCAATTCAGAATCGGTGAGAAACGGGATCACGGGCGCAACCATCACCCCGCACGGTACACCTGCCTCGTTCAGGGTGCGCACGGCCTGCAACCGGCGGCGCGGTGTGGCAGCACGCGGCTCCATTTTGCGTGCCAGTTCGGCATCCAAGGTGGTGACCGAAACGAATACCCTCACCAGATTGTCGCGCGCCAACTGCGCAAGCAAATCAACGTCTCGCTCGATCAATGCAGACTTGGTAATGATCGAACAAGGATGCTTGCACTCGACCAGCACTTGCAGAATCTGCCGCGTGATCTGCCACTCGCGTTCAATGGGTTGATAAGGATCGGTGTTCGCACCCAGCGCGATGGGCGAACATTGATAGTTAGGCTTCGCCAACTCTGCACGCAACAACTTCGCCGCATCCGGTTTGGCAAATAGCTTGGTCTCAAAATCCAACCCCGGTGAAAGATTCATGTAACCGTGCGAAGGCCGCGCGTAGCAATAGATGCAACCATGCTCACAACCGCGATACGCATTCAGCGAATAATCGAACGGCAAGTCGGGGGAATCGTGCCGCTGAATCACACTCTTCGCATGTTCCACCGTCACCGTGGTTTTGAATGGTGGCAGCTCTTCATCCGCCGTATTCCAGCCATCATCGACGCGTTCGCGTGCCACGTTCTCAAATCGTCCCTCGATCTGCAACGTCGCGCCACGGCCTTTTTTTATTTCATGTTTCACTTGATCTTAATCGCCAGCAGGTGTGCCAGTGCCTCTATGCCATTCGTTGGTGTTTTACATTCGCTCACGCAGAACGTTCGTTCTCTGGCAATATATGCCGCAAAAAAGGCTATGTCAAACCGAAAGAGTTGTACTCAACCCAGCGAATGTTTAGAGTGAACACCATGAGCAAACAAATTCCACAGCCCAGTCTTTTCAACACATGAACTGGTTATTAAAACTACTTTCAGAAAGAACCCGCGAGACCTTCTCGCTGCGCTGGTTCGGCCTCACCAAAATACCTTTGTTGTTCTATGTCGGCGTATCCGTCACAGAGATTTCGCCAGAGCGCATGGTGGTGCGCATCCCCTTGCGGCGCAGGACGAAGAATCACCTCGGCTCGATGTACTTCGGCGCGCTGTGCGCAGGGGCAGACTGTGCGGCGGGCGCATTCGCCATGCACCTCATCAAACAACAACCCAAACACATCTCACTGGTCTTCAAAGATTTCAGCGCAGAGTTCCTCAAGCGAGCAGAGGGCGATGTGGATTTCATCTGCGATCAAGGCAAAGAGATCGCCGAACTGGTTGCGAAAGCGGTTGTATCCGATGAACGAGTCGAACGACAACTTGAAGTGGTTGCCACGGTGCCGACTTTGAGTGATGAACCCGTGGCTAGATTCAAGCTGACGCTTTCGTTGAAAAAGCGGTCGTAAATCATTTCAATCTAGCTAACTTCGTTCTCAAATGCCCTTTCGATTTATAAGGCCGCGAAAGGGCTTTGGTTAGTTCAGGCTTCACTTTTTCCCAATCAATAATTTCAGCGATAGGATTGCTGACTTTTGAAACCTTCAAAACAAGGATTCAATCTGCATTGCAGGAAAGATTCCAGTAAATTCAAAACAGGAATTCCAACACTTTTATCCAGAATAAAATTCACTCGTTCAACATTTTGTTTGATCCAAGCACCCGGATTATCTTCTGGCACACTGAAAAATCGAGGCTCGTGACGATGCGCAAGTAATGACTTTGATAAATTACTTTGTGAACTCGAAGCATTGTAGTGATGGCTAATATATCTCGCTTGACTCCTCGGCCCAGCCTTCCCAACTTTGAGGCAGTCTCCTTTGAAGGAAAACACATAAACGGCCATCTTATTTTTACCCAACGATGCCACTTTATGGTTAATACAACAATCAATTTTAATATCGTCATCACTCAAAGTCACACCAGCAAGTTTCGTCACCTCAAAGAACAAAGTAAGTGACTTGCTTAACTCTTCCAAGTTTGTAATTTTTTTCACTCCGCTCACCTTTTTGATGCTCCATGGTATTCCCACTTATTACCGCCACAATTGGAGCAAGTTTCCCCGTTATAAACTCCTAAACCCTCACACAAAAAACATTCTGTTCCTTTCCTTTCTATCTGCCAACCAATATCAGTTGATCTTAATTTATATATGCGGCGCTCTGATTTACGACAAGCCGGTTCAGATGTAATCACTGTTGCCGAAATTCCTTTCATCTCGACTTGCAAAACAACGGGCGGAATAATTTTTTCATAAACATTCGACTTCTCACTTACTTTTTTACTGGCCGCCAAATACTCATCAGTAAAACATCTCTCTCGAAAAGAAATACTTCTCTCTTTTGCAGCTCGCATAAGCTCCGAACGCATAGCAAAATATTTCCACATAAAATCTTCTACTGCTTCCATGTTTACCTTTCTTAATACTCACATTTATATGTTACGAATCACGCTACTTCGCTTAAAACTCCGTCCGCAAATAGCAGCGCACAGCGCACCGTTTTTCCTGCATACACCGATTGCATCGCAGTTTGATATTCCAACATCTGCACTTGATATTTTGCCGCATCTTCACTCGCGCCTAGTTTGTAATCCAGCACCCATACTTCATCATCGAATTCCACCAGTCGGTCGATGCGTTTCAATTCGCCCGCCGCGTTGATGTTTTACATTGCACTACAGATGTCTGATTGACATCCTATACAGAAATCTGTACCTTGCCCCCCATGAAAACCACTCTCGATATTAACGATTCTCTGCTGGCAAATGCAAAGGCTCTGGCTGCGCGTCAGCAGACAACCCTTACGCGGTTGATTGAGGAGGGACTGCAACTCCGCCTCCGTTCTTCACGCGCCGCACCCAAGGCAAGCAAACGTAAAATTCCCGTTCATAAGGGGCGTGGTGGTTTGGTTGTAGGTCTGAACCCGCTCAGCAACAAAGCCATGCTGGATGCCGCTGATAATGACACCTGATGTCAATATATTGATCGCAGCATCGCGCGGCGATCATCCGCATCACAAGATAGCCTATGCGTGCCTCGATGAAGCCGTTGTAGCTTGTGCTGATGGTGCAAGTGTGAAGCTTATGCCTATGGTGGTTGCCAGTTTTTTACGGCTGGTGACCAATGCGAAGATATTCGTTAAGCCCACGCCCGTGGAAGATGCGGTTGGTTTTGTTGATGCGCTTTTGGCAATGCCAGGCGTGGAGATGCCCACGTTGGGTGTGGAGTGGCCGATGTTGCGTCAACTCTGTTTAACAAAGAAACTGGCCGCAAACGATATTCCCGATGCGTGGCTCGCGGCGGCAGTTGTTCAACTCGGCGAACATCTGGTTACGTTCGATACTGATTTCAAAAAATTACTAAGTCGAACGCAAGTGACTGTGCTTACCACGAACTAGGAAATACCTCGTTCAACAACCCATCCGCAAACAACAACGCACAGCGCACTGTCTTGCCTGCATACACCGATTGCATCGCAGCTTGATATTCCTGCATTTGCGCTCGGTAACGCGCAGCATCTTCGCTGTCGCCTAGTTTGTAATCCAGCACCCACACTTCGTCGTCGAATTCCACCAGTCGGTCGATACGTTTTAATTCACCTGCCGCGTTGACGTAGGGCATTTCGTTGCTGGCACTGCGGTACTGTTGTGCATCGAAGAAGCGCGCGAGTGGTGGTGAGGTGAGCAAGTGTTGGGCTTGTTGCCAGAGGGTTTCTATTTCGCTGGCGGGGATGGACAGGCGTTGTTGAAGTTCTTTCCCCCTCTCCCCTAGCCCCTCACCCACGATGGGGCGAGGGGCATCGGTGGTAAGGTGTTGCAGGAGGGCGTGCAGCCA